>JAMIIA010000033.1:0-1403 GCA_035913795.1 Bacteroidales bacterium
TGCATCAAACAACGAACAGGGCATGATTTGGAAAGATCGAGAGGGTTATGTTTATAAAGCGGGTTATAAAGCACCTGTTAAGACTGATGCGATCTTTTTGTTATACCTTTTGATGCAAAGCCAGCGCCAAAATTATGGCCAGGAGCTTTCTTTAACACGTTATCAAATTCTTCGAGATTGTGGTCTGGCTGTTAATGCCCAATGGTATAACCGTTTAGAAGATAGTTTGGAACGCTGGAAAATGGTTGGTATAAAGTTCGTTGGCACTTTTTATGACGGTGAAGCATATAGCGCCATCAACTTCGGTATTATTGATTCCTGGTCTATACATGAAAAAACAAAGGAACTGAAAGTTACTTTTTCTCCATCCTTTATCAAAATGATGCTTGGAAAAGGCTTCTTCAAATATATCAACTTTGCTGAGTTCAAAAGACTGCGCTCACCGCTTGCAACCAGATTGTATGAAATCCTTTGCAAGTCTTTTTATGGCCGAGATACCTGGGAAATCAGTGCTGCAAAAATGGCTGAAAAGATCCCGATGAAAGAGCGCTATCCTGCTCACATCGTTCCCAAGATCAAAACCGCCATAAATCGCATTAACAAATGCTCTGATACAAAATTTCTGCTTGAAACCCGAAAAATAGACCGTGGTCAAACCGTTCTTTGTTTCAAGAAAACAGTTGCCACGAAAACCTTATTACCGTTTCATCAGCCGGAAAATGAATCTTTCATAATTCCAGACAAGCCTGAAATCACTGTTTTAATAAATCTTCTTCCAGAGCCGCGCCGATCACAAAAAACCATTCTTGAGCCTGTTATAGCCTTTTATGAAATGCGCGGTGCTGATTATGTGGCCCGGAACATCCGCTATACCAACAAAAACGCAAAAAGCAATTACCGGCCCTATCTTTTGAAAGCTTTGCAGAATGATTATGGCCTTGCAATGCAGGAAGACGAAGAAGCCGCCAGACAGGTTGTCGCTCAGGAAGCCATGAAGGCACAGGAAATTGCTCACAGTGAAGCTGTAGAGCAAAAACGCCGCAAAGAGCAGGAAGAAAACAAGAAACGCGCCCAGGCATATATTGAAAGCCTCTCTGAAGAATCCAGGGCGGCGCTTGAGGCGGAAGCTGTTGCCAATATGTCTGACAATATCAAAGAGATTGTCCTGAAAAAGGGTCTTGGCAGCAAGATTATGTTGAATATGGCCATGGAAAACATTGCTTTGCAAAAACTTGCCGAAATCAATGCCAGTAAGCCTGTTCAGCAAACTTTGGAAATGGCTGCGTAAATTTGACTGTTTTCAAATTACAATAGTCGATAAAGGACAAAAACATGAAGAAAACCGCTTCTAACGATAATCTTGTAACTAAAATGGAAATAGTCAGAGACCTGGCAAAGAAATC
>JAMIIA010000034.1:0-22266 GCA_035913795.1 Bacteroidales bacterium
GCCTCCCTTGGGTGCATATAGCAATTAGCAATGCAAAAAGAACTTTATTAGGCATTTATCATAAAATCAAAGGGAAATATTTACAGTTATATCTTGATGAATTTTGCTATAAACTAAACCGCAGATACTACGGCGACAGGCTCTTTGATAGACTTGTAGTTGCAATGTCTGATAATTACTGGTATAAAAATGGATAATCAATCTTTCAAATTTAATATCCATATGATAAACAAAATAATTTATCCATTTTTCAACTATCTTTTCAGCATATACTTCTAAGAATTCTTCAAAGTCTTTCAATTCTTTTCCAGATAAAGGTTTTTCACCTTTAATGTTTTTAATTTTTATTTCTGAAATAATTCCGTTAACAATATAGAATTCAGCTTTGCTTTCACAACCAGATTTCTTCCCGTGTACATGAATTGGTTCATGCTAATTAGAATAAAAGAAAACCAGAATTCCCAAATATTCAAATATTTTAGGCATTTGCATATTTTTTACGAAATTAAGAAATCTGATTAAACTATCCTAAGAGTAAAATCGCTATGGGTACAACTTCAAAATATCCTTGCAGATGCGAAAGGCAGTGTCTGCAAACAGCTTTGTTTCGCATGCAATGCATTAAGGAGCGTTGATAAAACCTATGATTACAGTCTTGTTTGAAAGAAAATAATTGTTACCTTAATACTATAATCACTAACTTTTTATTAAAACTTATGAAAAGACTTTTACTCTTCGCAATGGCTCTGACTACGTCGGGACTTGTATTTGCCGGTGGAATTGTTACCAATACCAACCAAAGTGCTATGTACACGCGTATGCAGGCGCGGGATGCCACCCTGGGTATCGATGCCGTTTATTTTAACCCTGCCGGTCTTACTTTATTGCCAAACAATGGCTTATTCCTTTCCATTAACAACCAGACACTGGGACAGACAAGGACAATTACGAGTGACTATCCTAGTTTAAACGAAGGAACCTACACAGGTGAAATCTCTGCACCATTTTTCCCGGGCATTTATGCGGCCTACAAGATGGACAAGTTAGCCTTCTCTTTTGGATTTAACCCCATCGGTGGTGGTGGAGGTGGTACCTATGAAAAAGGATTGCCATCTTTTGAATATGATATTTCAGATATACCCTATAAACTTACATTAGGTGGAATTCCTACATCGCAATACAGTGCCGATATCTACTTCGAAGGAACTTCGGTATATTTTGGTTATCAGGCTAACGTTTCTTATGCTATAACCGACATGATCTCTGCAGCAGTAGGTGGCAGGTACGTGATGGCTAAAAATACGAATAAAGGTTACATTAGAGACATAATGATAAACCCAAACCAACCTTTAATGGGGTTGGATGGATCATGGATCCCTGCTAATCTAGTAGTTGGAGCACTTGCTGATGATAGAGAAGTTGATGTGGAAGAAACAGCCAGTGGGTTTACGCCCGTAATTAGCGTTAATATAAAACCAAACCAAATGCTAAACTTCGCTTTAAAATACGAACACCAAACCAATCTTGAATTTGAAACAAAAGTGAACGATGGAAAAGATGGAGGAATGTTTGTTGATGGAGAAAAGTATCGTTACGATATACCCGCACAAATAGTAGTGGGTGCTACTGTAATTCCTATTGAAAAACTCTTGGTTTCAACCGGATTTCATTACTATCTCGACGAAAGTGCAGATTGGAGTGGACGGGAAGAACAACTTGATGGTAACTCTCTCGAATTTGCTTTAGGAGCTGAATATGGTATTGGCGAGAAACTTCTTGTAAGTGCAGGGTATTTATACACCAATACCGGAGCTACCGAGGCTTACCAGACCGACCAAAGTTTTAGTTTGCCATCTAGCACAGTAGGGGGAGGTTTAGTTTATAAATTTTCGCCAATGATTGAATTAAATCTGGCTGGTTCTTATACTGCGTATCAGGAAGGCGAGAAGAACTTTACGCATAATATTTATGCACCTGATAATGTAACAATTATAGAGTCAACTAATGTTACCGAAACCTATAAAAAACCTATCTGGATTGCTGCAATTGGTTTAAACATCAACTTCAGCGCCGGAAAATAATTTCTGCCAAATAAATTTTAAAAACGGGGCTTCGGCCCCGTTTTTTCTTTCATGGTTCGCAGACAGACAGCGGGGTAGATTAAATGTTCGTTCTAAGGTCACCTTTTCCCTTGATGCAGAATGAACAATAAAATCAATTTTTCGTTTCAATATTAATCCTCAACCCTTTCAGTCATGAGACGCAAAACATGGGAGCCCAAAGACGCTCAACTTCCTCTGGTAATTAAAGACAGTCCCTGGTATTTTATTCACGATTTTAACACCACACAGCTTTGCAAGGGTGTGTTTGTGTTGAGCAACTCGGCCCACCAGGTAAAATATGTGGGTTATAGCTACAACAATTGTTTGTCCGAAGCCCTTACCCTTGCCATTGAATCGGGTTGCCATCAGAACGCCACCATGGTAATAGCCCTTTATACGCAAAGCGATAAAGATGCACAGATGATTGCCAATGTATTGGTTGAAAAATACCAACCTGCAAACAATGTCCTGTTTCAGGAATTACTTGCGAAGAAAACCAGCAAATAAAAGAATTATTCCGTTTTTTGATTTTCGAAATGCCTGATCTGCTGAATGGTGTTGCACATCTCGTATTTCTCAAGTGACTGGCAACGCTGCATAAGTTCTGCCAGAAAAACGGAATCGGAAAGCAGCGGGTGGCCAGACCTGAGGTCAAGCTCTCCATTGACGAACCGCTCCATGCAAGACTTACGATAAGTTTCCCAGCTTTGTATCGATTTTATTTCTGCCATAAACTCATTTTCGCGCGAGAGCCGCATAATCTCGGTGTAACGATCGTAAAAACCGGAGAGTGAATTGCACAAATTCAAAAGGTTGGCGCTTTCGGCGCGGAGCTGCTCGTTTTTCTTCAGAATATTGCTTACAATTTTATCGCGTTTGTCAGAAGTCTGGTACCTGTTTAAAATTAAACTGATAGCCTCAAGATTCTTTTGCACGTTTCCGGTATTTGCTTTTACCCTGTTTTGCACATGCTCTAAAAACGCCCTTACCGTGGTGTGAGCATACTCTTCCATGAGCTGGTGTGTTTAGTTTTAACTTTTCTGTTAAACCTAATAACAATTTTGTAGCATCAGAGGTTCAGTGCTTTGCACAGATTTTGCTTTTTCGGTGCTAAAAATTCTATTTTTACAATCTATTCCTGCCTGTTACGTTACTTAAAATAAATTGAGAACATAGATAAATGAAATTAGGTCTCTGTGTTATTTTTATGTTTTCCTTGTTCCTGCGGGCTATTTCGCAGGAAATTATCACCGAAACAATATTTGTAGAGGTAAAACCCGATATCCTAATTCCTTTCAACCTGCATATCGAAAGCATAAACTGCCTTTCTCCTCAGGGCTGCCAGTCAATTGGCTATAGCAGTCGTAAGAAGTTACTGATTATACCGGTTGATCAGGAAATTGCTACGCAGGTACCTATCAATCAATGGTTGGCCAGCAACCTTTCCTCTACTCAGAAAACAGTCGATACACTTAGCCTGGAAATCAATTACTTCTCAATAAAGAAAAAAAACTTTCACTTCAGTGCATTTTATGCCCTGGAGGCCGATATTTATATTTACAAAAACCAGAAACCCCTGGGCATGCTCAGCTACAATTATCCGTATACGCCTGCTAATTCAAAGACCCCCGTGCCTGTGGTTCACGAGCAAGTTATAAACGCATGGCAGCAGGCAGTAAAAATCGATTTACTTACCAGTTCAGCATTTTTTCGCGATAGCCTTACAACAAAGCCAGAGGTATATCTTCCGGTGCAAATGTCAAAACCCGAATACCTTAATTTAGGTGTAGCAATTATCGCAGGCATCGACTTCTGGCAGGTCGATGGAGAACTTTATTTTACAAGGCCGGAAACCACGAAAAGAAACCTTTACCGGGCAGGCCTCATCCGGTATCAGTATACCGACGATTTCGAAATGATTAGCTTTGGAAAGCGCACGGAGCATCTTTTTCTGCGAATTTCGCCAATGTGGGCAATCGATATCAATTCGAACCTTTTAATTGGTATCAACAAATGGCACAATGCAGAAGAAATCAAGCTCGAGCAGATTTTTCAGCTCTCTGCCTCGTCGGCCCAGGCTTTGGCGTTCGGAAAAGTGAACCAACCGGGCATGACCTTCAGGCTTGGTCTGTTCGAGAACGTCTATTACATAGTTTACATGGCTCCTAAAATTCAGCTTGGAGTATATTTGTCGGCTGGCTATAAATTTTAAATGCTCGGAGGATGCAAAAGCAAAACCCATACAAAATAAAGCTCTGCTTAACGCTGCTAGGCTTTGCACTCTATGTTGCCGGCCTCGAAGCACAGCTTTTTTCGGTATCGGGCTATGTTACCGACCAGAAAAGCCATGAGACTCTGATTGGTGCTTCTGTTATGGTGAAAAGCTATTCCATAGGCACTCTTACTAACACTCAGGGATTTTTTAGTTTAAGTGCAATCAAACCTGGTAGTTATACTCTGGTAATTTCATACCTCGGCTACAAAACAGAAGAGCGTAGCTTTGTACTTACTGACAAAGGTATTGTGCTCGAAGCTATTGCTCTTGAGCCCACGCCAGTGATGATAGACGAAGTGTCCATTACTTCTTTGCAGCCTAATCCGCTTATAGAAAAAGACATCGAAACCGGGCAGAAGATCATGACCCCGCAGATGATACAATCCATCCCTACCGCAAGAAACGATGTGTTTGCTGCGGTAAAATACCTGCCCGGGGTCGACCGCACCGAACCTTTCTCGCCGCTTTATACTACCCGTGGCGGCGATCCGGGCGAAAATGCCGTGTTGCTCGACGGTGTATTAATTTATAACCCCTACCATGCCTCGGTCAGTGCAGGTATTTTCAACACCCAAACCATAAAAAATGTCGAGCTACTGTTAGGCGGTTTTAGTGCCGAATATGGCGGACGAAATGCCTCTGTCATGAATATTACTACCAAAGATGGTAATCCGAACGAATTTCATGGCGAAATTGAACCCAGCACCTTTCATTCAAAATTTTTTCTTGAATTTCCGGCTGGCAAGAATTCCTCGATGATGCTGGCAGGCAGATACATGTACGATGTCCCATATAATTTTCTGTTTCAGAATACCACTTATTTCTACGATTACAATATTTCTTACACCAACCGGCTGAACAACCGACACCGCTTAACTTTCAAGTATTTCGAATCGAAAGACTTTACAGGCTATAACCTCAACACTTTGTATAAATACATTGGCAACACTTTGGGCACCGACCTGTACGACGGCTTTATCCTCGAACAGCGAAACGATTTAAAGAACAGGGCTTTTACAAGCATTCACCGATTTATACTCTCACCAGGGGTTTATATACAAAACCAGCTGTATTATTCCAGTCACCATTCGAATAATTTTTCGGGGCTCGATTTTGAAGGTTATGAAACAAACCAAAACGGAGACTCCCTGCTTGTTGAATGGAAATCGAATAACCGGCTTACCAGCGAAATACACGACCTGGCTGCAAAAACTGCGGTGGAGATTAAGCTTGCCAGTTATCACGAAATTAAAGCAGGGGTTGAATACAACAACTACTTTTTCGAAAACAGCATCGACTTTAACCAGGTAAACCGGGGGGCATTTAGCCGACATCCTGCCCTATGGGCGCTATTTCTCGAAGATAAAATCAGCACGGCCTTTTTGATAATTCGTCCCGGGGTAAGGTTAACAAAATACCGCCAAAACCTATGGAACATCGAGCCTCGACTTAACATGGTAGTAAGCCTGCCCTGGAAGATGAAACTGAAGGCAGCCTATGGCCAATACCTTCAGTACATAGTGAGCATGAACACCAACGAAATTGAAATCAGTCAGATGGTTGACTATTATTACCCTCTGTGGGACAGGCCCCCGGCAAAATCGGTTCATTACATGCTTGGCTTGCAGAAGGCAATAACAAATAATTTAAGCCTTTCGGCCGATGTCTATTACAAAGAAATTGAAACCAGCTACACTTTTGATCTTAACCAGCAGATTAGTGAGGCATTTGGGTTTTCGAACCGCTTGCAGGAGGGGCATGGAGATGCTTACGGAATTGAGTTTTTTATGAATGGCAGCCATGGAAAAATCTCTGGATGGATGTCTTACAGCCTTGCCTGGGCTAATCGATGCTATCCTTTGTCTGACATTAAACAGGGCGAAAGCTATCCATACGATTATACCCGCAGGCATACTTTTAAAACGGTACTCAATTACCAGCTTAGCAAGAAATCGAGCGTGAATGCAGCTTTTCAGTTTCTTTCAGGAATTCCGCGAAGCATAGAAACTACCACCCAGAACTATTTTAGCTATAACCCGAGTACCGACGAACTGGGAGCTTTTCCGCTTTACAGTTCGAGCGAAAAAAATAGTGTCATGATGCCCCCTTTGCTTAACCTCGACTTTAGCATGCGCCGAAAGCTAAGCTCGGGAATTGGACAGCAATTTGCCAGCTTTTTAAAAGCCGACGAGTCTTATGTAACAGTTACTTTAAGCAATGTGCTTTTTTTATACAGGAATGTAGAATTCTATGTTCCGGGAACCTTTGTTTCGCGCTATTACGATAAATACATACCCCTTGGGTCGAACTATATTCCACGAATTGGGTTAAGCTATACCTTGAGGTTTTGAAAAAGCAAAAATGAAGAATAGAATTATAGTATTGATATCAGGTTTGATTCTGCTCGGTGGCTGCGAAGCAATCACTGATTTTTACCTGGGTATTCCCTTACAGCCAAAAATAGAAGGCAACAATTACCTGCCGGGTCTGAATATTTTCGGAGTTATCCGCCCCGATCAAACCGATAGCACCAACCGGTCGTTCCTTAAGGTTGAAGAAGTGGCTCCTGCCATTGGCAACTACCCCGAATTTACCATCGACAGTCTGCTGGTGACCGACGCCATGGTGAGCGTGCAGGACGATTCAGACTCAATAATTTACTTTTCCTATTCTGCTATCGGTTCAACAGGAGTGGACAGACGTTACCGGCCACTCGCTAATTTTCAGCCCCAGGCAGGTAATATTTATTCGTTAAAATGCCAAACCGAGGGACTTCCTGAAATACAGGCATCGACCCGAGTGCCATACCCTCCGGATATCATTGAAAATACGCTCCTTGTAAGCTCCAATTCAGTTTCGTTCGAACTGCATCAAGATACTACTGCATTCTTATACGAAGCATTTCTGTACCGTGGCCAAACGCTATCGGGCTATATTCTTATAGAGGCCGAAGCAGGCAAAAACAGTGTATTAAACATAGAACTTAGCCAGCCCAATCCCGATCGGCTTGAAGTGTATGTATATGACCAAAACATGGCCAGCTATATTTTAAATTCGAACACCAGCCTGAATCTGAATAAATACCGAAAGGCATTTGGTAACCTGAAAGATGGTTATGGCGTATTCGGATCGTTGAATTTTGTCCTTTATAATCTCCCTTAAGTCCCTGCTCTTTTTTGCGAAATAGATTTTTTTCTGATTTTTGCGTGCCGTGTTTGATGTTGAATTGTTTAGAATAGTTGAGTAAGATGAAAATGAATAAAACTTTGTCAGGGATTATTTTGAAGAAGGTAAGAATGCTCAACCAGATTATACTCCTTGTTCTGATTATTCTGCCCAACATTCTATTGGCAAACCAGGAAAAAGAAAAGAGAAGTTATTCCGCCTCACAATTAAAAGCAAAAGCTCCGCAAATAGATGGTTCACTTGCCGACAGCTCATGGGCGCAAGCCAGTTGGCAAGGATCGTTTCTGCAGCAAAAACCTGTGGAAGGCGGAAAACCTTCGAAAGAAACCCTGGTAAAGATAATGTACGACGAGAATTACCTTTATGCGGCCATATTTTGCTACGATACCCGCGAAAACATACGTCGTGTTTTTACTCCTCGCGACCAGTTTGGAGGCGATGTGGCAGGCATAGCCTTTGACAGCTACCTCAACGAACGAACCGCTTATGAATTTAACCTCACTGCCGCAGGACAGAAAATAGACCTGATGCACACCGGTGAGGGAAATATCGACCTCAACTGGAATTCGAATTGGGATGGTTTTACGAGTATTTCAGACAGCGGTTGGAGTGCCGAATTCCGAATACCATTCAGCCAGCTACGCTACAACAACCAACCATCGCATACTTTTGGTTTTTTCGTTTGGCGGTGGCTCGATACCCCTAAAGAAGAGGTACAATGGGTGTTGCTTCCAGTAAAAGGGCCTCATGGCGTACACAACTTCGGTTTGTTAGATGGAATTAAAGACATTCGTTCTTCGCGCCAGACCGAATTTCTACCCTACCTCTCTGGCAAGTACAACTACGATGGCAGAAACGAAAATCCGTACATTGACGATTACAAATTTATGCCAGGTGCCGGAATGGACATGAAAATAGGCATCTCCTCCAACTTCACCGTCGATGCAACCATCAACCCCGATTTTGGACAGGTAGAAGCCGACCCTGCTGAGCTGAACCTTACTGCATTCGAGACCTTTTATTCCGAAAAAAGACCATTCTTTCTTGAAGGAAGCGACATTTTTAAATTTTCAGTAGGGAACAACAGCCTTTTTTATTCGCGGCGTATTGGCGCACCTCCATCCTACTATCCCGATTTAGAAGACAATGAATATTATACCTCCCCCGAAACCAGCACCATTCTGGGGTCGGCAAAGATTACCGGCCGCACAGCCGACCGCTTCTCAGTGGGGGTTTTGGAAACGGTAACCAGCAACGAATATGGAATACTCTATCGGCCCGGACCAGACAGCACAGAAAATGCGCACCAAACCCAGCAGATTCTGGCAGCACCCCTTACAAGCTATTTTGCCAGCCGCATAAAAAAAGAATCGGCCAATACCAATACCATTACCGGTATTTCCTTCAATGGAGTCGAACGCCAGCTACAGGCAGAACACCTGAAAAACGAAATGATAGGCTCTGCCTATACCGGAGGCCTCGACTTTTTGCAATACCTCGACAATAAAAACTATTATTTCAGCCTGTCGGGCATGTATAGTCATTTAAGTGGTTCACAACAAGCCATTACCAACAAACAAAAATCGCATGTGCACCGTTTTCAGCGGCCCGATGCTCCCCACCTAAGCCTTGATACAACCCTTACCAGCCTTACCGGTACGCTGGGTTTCGCAGAATTTGCAAAAAACAGCGGAAAGTTTCTTTTTAATGCCAATGCACTTTATGCCTCGCCTCAATTAAACCTCAACGACATTGGTTATATCCCACAAACCGATTATGTAGAGCAGGAATCGGAAATTGAATACCGGAAAACAACACCCGGAAACTATTTAAGAGATTACTCTGTAGAGCTTACTGGTACCAACCGTTGGACTTTTGGTTGCGAAAGAACCATGAGCAACCTTACGCTTAGTTTTGAGTCGAACCTTAACAATTTGTGGGCATTTCATGCTGAACTGGAAAATGCCTTTCCATCGCTCGACCCCCGCATACTGCGTGGCGGTCCGGCATTACGCCAGGATGGTTATACCGGAGGTGGTTTCTGGGTTCAGACCAACTCTTCCAGACGCTTTTTTGCGGAACTTTATAACTTTAGGTATTTCAATAACAAAAACAATAGTTACCACAAAGCCCAGGGAGGAAGCCTGAACTATAACCCAGTAAATAAACTAAAGCTAATGCTCGAGGTGCAGCTGGAACGCAAAAACTATGCATCGGAATACTTCGACGATGGTCTTTCGGACCAGAATATTTACCTGGTTGGAAGACTTTACCAGAGTACACTAAGCATCATCGCCCGTGTAGAGTATTATTTCCGCCCCGAAATATCATTGCAATACTATGGAAACCCATTCTTTTCTGTGGTCGATTACCAAAATTACAGGCGGGTAAACAAGTCGCAGGCAAAAGACCTTGCCGAAAGGTTTTATCAACTCGATGGAACCAGTCAGCTGACATACAACGAAACGGAGAATGAATACAGCGTTTCTGAAACAAATGGTACCAGTTATTCCTTCAGTAACCCCGATGTTTCGTATGGATCTTTTCAGTCTAATTTTGTGTTCCGATGGGAATATAAGCTGGGTTCGACCTTTTATTTTGTTTGGTCGCATAACCAGAACGAATTCAGTAATATCGATAGTCCGGCTTTGTCGCATCCGGTAAATGGATTGTTTAAAACCCCTTCAGGCGATGCCCTTATGATAAAATTTTCGTATTGGTTTAATGTATAGAAGAGGGAATAGATTCGTGTGATAATTTGATAATGAGTTAATTTGAAAATGAGAAGATTAAAGAATGAGTGAGTGAATGAGGGAATTAAAAAGCCACTATTCCTTCGATTTCTTTTCGGAGAGTTTATACATTGACTGGAGGGTTTTGGTAAGGTAGCTCTCGTATTTATTCACCATGTCAATGGTAAGGTCGTTGGCTGCAACCCACATCGGTTGATTTTCTTCGTCGGGCTTAATTTCAAAGCTCAGGTTTTTTACCTTATTCTGATGCTCCACGCGCAAGACTACAAGTTTATCGTTTATTACCCGCAGCGAAGTTTCACCATCGTTGATGGAGTTTCCGGTAGTGATGGTTTTAAAATTCTCAACAATTTCAGAAAGCATGGGTTGATACGATTCGGGCAGGTATTGTGCAAATACATTGCTGGCCAACATCATTAGCCCAGTGATAAGGAGTGTTCTGATTGTGTTCATCGATTAATCTGTTTGTGGTTATTTTACCAATCGATACGAGTTAAAAAGTTTCTGGTTGCATTTTATTTCCGAAACAGCTAAAATTGTTTTCGCATGGAATCTTATTAAAACCGCAACAAAAAAGAAACACTCAACCCTGGGGCTAGTGCAATCTGATGAAGGATTTATAATTCTACAACCTGCTTTTCATGCATAAGGCGTTCAGCAACCAATTCTGCTATATCTTTTACCTTAAGTGCCGAGTTGCGCGAAAACGATTTTTTACACAACGGGCAGGCTGTTATCAGCAAATCGGGTTCCGAAAGTAAGTAATCGTTAATGGCCTGGTTTTTAATGGCAGTGCGCTCTGCCTGAGTTATTTTTAAGTTCCCCAGGCTACCCCCACAACAGTATGCTTCCTGTTTTTCCTTTTCAATCGAAATAAGCTCGCCAGTTTGTTTTATCAGTTCGCGGGGAAATTCATACATGCCCATTCCTCGCCCAAGCTCACATGGGTCGTGATAGAGCAATCTACCGGCCGATTTTTCAGTATGAATCTTTCCGGCTTTTATCAAGCTTAAAATGTATTCGGCATGAAAAACAATTTCGACCTGTGATAAATTGTAATCTTCTTTAAATACCTTGTAGCAAATCGGACAGGAAACCACCAGCAATTTTGCCCCCGAATCGATTATCTGCTGGCTGTTGTTGGCAATTAGTTTCGAAGCCGCTTCGTATTGCCCTGCAAGCATTAGCGGCCTGCCACAACAGGGTGCTTTTTCTTCGTCGAGGAACCAATAATTGACACCAGCCCTGGCGAAAATCTTTTTCATCGAAATGATAATTCCCGGAGTGAGGTGGGTCATGCATCCGGCAAAATATACTACTTCTGCTTTTTTCGATTTGCCGGTTTCGAGATAAGTGTAAGACGAATTATACTGCCGTGTCGATTCGATCCGTTGGGTTATGCGCAAGGTGTTGGTTTGAATGCCTACAGGACAGTCCTTTTCGCATTTGCCGCACAAGAGGCAGTTGAATAGGTTTTCGTCGTCGAGGCTCTTGTTGCGTATATTTTTTAAAATATACACCGATTGAGAATGGTTGATGCCCGCTGCACTTAACTGGCAATTATCGAGGCAGATGCCGCATCGCGAACAGGAGAATACCTGTACTTCGGTGTAGGTATTCGGTTTTTTCTTTAGATTGATGCCGGCATTGCGCAGAAAAATAAATAGTATTTCGGTGGGGATGTGCATGTAGCGCGAGTTGGGCAAGGCAATAAAAAAGAAACCCAGGGTGATGGAATAGGCAAGCCAAGTGGGAGTATGAATAAGCGCTAAAGTGTCTGAGTTCTGCCACAAACCACCAATAGCCGAGGTGATAAAACTACCGTTCTGATGGAGGGCTGCAGAAATGCTTTCGGCAAACAACCGAAGCGGAAAAATAAACCAAAGCGAAAGCAGCGCAATGCGGTCGCCCGACTTGAGGCGTGTGGTTTTTTTCAGACCAAAAGCTTTCTTCTTAAATCTTTTTAGAAAAGCAAGCAAGACGCCCGAAAGGACAAAAAGCAATAATAAATCCATGACAAACGCAAAAGCGCGGTCGAATAAGAATTCATTCCCATATTCGAAATACCTGAAAAATACTGGTAAATAAAAGGGGACAGACAATGACCCGCGAGAAACCATTGCCTCAAGATGTCCAACCACTATCAGCAGGAACCATCCGAAAGCCAGGCTCATGTGCATATAGCCCAATAACAAGCTTTTTTTAAAAATGCTTCGGTGCAGCAATCCCTCGCGAAAAGCCTCGTTCAATGACTGTAATGCACGCACACTCAGAAGGGATTGAAAAAGTCTTAGTTTGTCAATTTTCGATAAACCTTTTATCCAGCGAAATCCGCGCACCAATAAAATCAGTATCAGGTATGCTGCTCCGACCACGAAAGGAATTACAAAATAGGTTTCTTTGGTCATAGACTTGAATTTGTTTTCAGTTGCGAAATGCCTTTTTTTATCAGTAGCACCACATTGCGTATGTTGATGTCTCGGGGGCAGATAAGGCTACATTTTCCGCAAAACATGCATTTTTCAATTTCTTTCGATAGATCGTCGAGATTGCCCCGACGAAGCATCAGGCCTATTTTGCGCACATTAAAATCGGTTAGATTTCCGGCGCTGCATGTGGCGGTACATCCACCACAAGAAATGCAGGTTAGAAACGAAGGTTCGAATCGAAGCACACTGCTGAGCAGACGGGTATCGAAGGTATCGAAATCGATTTGGCGTGAACTCATCACTTTCAGGTTTCCAAAATCGCTCATTGATCGTGCTTTTAGTTAAAATAATTGATTACTTCCAGGGCAGCCGAACGTGCATTTTCGAGAGCTTCGTTTACCGACATTGGGCAGGCACAACTTCCTGTCAGAAATACCCCCGGCTGCGCGCAAAGATTTCGCTCTGCATGGTCGTTGTTTGCTTGCATAAAACCGTGAGGATTTGTTTCAATGATACCATCTCTTTTTAAAGGCAGTGTAAGTGCACTGGCTTCCATGCCTACAAGCAATAACATCATGTCTACATCCATGCGGAGCGGGCGGCCCGAGAGAGTATCTTCAGCCTTAATCTGCAGACTTTTGTCTTGTTTCTCCGAAGCCTCCGACAGGCGGCCCCGAATAAACTGTATTTTATGTTGCATTTGTGCCTTCAGGTATAAATCGTCGAAACGAAGGCCGTTGAGGCGTAAATCCATGTAGAAGCAATATATCTCGCAATCGGGAAGCCTCTTGTTTAATTCAATAGCCTGCTTGATACCAGTGATGCAGCACACTTTGGAACAATAGGTGTTTCCGGATTTTGAATCGCGCGAACCAACACAATGAACAATGGCAATGCGTTTGGGCTTTTTGCCCGAAGCCGTCGTAATTTCCTGATTGTACTTGAGCATTTGCTCAAAATCAATTGAGGTGATCACGTTTTCGAAGAGTCCATAACCATACTCCTCCTTTCGGGTAGCATCAAAGGGTTTAAAGCCGGAGCCCAGCACGACACCATCGGCCATCACACTTAATTCGTTCCCTGCTTTTACAACAAAGTTGCCCCTGCTTTTCTCTACTGCGGTAACCTCTGTATTGTAAATAGTTTTTACCTGATATTTCGAAAGCTTTTCCTGTTGTTTCGCCAATATCTCATGCGGATTAGCCAAATCGGGGAAAAGGCTACTCCACTGATTAAGGTAACCACCTGTTTTATCGTTTTTCTCGATGAGGGTAACCTTAAACCCCGAACGGGCCAAATGAATGGATGTTTCCATGCCGGCAATGCCGGCACCTATTACTGCAATATGTTTCTGTGTGTGCATAACTAAACATTTAAGCATCCGCTAAAGGCAGGACGGCTGATAATTTCACCATTCTTTCCAGAATATTTTTTATCCATTTCGTAAGGGATGCCAATTTTATCCAAGAAGGGTTCTACATTCACCTGATGAAATTGCAAACCTATCTGCCAGGGTTTATACCCTAGCATCAGTCCGGCAAGTTCTTCATACGTAAAAACCGGAATGCCCTCTAATGTCCCCGAATAGGTTTTGCCTTCGAGTTGGGCAAGTGTATATTGCCAGCGATCGAGGAACATGTTGCACCCAGGACAATTGGTTACAATGGCATCGGGTCGGTAGGGTTCCATGCTTTCGAATTTCTTCTTCGAATTGCTGAGCGAATAGCCTCTGTTGCTTTGTACTAAGTATTGTCTGAAACCAAAACCGCAGCAATGCCTGCGCTCAGGATAATCGACCGGGGTGCCTCCAAGAGCCTCTACCAAACCAGTAAGTACTTTTGGGAACTCAGCTCCGCCAATGCCTTTCTCAGGAAACATTTTGGCATAATGGCAGCCGATGTGATCGACAATTTTTAGTGGCTCACCCGTTTGCTTGTTGACCAGTTTAAACTCTGACTGGCTTGCAATTTCGTGTCTGTATTTATACACGATATCACTGGCATGCACTATGTTTTGTGGCAACTGAAATTCGCGGCCTGTAGCCTTCATTAAAAAGCGGGCGGCTTTTTCCATTTCTTCCGGAAATTCTTTCCATGTCTCGAGTATCTCGGTATAGATACCAAAAGAAGTAATGCACGACACCACAGCCGACTGGTAACCCCGCTCACTCATAAGCGAAAAATGCCTGGCCGCAATAGTTTGCAAAGTGGTAAAGGAAACTATATCGGAATGATAGCCAATACCTGCACAGGTTGTATGACTTGAATCGTCGCAAAGGTCTTTTTGTAAGTTGTTTCGAAGAATTTTTACCAAGGTCTCTTCGGCCCCGGGGAAAAAGTTCTGCCGGATACAGCTACGTAAATAGTAATAGTGATCGTCTGCTATTTCTTTCGAAAACTGGCTCCAGTTGCGGGTAATCTGGTTTACTGGTTTCATTTGCACAATTCCTCCTCCACATATTGTTTGTATGCTACCATGTCGGCTTCTCCCTGGGCATCTATCAGTCCAATGCTTATTGCTTTTTGCCGGCTGAATTCATCGATGCTTTCGAAAAAATCCAGGCCTCCGGTAACCTCAAAAATTTTCTTCAGTTCGGCTTTTGCTTCGTCACTTATTTTTCGCAAGACTCCAGGGCCATCGCCATCGAGGTTGGCACCTACACTCGCATACACTTCGGTACGATTTTCGAAAATCCATTTCCATACCGGTCCCTGCTCTGGATGAGTGGCCGGCAGCACTTTTGAGGGGTGGATACAATAACCAAACTCTAGAATATTAGCGCCTATGGAGTTTTTTATCAGGTATTGTTGCTGTCCTTTGACACTTTTAGTAAAAGCCCCTGTTTCCTGCGAAAGAGTGCGCAATGCACTTATTAGCAAGCCAGGACAATTTCCTCTTGGGCATCGGGGTTTGCACGACATACATTGCCCGCAATTCCAAATTGCATCGCCAGAAATAAGTTCGTGGGTTTTTTGTTCATCGCCCGACTGAACGGCAATAACAATGCTCCGGGGATCGTATTCAAAGAATTCAGCTGCCGGACAAATGGCGGTGCAGATTCCGCAATTCATGCATGCTTTCAGACCTTCAGCAAATCGCACATCGGTGGCCAAACGCTCAAGCAGAGATTGGGACATAAAAATGGCTGGGTTGATTTACTTACGAAATAAGCGTTTTGCAAAAAGCTTATCAACCGAGATTAAACGTAAATAAATTACTAAGTAGAAAGACTTAATTATAGGTATAAAAACGTATAGGATAGGAATCGGATCTACACATCTACAATGCCTTTTTTAATGGCATAAATTACCAAACCCGCTGTATTCTTCGATTCTGTTTTAAGCAAAAGATTTTCGCGGTGTTTATCCACTGTGCGCTTGCTAATAAATATCTGGTCGGCAATCTCCTGGTTCGATAGGCCTTTGCAAATAAGATAAAGAATTTCTTCTTCCCTTTCAGAGAGTTCTGAAGAACGAATGTGATGCTGCTTTCGGTTAAGGTGCCGCAAAAGGTCACTTAGGATTTCCTGAGAGAAATAGTTTTTCCCCTCGGTTATGGTTTGTATGGCCAGGGCTATATCTGTAATTCCTGAGTTTTTCAAAATAAAACCCTTTACCCCTACCTCTATCATTTTGGTATAATAGTCCTCATCGGAATACATCGAAAGAGCAATAATCTTTAACCCGGGGTTTAGCTTGAGGGCTTTACGGGTAGCTTCAATGCCGTTCATTTCGGGCATATCAATGTCCATAAACACAATATCAGGCAAAAGACCTTTTTCTATCAAACACAGAAACTCGCGGCCATTCGCTGCTTCATTTACCTCACCAATGCCCTCAATACTTTTAAGCAACAGCTTCAAGCCCTCGCGGAACAAGGTGTGATCGTCGACCAGTATAACAGATAGAGTTTTCATTGTATCATTATTTCAACCATTACACGCACCCCCTGACCAGGTTTGGAGTATACCATGTAATTTCCATTTAGCGAATGAATTCGTGACTGTATGTTCGAATAACCTAATCCTGTATGGCCTTCAGTCAGGCTTTCTGCGTCAAACCCAATCCCATCGTCTTTGTACTCGAGTCTAAGAGATGAACCATTGAGTTCAAGTCTGATTGTTATGTTCTTTGCCCGGGCATGCCGGATAGTGTTCGAAATAAGTTCACATACCACGCGGTATATCACCACTTCGATGTTATAGCTAAAACGTTTTTCGGCAATGTTGCTTTGCAGATCAATCGAAGGCCCTTCGGACATTTTTAATGCATTGACAAAAGATTTAATGGCCTTAAGCACTCCAAAATTATTGAGAATGTGCGGACTCAGCTTATTGGAAATATCTTTGAGCGTGATAATGGATTCGTCGATAAGCTTTTCGGCTGCGGTGAGCTCGTTTTGTATATTCTCTTTTTTATAAAGACTGGTAGAAATTACCATTTTAACCGCTGACAACAAGGGGCCCAGACCATCGTGCAGTTCCTTGGCAAAATGTTGCCTTTCTTTTTCTTCGGTTTTGATAATGGCCGATAACACCCTCGATTCACTCTGTTTCTTCAGCTCATCGATGCGTTTTTGGATATTAAAAATACGACGGATAAACAAAAGACTAATCAGCATAATAAGCGAAATCAGCACAGCCAACCAGCTGTTGAGCATACTGGTAATGAGGCGGCTTTCAGAATCGTATACCTGTAAAACCTCCAACACTCGCCTGAATGCCATCAGCAGGAAACCTGCCGAGATAAGCCACCATGCAAGGTTGGTGCGCGTACGCCTTACCAGGCTAATGGCAATAATGGCCGTACCAAATTGAAGGACAACAGAAATAATCAGGGCAATTTTGATGAGCACGCGTATGATTTTGTTCAAAAATAGACAAATAACGCATTCATTAATACAAAGACGATCATATACCTGTAGCAGATACAAAAAAAGAGCGCCAGGCTTTTACCTGGTGCTCCTTGCAGCAATATTAGAATTGAAACCTACTTTACTATAAACCGTTTGGTAACAATCTCGTCGCCCGAAACCAGACGAAGAATATACAATCCGCTGTTCCAGTCCGACACATCGATTTTTACGCTCTCAGCACCAGAAGTATTTGTTTCATACACCCGGCTACCGGTCAGATTGATAACCTCCAGGCGAACAAAAGATTGAGTATTAGTAATGGTAAGCCTTTCACTCACCGGAAGTGGAAAAAAAGTAACTTCATCTTCATTTTTTTGTGAAACACCATTTGCCTGTTTCTCAAACTCAACCAAATACTTCTTTGCAGACTTTCCATCTTCGGCAACAACCTCAATGGTTGTGGCACCGGGCAGACTTACAGCATCTATTAATACTGCACTGGCATTCGGGTCGGCCAGTTCGTATGTAATAACAGGAATAGCTGTGGCACTAAAAGCAACCAGATAAGTATAATTTAACTGATCCTTATCGAAACCGGCAATGGTTGCACCATCAACTTTAATAAAATTAAGGTCGGCCACATCCGATAACGGAATAACAGGCAGTAATTCTACCACATCGGCTTTATACCTTGGGAATATCTGTGCAGCGCTGTAATAACGGCCAGCAATGCCGGTAATGGAGGCACTATCCGGAATTACAATTCCGGTAAGATCGGTACTGTAAAAATCTACCCTGCAAATAGTGGTGTCGGTGTTAAGAAATATTTTATAGTTCGACCCATTGGCAAAACTACCGCCCGCATTTACAAATTCAATATTCTCGATACGAATCAGCTCCGATTCGTAGGCTGCAAGGTTGCTGTTAAACTCGGCAATGCCGATAGTTTGCACCTTCACCGTATTGCCGGTCGAACTGGGGCTACCCGGATCGGCCTGTGGTATTAACACTACCCCATTGCTATCGGAGGCAATAGTACCAAACAGGTTGGTAATACCATCACCCGGTTGGTAGGTTGTTGTGATTACGCCACTTGGGTCTTTTATTAATATACCCGCAGCACTGTCTTGCAGATACTTTTTATTCTGAAACGGCATTTGGGCAGTTAAAACTACTTCGCCTGTAATCCGGAAAATTGCCATACTTCCGAGGTAAGAACGGAACTCAGCCAGGCTGGCCACATCGACAATTTGTTGATCTGGAGTACAGAAATTCCATACAGTATCGAGTAAAAGCTGAAAAGTATTGTTTTGCTTGTCGGTTACTGTCCCTTCGGAGATTAGGATATAATAGCAAGAGGATGGTTCAAAAGAATAATTAGGAACAAAATTCAACGTGGATGAGATGGAATTGCCCGAAGTTAAATGACTGACCCAAACACTGTCCGCTCCTACATTCAATACATCGATAAGAGTGCTGTCGGCTCTGCTATAAATCATAATGCTATCGCTGGAACCTTCGAGCACGTATTCGTTAAACTTAATCGTAAATACTTCATTGCCTGTTATCACACTGTTATTCATTGGGAAAAGACTGGTAACCATTGGCGATTGGTTGTCAATCAGAAAATAGACATTGGTATCGGAGGTAAAGGCAGTATCTGAGGCATCGGCCAGGTATACCGTTAGGGAATCGAAATAGCTAAATCTTTGGGGCAAAACCACTGGCACACTGTCGAGACCGGCTGAATAGTTATTGTCTGCTTTCACAAAATTGCTGATAAGGGGGTTGTAATACCAAAATGCCACACTGTCGATAAGGGTGGCCGTGAACCGAATCCAGCTGGTATCGCTTAAAGTCAGAGAAGCCCTATCCAAAGGCCCTAATAAATTCAAAGTACGGGCCAGCTGGGTGGTTACTTCTACCAAGCTTACTGTTGCCTGGGTGTTTAACCCAGCCGCATTGTCTTCGGCAAGTACATACACATCATAGGAAGTACCGTGTGAAAGGCCTGAAATGATTACCGTGGTATCGGTAGCGATGTTGCTGACAAGCAAGGTGTCGCCTGTTTTCACCGTGGCAATATCCGGAACTGGGCTCCCATCGGCCTGTACCACATAAAAAACCTTACCCGCTTCATTCATGCGTACATTTAAGTGGATTGTTGTTTCGGAAATGTTCGAGGCATTGGGGTATCCGGCAGTAAAAACTGGGGCCTGGGCATCGACACCAATAGTTTGATTGGCATTCGCCTCTCCACGAGAAGCTAATACACCTCCAACCCAGGTAAATCCAGAATAGGCTGTATCGTAACCCACCAGCTGAAGTGAGGTTCCAGTTGGGTCAGCATTCTGGCTTACCCCAATATCGATACTGGTCACTCCGATGGCGGGACCAGCGGTAGCGGCAAAGCTGCCCTCGTAGCTGACAAACTGGATTAAAACACCGTTGTAGCTGAGTGCTAAACCATCGGGTGCTCCGTTCTGAAGACCACCTGAAGGGTATACTATGCTGAACAGATAAAAATCTCCCAGGGTATCTCCGGCTGTAAAGGCAGAAACATTATCGCTTCCATAAACTACCCCACCGGAACCATTGTATCGGGTAACTATAAGCCAACTTAGGTTGAGTGTGTCGGCTCTTTTCACGACAAGCTCTACCGATTCGAATGCATCCGTTCCATCGTTGTCGTAATGAAATTCATTGATCCAGGCATTAATTACCTGACTTTTACCTTCGGAAATAAAAGCAAAAAAGAAAAAGAACATAAGAACGAAACAGTATTTTTTTTTCATATGTGTACCGTTTTGTATTCAAATTGAAGATAAACCAAAGTATACTCTTTCTTTGGAAAGAAATCAGCGTACTCAGCAGGCTTAGAAACCTTGCTGAGAAATACAAAAACCATTTTTACTTCGCTAAAACACCTTAAAACTGCTCCTTTTAAACTGTTTTGCAGGATGCATGCAGCGAGTGAAAAAACTTTATTTAACAGGCTTCTGCTAGAGGTTATGGGGAAGTAACATCTTTACAATTGTAGGCGCGACTTTTTGCCATGATAATTTAGAATTTGATTAAGGAATAGAGGTGTAACGTTGTGTTACAGAGCGGAAAATACAAAATTATTTTAAAGGGAAATGAAAAGAATATGAAAAAATAACCGCTAGGGTGCATTTAGTTTGAGCAAGTCGTACGGCAAAATTTGAAAAATGCCCAGAATCCGAATCTCCAAATGCATTTTATTTCCACTAAGAAAGAAATAGTCGTAAAAAATATGTTTAATGCGATAAATCGCTATTTTTGTTAGCCTTCGAACAAAATCAACCCGTAATGCTCATTTGGGAAAAGGAAATTCCAAGTTATTTAACGCAAAAAAGTATAGTAGTCAGAACTACTATTTTTACGGGCATATTCGCACTGGCATTCATTAACATCTATTTTCCTTTTGGCATGGACCGCTGGGCAAAACAGGTAGGCCCTCAGGTAAACCAACTCCAGCTTTTGTTTTATTCAAGCATAGTAATCCTTACAGGCATGCTGGTAATTGTGCTTAGCCGCATATTAATGGTTCGCTATGGTCGCAGGCAAAAAATTAACTACTCACTATACAGTTTTTGGATCTTTCTCGAAATAACCAGTATGGCCGGGTTTTATGCAATATCCGGAAAATTTATTCTCCACGATCCACGCGAATTCTCTGACATAGCTCTCTTAACCTTAAAAAACACAACGCTTATTCTGCTGCTTCCTTATACTGTCTTATGGTTGTATTTTGCCTATAAGGAAAAAACTAAACAGCTGGAGTTACTTTCATCCGCAGTAACTCATAAAACACCCTCAGATAAAATGATTCCTTTTTATGATGAGAACGGGAAACTTAAATTATCCATACAGCTCGATGATTTACTCTTTCTGGAAGCTTCGGACAATTATGTTTCGATCAGTTACATTCACAATCAAAAGATCTCGAAATACATGGTACGTAACACACTTAAAAACCTGGAACCTAAACTCCAGCATTATGACATTGTGCGTTGCCATCGTTCTTTTCTGATAAATTTTAACAAGGTAAGAATCCTGAAGCGAGAAAAAGATGGCCTGTACCTCGAATTGAATGCCCCTAACAATCCTACCCTGCCGGTTTCGAAAACCTACATTTCGAGCATCATCGAAACCTTTTCTGACTTTTCTGCATAATTGTAATCAAACTGTTTTTAATCCGGATATCGCATTTAAGATTCGGTTCATTCAATTTTATTTGAACGACTTTCCAGCACAAAAAAGCCCGATAGTTTCCTATCAGGCTCTCTTGCGGTGAGGGGGGGATTATTCGCCCGTTGGGCTCATGAGCTCCTCCCTTTCGGTCGTCGGTTCGAACCCCTACCGGGTGTTCTCATCCTGTGCTTTGCAAAGCTTTGTGCACAAAAAAACCCGATAGTTCTCTATCAGGCTCTCTTGCGGTGAGGGGGGGATTCGAACCCCCGGTACAGTTACCCGTACGTCAGTTTAGCAAACTGGTGGTTTCAGCCACTCACCCACCTCACCATTATTATTTTAAATTATATATTTTAATAATATATAATTACTTACGTCAGTTTAGTCCCGAACAATCGGGAGTGGTTTCAGCCACTCACCCACCTCACCATTATTATTTTAAATTATATATT
>JAMIIA010000035.1:0-56885 GCA_035913795.1 Bacteroidales bacterium
GGCCATACGACCTTATGCCGACTTTAAAAGCCCAGAGCATATACCCCTCAACGACCGCGATTATTATCCCGACCGCGATACGCTCTATTACCGGGCCTATGGCGAAAATTACACCGAAAAATCGGCTCCGGGAATATACCGCTTCGAAAGTGGAGCCTTTAATTACGATTCGATTGTTTACCATTTTGGCGACTCAGTGAAACTCACTACTCATTTAGAAGATACGGTATATGGATACCAAAAGTGGGGCGAATACAACGCCTGGATCGAAGTAATCAACTATTTCGATTTTCGCAGGGAGTGCTCTTATACTTCCGACAAAGTAATCCTCGAGCTTTCAAAACCAAGCTTTGCCTCTAACAGTGGCAATGAAGTGCAGAACGTCTTTACTCCCCCCAACGGAAGTAATCCGATCTGGCGCTTAGACGATGTGAGTATTACTGATTTCGAAATTGCCATTTATAACCGCTATGGAAGACGTGTGCATTACTTTATTGGCAACATACGCGACTGGGGTGGCTGGGACGGCCGTATCAACAACTCTTCGAGCTATGTGGCTACGGGAGTATATTTTTATGTGATAAAAGACTTTTCTGTAGCCCCTCCCTTTGACACCGCACAATCTGTCGACCTGGGTGATGTGAAAAAAGGTGCTATTCATGTATTCCTTACCGAATAGGCCGTAAAATAATAGGCTGTCTCATTTACAGAAACAGCCTACTCACAGAATAATAAATACTTTCACCTATTGCCTGAACGAAAGGATTATTATTTCGTTTTTAAAATCTCCACAATTTTATGTTCCAGTTCGTCTGCCAGCTCGGGGTTATCTTGCAACAACAACTTCACTGCATCGCGACCCTGCCCTAATTTTGTATCGCCATAACTAAACCACGACCCTGCCTTTTTAATGACATCGTTCTCTACACCCAGATCGATAATTTCGCCGATTTTCGAAATGCCTTCACCGTACATCATGTCGAACTCAGCCTTTTTAAAGGGTGGTGCCAGTTTATTCTTCACAATTTTAACCCTTACACGTGTTCCAGTAGCATCTTCTCCATCCTTAATCTGAGTAACCTTGCGGATATCCACGCGCATGCTGGCATAAAACTTAAGGGCATTTCCGCCGGTAGTAGTTTCTGGATTGCCAAACATAACCCCAATTTTTTCGCGCAGCTGGTTAATGAAAATACAGGTGGTATTTGTTTTGTTAATGTTAGCCGTTAGCTTGCGCAGGGCTTGCGACATAAGCCTTGCCTGCAGCCCCATTTTCGAGTCGCCCATTTCACCCTCTATCTCCGCTTTTGGTGTTAGGGCTGCCACCGAATCAATCACAATAATGTCGATGGCTCCGGAACGAATCAAATGATCGGCAATTTCCAGGGCTTGTTCCCCATTGTCAGGTTGGGAAATGAGCAGGTTCTCGATATCTACCCCCAGCTTTTGGGCATAAAACCTGTCGAAAGCATGCTCGGCATCGATAAATGCAGCAATACCTCCGACTTTTTGTGCTTCGGCAATGGCATGAAGGGTAAGGGTAGTTTTACCCGATGATTCCGGTCCAAATATTTCTATAACCCTGCCTCGTGGGTAGCCTCCCACACCTAAAGCCAAATCAAGCGCGATGGAACCACTGGAAATGGATGGAATATTCTCTACGGCATGATCTCCCATTTTCATAATGGTTCCTTTGCCAAAATCTTTTTCTATCTTTCCAAGTGTGAGCTCCAGGGCTTTTAGTTTTTCTTTCCGGATATCGTCGATACTAATTTCTTTTGCCATAATCGGTTTTTTTATTGTAGTGCTTAAAGGTTTGATTATATTTTAATCAATATTACCGCAGTCAAAATAATCATTTGAACATTTGAGTGCAAGAAAATTTATGAAAAGTTTTTAGGAAAATTAAATGAAATCGAAGAATTGAAAGAAATTCTTTTAACGAAACAAATGAATGAATCCCTTTTTTGTGTAAAAACCGTTAGCATCGCCTTGTAATGCTTCAATTACATAGAAATATACCCCGGTGCTTAAATCCTTTCCTGAGGCATCCTTGCCATCCCAATAAATTATAGGCGCTTCCTGTTCAAACACTTCAATACCGGCTCGCGAAAAAAGCGAGAAGGAAAGTACCACAGCCACATTCTCGGGATCGACCACAAAATAATCGGTGGTGCCGGGAGAAAACACATTGCCTACCTGAAATTCCTCAAATACTGGTAAATCCTTTGAAGTAAGTGACTCGCAAATATAGGTGGACTGTATCATGCGCACCAGCAACTCTACTCTATAGTTGCCTGTGTCGGAATAGGTATACTGCTCGATGGCATTTTCGGGGTTGGAATAATTAGCAGAATAAGCAATGCGCCTTAGTGAAGTAGCTCCTTCGAAATGCTCCCAGGCAAAGGTGTAGTTGGCTCCATTGTCGGTCATGGTAACAAGTGGGAGAAAGGAGTAGGTATAATCGGGTTCTTCTTTCTCCTTAACAATACGAAAGTCTGAGTTTAAGGGGCCTACGGCGTTGATATATCCAGAGCGCGCAACGGAGTTTGCGTTGTCGTTGTTAATGGTAAGACTTACCGAAAAACGGCGAACATCATTGTAAGTGGCGGTAACAGTATCGTATGCTCCAGCATTAATGACAGTGCCATTGCCAAAATCCCACCGAACTGCGGTAATGGTATTCAGATCATAGGAGTTGCTATCTATCGCAAAATCGACCTCCAAAGGAATGCAACCCTCCGGGTTGGTGGAAGTAAAATCGGCCTGTGCTTTTAGCAAAACACCAATAAAAAGAAGGTGGGTTATATAAATTGCACGCAATAACTTCATTAACTCTGCAGCTTTTGATGTAAATATAGAGTTTAGTTTAAGGTGTGATTAAATTTTATGGGTCAACTTTTTAACAACCTTCAAATTATTGAAAAACTCTTTGGCAAAAACACGGATAATGGTGTAAAGCGGAATGGCCAGAATCATGCCCAATACCCCTCCGATGCTGCCTGCCACCAACAATAGAATAAAAATTTCAAGGGGATGGGCATTAACACTATTTGAGAATATTACTGGCTGAAAAACAAAGTTATCGGTAAGTTGAGTTACCGCAAAAACAAGTGCCATCCAGAGTGCCAAGGGGAATAATTCACCATTAAAAGCCAGGTGAAGGTTAGACGATATTCCCAGTAAAATACCAATGGCACTGCCCAGCAATGGCCCAATGTAGGGTATTACATTGAGAACGCCTGCAATCAAGCCTATCAGAATACACTGGCTAAATTCAAGTCCAACAAGTGTAAGCCCCGAAATAACCATAATCATGATACAAATGGTTTGGAGCGAAATACCTATAAAATAGCGCACCAGAAGCCGCCTGGCCGACTGCATAGCATGCCTGAAAGCTTCGACATGCTTATCGGGCACTACCGAAAGGATGCCTTCAGTAAAAAGGGTTTCGTCTTTCAAAAAGAAAAAAGTAATGAAGCTTATCGAGAAAATAGCCATGAAAATATTTCCCAAACCAGAAGCCAGCTTAGAAAAAGTGGCGGTGACAAAAGAAGCATTAAAAACCATTGCCAGCTTGTCGTTCACAAAATCCTGAACAACAAAACGCTCGTCGCCATCGAGAATAAACTTGTCGATGGAAGTTTCGAGTTGTTGTATGGGATCGTTCAGTGCATTCAGCACACTCTGCTGGTCGATAGTAGATAAGGCCTCTACTTCAGAAATAACCAATGGAATTATAAAACTTAAAAAACTCACAGCCAGAGCCCACAATACCAATACTGTTGTAAGTGCACAGAACCATTTAGGAAGACGAAAATGTTTGTAGTGCAATTGCCTGAGAGTAACTACAAGTGGACGGCCGATAAGTGATAATACCGCTGAAATAATCAGATAGGCAACAATATGATTGAAACGCCAGAGCAAATAGCCGGTTATGATAACACCAAGACCTATCAGGATATAGCGCAATGTTTGGTTCATCATTGTTATGATTTAGTTGTTACTAAGATAAACGAATCTGTCGCTGTTAACAAAATCTTGATTAATAAATCTTAAAATTTGATGCTTTGAAAAATGGTCGGACTATTTTTGAACTCTTAACCTTGTTTTTCAGATGAAACAATACCTCGACCTCTTAGCACATACACTCGAAAAAGGGCACGAACGCACCGATCGCACTGGCACTGGCACATTGGGCGTTTTTGGTTACCAAATGCGTTTTAATCTCGAAGAAGGCTTTCCGATGGTGACAACAAAAAAACTTCACCTTAAATCGATTATACACGAATTGCTCTGGTTTTTAAGTGGCGAGACTAATATTGCTTACCTGCAGGAGAATGGAGTACGAATCTGGAACGAATGGGCCGACGAGAATGGCAACCTGGGCCCGGTTTATGGTTACCAGTGGCGATCATGGCCAGCGGCTGATAACCGCTATATCGATCAGATTACCTCAGTCATTGGATCAATCAGAGAAAATCCCTCATCGCGCAGGCATATAGTGAGTGCCTGGAATGTAGGCGAACTGGAAAATATGGCTCTACCTCCCTGTCACATTCTCTTTCAGTTTTATGTGCACAACGACAAGCTCTCGTTACAGCTTTACCAGCGCAGCGCCGATATTTTTCTAGGTGTACCCTTTAACATTGCCTCGTATGCAGCTTTGCTGGCAATGGTGGCGCAGGTAACAGGCTTAAAACCCTTTGAATTTGTGCACACCCTGGGCGATGCACACATTTACATGAACCACCTTGAACAGGTAAAAACACAGCTTTCCCGGGAGCCTTTTCCGTTGCCCAGTTTAAAGCTTAACCCAGATATAAAGAGTATCTTCGATTTTAAATACAACGATTTCACACTCGAAAATTATCAGGCCCACCCGCACATTAAGGGCGATATTTCGGTTTAACGCACGAACACTTGAAGCATGGCAAAAACACTTTCAATAATTGTGGCTATTGCCCTCGACAATGGCATTGGCAACAAAAATCAATTGCTGGCACACCTGCCCGACGACCTGCGCCGCTTTAAATCCATCACACAGGGGCACCCGGTAATTATGGGTCGTAACACTTGGTTTTCGCTGCCAAAACGCCCGTTGCCGAACCGCCAGAATATAGTAATCACCAACATAGCAGATGAAACCTTTGAAGGTGCTGATACGGCGTATTCCATCGAACAAGCCATTGAAAAATGCCCCGACAACAAGGAGAGTTTTGTTATCGGTGGGGCTATGATTTACCGTCAGTTTTTTGATGTGGCCGACAAATTATATATTACCCGTATGCACAAAACCTTCGAGGCAGACACCTATTTTCCAGTAATTTCGAACGATAGGTGGGAAACAGAATGGCAAAGTGAAATTTTTTCCGACGAAAAATGTGGATTAGAATTTCAATATATTAATTTTAAGAAACGATAACGCTTAAACTCACTTCGCTTATGAAAAAATTGCTTGCCACCGTGTTTGTCCTTTCCCTTTTTGCAGGCCTGTTTGCCCAGGAAGAAGCCATTAAAGGGGTATGGTATAACACCGAAAAGACTTCGAAAATAAAAATTTTCAAAGCCACCAACGGACAGTATTATGGAAAAATTATCTGGCTAGAGGAGCCGGAAAAGAAAGACGTCCATAACCCGGACGCTTCTAAACATTCTGATCCGCTAATGGGCTTGCTGCTATTAAAAGATTTCGCCTACGATGCAGCTAAAAAACAATGGACAGGTGGCACTATCTACGATCCGGGAAATGGCAAAACATACGATTGTTTCATCTGGTTTACCGAAGGGATAGACACTGTGTTGAATGTGAAAGGTTTTGTGATGGGAATGAAATTTGCCGGGCGCCAGGTTGAATGGACCCGCACAGAGTAGTTGCTATTGCACTGAATTATTATTGCTCCCCGCGCATTTTGTGCGGGGATTTTTTTTAAAAAACCGATAGTCCGGTTTTGGTAGTAAGTAACTCCAAAGCTTTCATGCCCATTACCGAATTGCCCTTCTGATTCAGTCGTGGGCTCCACACGGCAACACTGTAGCGGTTAGGATGGATAGCCACAATGCCGCCGCCAACGCCACTTTTACCCGGCAAACCAACGCGAAAGGAGAATTCGCCCGATTCGTCGTAAAATCCACAGGTTAGCATCACGGCATTTAGCCGCTTAACTCCGCTATGGGTAAGACAATAGCCTGCATAATCGAAACTCTTTTCATGGTCGGAATAAGCAAGCATGGCGGTGGCCAGATCATGGCAAGACATCATGATGGAGCATTGAAAGAAATAAAAATCGAGCACCTGGCTTACCTCGTTTTTCATGTTTCCATACGACCTGAGCATATAAGCCAGCGAGGCGTTGAGCGAACCCGTATTTCGCTCTGAAATATACACGTCGATATCAATGTCAATCGCTGGGTTCTTGGCCAGGGTGCGAATAAACTCCAATAAATCGGCTTTGGGGTTTTTCAGGTGCGACAGCAGTACATCGGCCACTACCAGTGCCCCGGCATTGATAAATGGGTTTCGGGGAATACCCTTTTCGTATTCGAGCTGAACAATGGAGTTAAATGCTGTGCCGGAGGGCTCTACACCCACCCTCGACCAAAGGCTGCTGCCAACCATAGAAAGGGCCATTGACAGTCCGAACACTTTAGAAATACTTTGTATCGAAAGCGGCTCCTGATAATGGCCCGAATGAAAGGCCCGGCCATCCAGAGTAATCAGCGAGATGCCAAACTTATCTGGCGCCACTTTGGCCAGCTCGGGAATATAGTCGGCCACCTCACCTACTAGCTGAAGGGGAGCTATTTCGCGGCAAACTTCATCAATAATCTGCTGATAATCCATGCTCTAGGGCTTAATAACAAGCCAATATACTTATTTCAATATGATTAACAAAGTGCTATTGTCAGGGTATAATTAATCTATGCATAAAATTGGTGTGCATGGGCATTTACTATTTAACAGCTGATTATAAAGAAATTGCAAAGCTTAAATAAACATTTTTTCTGCTTCTTGGTTACTGTTTTGAATAAAATAGTGTTGAAGATGAAAAGATTGAGCTTCTATGTTTTAAGTTTAATTTTTGCAACCCAAGTTACTATGGCACAAGAAAATAATGAGTTCTACTTTACCAAAAAGATTCAGGGCAGCTATGAGCAGGTTTTTCAACAACTCGAAAACAGCGTGAAGGCTCACGGCTTTGGAATTATCGACCAGATGGACATGCAAGCCAAACTAAAAGAAAAGCTGGACAGCAAGGTAATAGACACTTACATGATAGTGGGCGTTTGCAATCCTAATCTGGCATACAGAGCCATACAAGCCGAACCGAATATTGGTGTGTTTCTACCTTGTAAAATAGTTCTGAGAAGAATCAACACCAACGACTTTGAAGTTGCGGCCATCAACCCAGCCATGATGATGGGTGCCCTGAACAATGAGAATTTAAACCCCGTTGCCGAGGAGGTAGCCCATAGTCTTAAGGCTATTATTGAGAATTTATAGAATAACCACTATGCACTTGTATATCAAAAGCCATTGCATTAACTTTAGATGAATACACTGCAGTGTTAGCCTTGCCATTTATAGTTTTTTAAAAAACGACGGCTTGGGTAGCATGAATTAGTTTTATAATTAATCATTGGCTCACATTTCAATAACTCACACCTGTAATGGATTCAAAAGGGGCTCTAAATATCAACCAATCGACAGCAAAAATTTTTGCTGCTCTAAAAGCTGATATTGAATCGACCCTCCTAGAGTCCGAAGATCAGGCAATTAATTCGATTCTCGGCAAGGTTGCCCAGCTTGAAGAATTATGCAAAAGCGTACTTTTGCAGTCCAACCCCAACGACAATCTGCAGCAATTGCTAAAGACAGTTGCCGACCTGGAAAAATCGCAAATGAACCTGCGTGCCCAGATCGAGAATACTTCTGACCGAATATGGTCGGTGGATGCAAATTATCAGATTCTCACCCTGAACAACAGTTTTGCAACAGATTTTAAAACATCTTTTGGCGTAAAACTAAAAGAAGGCATCAGTATCCTTATTAGTTTGCCCGATCCATTAAAATCGATTTGGAAAGAACGTTACAACCGAGCGCTGAAAGGAGAGCAATTTTCGATTGTCGATCATTTTAAGATCAACAATGTTCCTGCATACATAGAAACAACTTTTAATCCAATCTTTCTAAATAAGAGGGTGGTAGGTGTTTCGTGCTTCTCGCACAACATTACAAAACAAAAAGAAACTGAACTTCAGTTTAAGCAACTGGCCGAATTATCGCCCAACCCCATTTCGATAATAAATGAACAAGGGTTTCTGTTTGTAAATCAGGCATGGGTTGATTTATCGGGCTATTCGGTCGAAGAAGCCCTTCAAGGGAACATGAACCTGCTTTTACCCCCCAAACGTGCCGAAGAATTGAGCAAAGAAATAGGCGAGATTCTCTCTTCGAATAAAACCAAGGTACGCAAAACTTATCAGGTTTATAACAAACAGGGCCGCGAGATATGGGCAAATGTGGCTTCGACCACTATCGAATTTAACCACCAAACAGCTATACTTTCGGTTTCTACCGATGTCACAGAATTATTAAACCTTCAGCACGAATTAGATAAAAACAAAGCCAACCTGCTTGCTATTATAGAAAACACGCGGGCTCGCATCTGGTCAATTGACACAAATTTGTGCATTGTAGCTTTAAACTCAAATTTTAGAAACGATTTTAAAACTGCCTTTAATGTCGATCTTGTTTCTGGCACCTCTGCTTTAGAGGGCGTGCCAGAGCCTTTAAAATCGACCTGGAAAGAACGATATGAAAAGGTTTTTAAAGGCGAAATCATACAGTTTATCGAAGAATTCAGCATCGAAGGTATCCCTCAATTTCTGGAGGTTGCTCTGAGTCCGATTTGGTTTAATCAGGAGGTGATGGGTGCCTCATGCTATTCTCGCGATATTACAGAGCAGAAAAGGGCTGAAATAGCACTCCGCCAGAGCGAACAACGCTTTAAATCGCTCATTGAAAACCTGCCCAGCACAGCCTACCGCTGTGCCTTTGATGAGAAATTTACCATGGAATTTATCAGCGACGAAATAGAAGCACTGAGCGGCTATCCGGCTTTCGAATTCATCCAAAATCGTAAGCGTACTTTTTCCAGCATCATTCATTGCGAAGATTACCAAAAAGTGCTTACTGCCATTGAGCATAGCATCAATAGAAAAACCAGTTACCGCATCGAATACCGCATTGTTGACAAGCATGGTTTAATAAAATGGGTGAACGAACGCGGTCGGGCTATTTTAAATGAGAAGGGCGAAGTCCTCTACCTCGATGGTGTAATCAACGACATCACCGCACGTAAACAAGCCGAAGCCGACCTCAAAGAAAGTGAACTGGAATACCGCTCAATCTTTAACTCAATGAGTGATGTATTTCTTCGAACAGATCTTAAAGGGAACATTATAATCGTATCGCCTTCGATGTTCGATTTTTTGGGTTACTTGCCCGAAGAAATTATAGGTAGGCCTGTAACCGAATTATATCTTCAAAAACATGACAGGCAAATATTATTGGAAAAACTGCTGAAAGAAGGGGTGGTGCGGGAATTCGAAACATCTTTTATCAGCAAAAAAGGCGAAGAAAAAATCGCCTCCATCAATGCCAGACTACTTACCAACGAGCAAGGCGAACCCAATGGTATAGAAGGCTCTGCGCGCGACATTACCTACCGTAAAATGGCTCTGAGAGCGCTCGAAGACCGCACCCGTGAGCTGGATTCGATATTCGAAAACACACCTGTAATTCTAATTCTGATTGACACGGATGGGAATGTGTTGAATATTAACAAAGCTGGCACCAAAACGCAAGGTTACGACAAAACTCATTTTACCCGTTTATTGGCAGGAGAGGCTGTGAAATGTATCAACACGCTCCGTTCGAAAACCCATTGCGGGAAAGGCGAAATGTGCAGTAAATGCCTCATTCGAAAAACAATACTTAAAACCATCGAAACCCGGCAGAATCAAGATCAGGTTGAGGGTATTATAAGCATTCCCTTTCACAATCAACTCTACGAAAGAAGCTATCTTATTTCTACCACCTACCTCGAAACCGATAGCAGTAAAAGAGTGCTTATCAGCCTTGATGACATTACCGAGATGCGCAAAGCAGAAGAAGAAATTCGCCAGCTATCGGCTGCTGTCAACCAAAGCACCGCCACCATTGTAATTACCGATATTAAAGGAAATATCATCTATGTAAACCCTCAGTTCGAAAAAACAACTGGGTACAGAGCCGAAGAAGTGATTGGAAAAAACCCCCGTGTACTCAAATCAAATCACACCGAACCAAATGCCTATTCTACGCTCTGGGAAACAATTATGAAGGGAGAAACCTGGCAGGGCGAGTTTTTAAATGTGAGAAAGAATAAGACCGAATACTGGGAAAACGCAATTATATCGCCCATTACCAATGCTGCTGGCGAAATTACCCACTTTGTAGCCATTAAAGAAGACATTACCGAACGTAAGCGAATTCAGCAGGAATTGGTGAGATCGGAACAGGAGTTACGCGAAATGAACGACGAGAAATCACGTTACCTTTCGATTCTGGCCCACGATTTAAGAGGGCTCGTGGGTAGTTTCCATGCTTATTCGAATTTATTGCAAACCCATTTCGATGAGTTTTCTGAAGATGACCTCAGAGAACAGATAAGCTTGCTTACAAGGGCATCGGGCGATTCTCTGACGCTACTCGACAACCTGCTAGCCTGGGGCAAGTCGACGCAGGGGCGAATGCTGCTCGATTTTGAGAAAGTGAACCTTAAAGAACAAACTTCGTTGGTAACCAACTTGCTCTCAGAAATTACAAGCAACAAAAAAATTAATTTGATCGATTCAACGCCTGCAGGGCTCAGCCTAACCACAGATATGAATATTCTGCAGACAATATTACGAAACCTCATCAATAATGCCATTAAGTTTACTCCGGAGGGTGGCACCATCACGGTTTCCGCCAGATCATTACCCGAAACTGGTATCGAGGTTTCGGTAAGCGACACTGGCATTGGCATTGAACCTGAAACCCTTCAGAAACTCTTTAAGTTGGGCGAAAAAGTAGTGCGCGAAGGCACCAACCATGAACAGGGCACTGGCCTTGGTCTGATTATCTGCAAAGAAATGGTAAAGAAACTCGGAGGCTCCATTCAGGTCGAAAGCACAGTGGGAAAAGGGACACGTTTTTACTTCAACTTACCTAACCTACCTGTTTAGGGATAAGAGCTTTGCATGAAGGCATTTCACTTCTGACCAGTACACCTGCCCGGCCCGATTTCTATACTACCGGGTGTTTATCTCTGCGATTTTCAAAATTACTTCTACCGCCTTTTGCATCGATTTAACCGGAACAAATTCGTAGCGGCTGTGGAAATTGTGCCCCCCGGCAAATATATTCGGACAAGGAAGGCCCATGTATGACAAGCGCGAGCCATCGGTGCCTCCCCTGATGGGTTTAATGTCGGGTAAAACACCTGCTTCTTTCATGGCTTTTTGTGCCAGCTGCACAATGTGCATCACAGGCTCAATTTTCTCACGCATGTTATAATACTGGTCAACCAGTGCCAGTTTTACCGTTCCGGAACCATATTTCAGGTTGATATGGTCCACAACCTTGATCATAAGGTCTTTCTTTTGTTCAAACTTTTGTTTGTCGTGATCGCGGATAATGAAACTCATTTTCGAATAATCGACTGTACCCGAAAACTCCACCAGGTGATAAAATCCTTCGTATCCATCGGTATATTCGGGGCGCTCGTTAATAGGAAGCATCTGGTTCAGCTCCATGGCAATGCGCATGGAGTTCTTCATCTTGTTTTTGGCGGTGCCGGGGTGTACATTAAGTCCCTGGATGGTTACTTTAGCACTGGCAGCGTTAAAATTTTCAAACTCAAGTTCGCCAATAGGGCCCCCATCGAGGGTATAGGCAAAATCGGCACCGAATTTTTTTACATCAAATTTATCGGCACCCCTTCCGACTTCTTCATCGGGGGTAAAACCTACCCTTATCTTTCCATGCTCTATATTCGGGTTTTTAATGAGTATTTCCATGGCTGTAACAATCTCGGCCACACCTGCCTTGTCGTCGGCTCCAAGAAGAGTGGTGCCATCGGTACAAACTATTTCCTGATTAAGGTATCGGGCCAGTTGAGGAAACTCGTTGGCATTCAGAAATATTTTTTCTTTTTTATTCAGTTCAATAGGCTTTCCTACGTATTTTACCACTTGTGGATTAACGTTTTTTGCAGTAAAATCAGGACTGGTATCGACATGTGCTATAAAACCAATGGTTGGGACTACCTTGTGGGTATTGGATGGCAAAGTTGCCATCAAATAACCGTTCGAGTCGAGTTCTACATCCTGCATACCAATGCTCTTCAAGTCTTCTGCCAATATTTTTTGAAACTCCATTTGCGAGGGAGTGCTCGGATAAGTCTTGTTCTCTTCGTTCGAGGTGGTTTCTATTTTTACATATTTAAGAAAGCGTTCAACCAGGTTTTCCATATCTTCGTTATTGATTTTTTTGTGGTGGAAATTACAAAATAAACCACCTCGCCGCAAGCGGACGAAGTATTGAGGCGGAAATATTCTATTTTTTCGTTACAAACATATAGGAGTTAAACCCAAATATCCCGATTTGGTTGACTTTCGAGATCAGTTCGACTTAACTATTTTAATGCGTTTTCGACTTTTAATATTATGGTTTTACCAGCTTAATTTAATACACGGCATGATATGATTGGCATTCTGAGTAATTCATTCGATCCTTATTTCAACCTTGCTGCCGAAGAATACTTGCTAAAGAATCGCACCGAAGAGTTTTTTCTCCTCTGGCGCTCTGAGTCCGCTGTGATTGTGGGTAAACACCAGAATGCCCTTGCCGAGATAAATTATGCCTATTTGCGCAAATGGGGAATAAAACTTGCCCGACGAATGACTGGGGGCGGCACGGTAGTGCACGATTTGCAAAATCTGAACTTCGCCTACATCGGCAATGCCCTGGAAGGTAAACACATCGATTTTAAACGCTATGTTGAGCCAATTATTGGCTTTCTGCAAAGCATAGGTCTCGATGCCCATATCGGAAAAACCAACGATATACGGCTGGGAGAATTAAAAGTGTCGGGCAATGCCGAACATGTATACAAGAACAGAACCCTTCATCATGGCACATTACTTTTCAATTCCGACCTGAACCAGCTGCGCCAGGCTATTCAGACTACTCCCGGCAGGTACACCGACAAGGCTGTGCAATCGAACCGGGCAAGCGTTACCAATATCGCGGCACACTTGAAAAACAAAATGAATATTGAAGATTTTTCCGCTTCGCTATTCAATTACCTTTCTGAATTGCATCAGGCTCAAGCAGGCAGTTTAGATTTGGAAGAAATGCAGATTATTACCACCCTTGCATGGGAGAAATACCAGAGTCGTGAATGGATATGGGCTTATTCGCCAAAATATACCTTTCGGAATTCGATAGAACTAAACGGCGCAGTCTGGTACATTACCCTCTCGGTAGAATCTGGTATTATCACCTCATCGAGCCTTGAAAACAGCCTGCAGGAAAATCAGTGGAACGGAATACTAAATGGATGTTTTCATAATTACGAAAATCTTGCTCCTGGTTTGTTGGAGCAAAAGGAACTAAGAGAACGCATAGACGCCAATTGGAATCGATTTGTTGAAGCTTTTTTCTAAGCAGTTTATACTGAATTCTGCCTTGCAAGCTCTGGATAGGAAACATAAAAGGTAAAGGGTAAAAATCTCAATCTTTATAAATACACAGACAAACATTTTTATCATTTCGTGGTTAAAGGGTAAACACTATTTTTACAGCAAACTATGCAGGATATAAAACATCCATGATAATTACGTTTAGCACACACAAACAGGATTATGCACATGGATGCTTGCAAGCTGACCAATAAAAATTAAATTTTACACAGATGAAAGTTGGGGACGAAACCATACACCGCTTGCCACGCTGGATGAAGGTGCCTTTGCCCAAAGGACAGAATTACTCGCGGGTAAAAAATCTGGTAGCAGATCAGAAGCTCAATACCATTTGCGTGAGCGGAAACTGTCCAAACAAAGGAGAATGCTGGAGTGCCGGCACAGCCACTTTTATGATATTGGGCGAAAAATGCACCCGTAATTGTAAGTTTTGCCAGGTACATACCCAAAAGCCCGATGCGGTGGACCCTGAAGAACCACAACGTTTGGCAGAAACCATTAAAAGTCTTGCTCTGAAGCATGTGGTGATAACGTCCGTAGCCCGTGACGAATTACACGATGGTGGTGCTGCCTTCTGGGCCAAATGCATACGAACCGTAAAAACCTTGAACCCTGCAACCACCATGGAGGTGCTTATTCCCGATTTCCGTAGGGGAAACTCAGCCCTCGACCTGATTATCCAGGAACGACCTGAAGTAATCTCGCACAACCTTGAGACTGTTGAACGCCTAACTCCCGAAGTGCGTTCCATGGCGCGTTACGAAAACAGCCTCGATTTGCTGCGCTATGTGGCAGCATCTGGTCTGGTAGCCAAAACAGGCATCATGCTTGGCCTGGGCGAGACATACGAAGAAACCCTCATCGCCATGCGCGATGCGCGGGCTGCAGGGGTGCATGTATTCACCCTTGGACAATACCTCCGGCCATCGCTGCAACATTATCCCGTAAAAGAATATATACATCCCGAAGTGTTTCTTCAACTAAAAGATGAAGGCCTGCAAATGGGTTTTTCGCATGTCGAAAGTGGCCCGCAGGTACGCTCCTCTTACCATGCCGAAAGACATGTAACAATCTGATGCTATTATACTTACACACATAGAGAATGAGCTATAATGCCCAATACCTCGATTTTGGGTTAATCGAGTACAAAGAAGCCTGGAATAGCCAGGAACTGTTGAACCAGGAAATAAGAGACCACAAAGCTGCACAACCTGCTCATCCGGGCAAACTCATATTCTGCGAACATCCGCATGTGTTTACCATGGGAAAAAGTGGTCAGCAAAATAACCTGCTGATTAATGACGAGTTTCTGAAACGGATTGATGCCACTTACTACCAGAGTAACCGCGGAGGCGATATCACCTATCATGGCCCCGGCCAAATAGTAGGTTACCCCATTTTCGACCTCGAAGCCTTAAATATGGGCGTAAAAGAATACATTCATAAATTGGAACAGGCCATTATCAGTACACTTGCTCACTATTCCATAGTAGCAACCCAACTCGAAGGTGCCACAGGAGTTTGGTTGGATGTCGGTACGCCCAAAGTGAGAAAAATATGCGCCATAGGTGTGAAGATTAGCAAGGCTGTTACCATGCATGGTTTTGCGCTAAATGTAAATACTAACCTAAGCTATTTCAGTTATATCAACCCCTGTGGCTTTGTCGATAAAGGTGTTACTTCGATGGAGAAAGAAATTGGCAGCAAGCTCGATTTCGAAGGTGTAAAGCACCAATTAAAAGAAGAAATTGTAAGAGCGTTTCATCTGTCAATGGTAAACTAAGTTTTGTGCACACTACCCTAAAACCTTCATAAAGCTTTTCCTTACCGATAAGCCGCGAACCACAGAAAAGGCTTAAATTATCGGGGCAAAGTTTTTAACACTACCTAAATAAAATTACCTGCCTAAGTGTAAATTTTATACTTTTGTGCCACTTACACATGCATGGATGAAACGATAGCTACATTATCAGTTTTTGAGCCGGGCCTAAGAGACAATGGAAAAATATTGGAAAATAAAAGAGAGCGAAGACTCAGAGCTGATTAAAAAACTTGCTGGTGAACTCAACATTAATCCTGTTCTGGCAAATCTGCTCATACAACGCAATATCGCTTCTTTCGACCAGGCTAAGGAGTTCTTTAGGCCAAGCCTCGATTGCCTACACGATCCGTTTTTAATGAAAGATATGGATGTGGCAGTAGCAAGGTTGCAGGAAGCCATTGAAAAAAAACAACATATTCTTATTTATGGCGATTACGATGTAGACGGCACGACCTCTGTATCTTTGGTCTATTCCTTTCTTCGCAAACATTACGATAACCTCGATTATTACATCCCAAACCGCTACAACGAAGGCTATGGCATATCGTATGCCGGTATCGATTATGCAGAGGCACATCGCACAGACCTGATTATAGCCCTCGATTGTGGAATAAAAGCAGTAGAAAAGATAGGCTACGCTACACAAAAAGGTATCGATTTTATTGTCTGCGATCACCATACACCAGGCAAGGTATTGCCAAAGGCAATAGCAGTTCTCGATCCGAAACGAAGCGATTGCGCCTACCCTTTTAAAGAACTTTCGGGTTGCGGTGTAGGTTTTAAATTAATGCATGCCTTTTCTTTAAAAAACAACATCCCTTTCGAAAACCTGCTGGAGCATATCGACCTGGTAGCAGTAAGCATTGCCTCCGACATCGTTCCTATTGTTGGAGAGAATCGAATTCTTACTTATTTTGGGTTAAAGAAACTTGAAGAAAATCCCGGCATCGGATTACGCGCCATCAAAACAATATCAGGAATTCCAGAAAAGGCTATCACCATCGAAGATGTGGTGTTTAAAATTGGTCCGCGTATCAATGCTGCCGGACGCATGGAGTCGGGTAAACAGGCTGTAGACCTGCTTATTTCGGCCAACGAGAAAGAAGCCATTGTGTTATGCGACAAGCTTGATGCACATAACGATGAACGAAGGAATATTGATAAGATAATAACCGAAGAGGCTATGCTCGAAATAGTGCAGCAAAGTCACAAGTACAAATACAGCACCTTGCTATACAACCCCGGATGGCACAAAGGGGTAGTGGGTATTGTAGCTTCGCGGCTTATCGAAACCTACTACCGTCCTACCATCGTGCTCACCCAGTCGAATGGCTTTGCTACCGGTTCGGCAAGAAGCGTGAATGGTTTTGACCTTTACGAGGCTATCAACGAATGTGCTGATTTGCTGGAAAGTTTCGGAGGGCACATGTATGCTGCAGGCCTTACTATGAAACCCGAGAATGTTCAGAAATTCAAAGACCGCTTCGAAAAGGTGGTAAGTGAACGTATTACTCCCGACCAGCTGATACCCCAGGTAGAGATAGATACCGAGCTGAATTTTGCCGACATTAACGAAAAATTCTTTCGAATTCTGAAGCAATTTGCCCCTTTTGGTCCGGGTAATATGAACCCCGTTTTCTTTGCTGAAAATGTAGTGGACAACGGCGACGGTCGTCCTGTTGGACCCGAAAGCGATCACCTGAAACTTAATCTGCTGCAAGAATCGGATCCGTTCCGACACCTTCCTGCCATTGCCTTTGGGCAGGGTAAAAAGTTTGCCAAACTTAAAAACGGCAAAGCCTTCGACATTGCATACACCCTTACCGAAAATAATTTCCGCGGCAAAACCAATCTGCAGCTAAACGTAAAAGACATTAAGATAGACTGAAAAGGCAGGTTACAGAACTTGAAATTTGTTCGTCTGGTTGTTTCTAAAAAAATTTTCTCTGTTTATTGTGAAGACAATAAACTATTCTTTTTTTCCTTATGAAAAACACACCCATCTTAAAAATTACTCTCTTGCTTTCGGCCATGATGACCATGATGGCCGGCGCAGTGGTGGCTCCTTCTTTGCCACAGATAAATCAGGTGTTTGTGCAAACACCACATGCAGCGCTCCTCACTCGGCTTGTGATTACCCTTCCTGCCTTGTTTATTGCTATTTTTTCTCCCTTTTGCGGCAGACTGATCGACCGCAGGGGACGAAAATTCTGGCTGCTCGCTGCCCTCCTTATCTATGCCATCAGCGGAACATCGGCCTTTTTTATGAATAACCTTTACCACATTTTAATCGGAAGGGCTTTTTTGGGTATTGCTGTCGCGGGCATCATGACTATTAGCACTACTTTGGTAGGTGACTATTTTATTGGTTTGGAGCGGAGTCGATTTATGGGTTTACAAGCAGCTTTTATTAGTCTGGGAGGTGTTTTCTTTATTAGTCTTGCTGGAATACTGGCAGATGTTGGCTGGAAAACCCCATTTTTGATATATCTTTTTGCTGTGCCTGTTTTCTTTATGGCCTCATTTTATTTATATGAGCCCCTCCGTCTCCAAAAAAAAACCACAGAAACTAAAAGTGATATCCTGAACAAACCTAAGGTAAATCCGATTCTTTTCGGAACAATATACCTTGCTTTGTTTTTATCCATTGTTTGCTTTTACATGGTTCCGGTGCAATTACCTTTTATGCTGAATAAAATAGAAGGTGTCAGCAATTCCATGATTGGTTATGCCATCAGCGTGTCTACACTATTTTCTGCACTGATATCGATCAACTACCCTCGCATCAGAAGATTTTTCTCCTTTCCGGTAATTTTGCTCTTTGCTTTTACCCTTATGGGGCTTGGCTACTATTCCATTGCACAAAGCTCAAGTTATTTGCAATACCTGCTTTCCCTTGCCATAAATGGAATGGGTGTAGGTTTACTTTTGCCAACAAGCAGCTTATGGATTCTGGAAATTGCACCTATCGCAATGCGGGGCCGATTGGTGAGCGGAGTTTCAACCAGTATGTTTTTAGGTATGTTTTTCTCGCCCATCCTCGTACAACCTCTGGTCAACAACCCTTCGCTAGGATTTGAAGGGGCTTTTATTGCTGCTTCTATTCTTTTATGCAGTATGGCTATTCTTATTTATTTTGGACGAAAGGTACTTCAACGCCATACACTTAAAGCATCCTCGCAACAGCTTGTGCCAGAATAAAAACAGTAAGCTTCAGGGCTGTTTGCCGCTACTTGCAGGAGGGCGGTACAAAAAGGTATTTTTCCACAACCATCATGGGTCGCTTTTCAACTCCATTCACAGGTTCGATGGAAAGATTGTAATCTCCCCAGGAGGGACCTCCCGCCCAATAAGCAGCAGGGATGCAATTCTGGTGAAGGTATTTAAGAAAATTTTCGAGTACAACCAACCAGCGCACATCGTCGTGGGGCACTCCGTACTCCCCTATAAACCCTTTCAGGTTATTGGCCTCGAGCCATTCCACAAAAGGTTTGACTCGATCGATGCCGATGTTGGCATACGCACCTTCTTCGGTATAACTGTGATAGTATTTTCCTGAATAATCTTTGTCGAAATAAATATGGGCTTCGAACACAATTTTGTTCGAAGGATCCTTGAGATACTTTAGATTATCGCTATGCTCTTTCCACCAGCGGGCAGAACTGAAATTGTCACCAGGTATTAGAATTACAGTTGATTTATCTACCATTCGAATGGCATCGATGGCCTTTTGGGCAATAGACGACCAAGGATGCTCTTTCAGCATTTCGTAGGGCTCGTTCATTATTCCATAAGCCCAAATGTTATCATAGCCAGATAAAACCGTGGCAAGTTTTTTCCATACATCGGTATAAGCCGCTACCGGTAAAGTGGAAGAACCAATCAGGTAGGTGGTGCCATCGATTTTTCTGCGACCATAATTGTGCATATCGGGAATCACAGACATGTTGCGCTTGCCTGCCTCCTGGATAAATTCTTCCATACGATAAAGCTCTGCGGCATCAAGTTCTCCATACAATTCGTGCTGAATGCGCTCCCAATTAAACGGAAGACGTATCAGCCTGAAACCTTTCGATTGATAATAATCGAGCTGTTTTACTGAGGGATAAATATAATCCCTACCATAAATACCCGGCTGATTCGATCCAAATTCAGCACCTGCCAGATTAATGCCATAAAAGAGTGTGTCGGTTTGCGCCTGCGCAAAAAATGCGCTAAAGACCAATAATGCAATTATGAAAATACGGTTCATGGTAATATACTATTCAGGGTTTGGAGTAAAAGTCTCTGCAGCAACTATCAACAATTATGCCTTCGCATTGTTTAACTGGCCAAATACCAATGCCTGAACCTTTTCCATCACTTCGTTGTAGCTCAGGTTCTCAGGATTTACCGTAGGCATAAAGCTCACCTTTACTTTCCGGAACAAGCGGGGGAAACTCTTGCCAGCAGGCAGTGCATCGTATGACCCGCTAATGGCAACCGGTATTACCGGCACCTTCAGCTCGCAGGCCAGAATGGCAAATGCCTGTTTAAAATCGCCCATCTGCCCATCGCTGGTACGCGTACCTTCGGGGAAAATAACTAGTTTTTTATTGGTGCGAAGCACTTCGGCCATTTTTTGCAGAGAAAGTCGAAGGTCTTTATTTATATCCATGAGGATAACATTGTTCTTGCGTGCCATAAACCTTTTAAAAGCCGACTGCCAGTGCTTCTCTTTGGCATAAAAATAGGTGTCGCGCATTACTTTGCGCTGAATAGCCGATGCTACCACAAAGCCATCCAGAAAGCTCTGATGGTTTGGAGCTATGATGCAAGGCCCATCGGGAATATTCTCAAGACCCTTCACCCGCAGCCTTAAAAAAGACTTGATCAGGAAACGGTATGTCCAATTTGTTAAATTGAAGGATACACCGGCCTTGGGTACTTTAAAATGTATTTTTTCTTTTAGAATCTGTGCCCAATTAATAATCTCGTGCTTATGCCTGGTTTTATGGGCTCTCACATGCTCAGCCAGGTCCCGCACACGCTCGTATTTGCTCAGGTTTTCTTCCGGTAATTTCAGGCCAAAAGTATTTTCGAGGTAAACAATAAGGGTAATGCGCGAAAGTGAATCAAGAGCCAGGTCGTCTGCCAACCGGTCGTCTGGATAAACTTCCTGTCCGACTTGCTGCGCGATAAAATCGATAATGGTTTGCATTTCTGGTGAATCGACAGCCTCGTGCGTTTGTTTCTCTTTTTTTACACTGTCAGAAATATACTCTTCGATCTTAAAACGCTGAATTTTACCCAATCGGGTTTTGGGCAGTTCCTCCTGCATCACCACAAGACGGGCAATGTGCTTGGATTGGGCAGCCCGTGCATTGTATGGCTTAAGCACTTCCCTTTTTAGAAACTCTCTCTCGTCTTCTATTCCATCCCTTCTGAGGGCTGCAGAATCGGGCACAATCACCAGACACAGGCTTTCCTTCTGAAGGCACACGGCAGCTTCTTTCACGTAAGGAGAAGCATTTTCTATTTTCGCTTCTATTTCGGCGGGGTTAATGTTTTTACCGTTCGACAGCACAATAATCTCCTTTTTGCGGCCGGTAATGTAAAGCCTTCCATCTTCCCCGAGACGTCCAAGGTCGCCGGTGTAAAGCCATCCATCTTTTAAAATATCGTTGGTTTCTCCTTCGCGCTGATAATACCCCTGCATTACGTTCGGCCCTGAATAAACGATTTCGCCATCGCGTATCTCAATCTTGCCGCCAGGCAATACTTCGCCGGCGCTGCCAGGCATAAAGCGTTTTAATCTGGTAAAGGTGATCATGGGGGCAGCTTCTGTCATGCCATATCCCTCGAGTATCTCAAAGCCCAGGGCGTGGTAATCGATTGCTACATCAGGGTCGAGGGCAGCACCGCCGGCAACCATCACCCGCAGCGATCCTCCGAATTTCTGGTGAACTACTTTGAATAATTTTCGCGAGAATGTTTTCGATTTAATTTTTTTCGCCAGGCTGAAAAGTACCCGGCCAGCTCCACTCTGATTGATTTTGTCGACAATGCCTTTACGAATGAGGTTATACAGACGTGGTACGCCGATAATAACTGTTACTTTATGCCTCTGAAGGGTTTTTATAATATCGTCGGCATTAAGCGAGGGGCAGAAAGCCACGGTAGCTCCCGAGTAAAAAGGTATTATCATAGTGCCCAGCAAAGGAAACACATGGTGAAGAGGCAATAACATGAGATACCTGTCGGTGGGCAGCAATAGATTCACCTTGGTAGTAACACCTTCGATGTTGGCAATGAGGTTTTCGAACGATAGCATAACTCCTTTGGGGCTTCCGGTGGTGCCGCAGGTGTAGATAATTACCGCTGTTTTGTTCAGGTCGGGTTGGTCCATCGAAAGAGAAATGTTGCTGCTGTCAGAGAAAGTTTCTTTGCCAAATTCTACCACCTCGGGAGTATAATTGACTTGTAGTAAACTTTCGGTAAACACCTTCTGACGCTCCGACGAAACAAATACCATAGCTGGCTTGCAATCGTTGAGTATAAAACTTACATCGTCTATGCCTGCCAGGTAATCAATGGGTACCGGGACATTTCCGGTTTTCCAGCAGGCATAAAAAGCCAAAACCCACTCCAGCCTGTTTTCTGAGAATATCGCAATCCGGTTATTCGATTTATTTCCAAAAAGCGCAGAATAATGCGCAATACGGGTTTTCAGATCCAGGTAGGTAAGCACTTCGTCGTATATCAGAAAGGCTTGCTGATTCTCTTTTCCATTAATCATTTGAATAGGTATAAATATTAAAGATGGTAAATTGAGTTAAACATCAGACAGTTTTACCAAAAAAAATAGGTGTGAATTGACAATCCTTGGGAGTTTTCTCAGTTTAAGGTTACATCTAAATCAAATAGGCAAACAAAGATAGGCCCAAAAAGTTAAACCCCACTCTTTACCTTCAGGATTTTATTATTTACCGACAACCTGACCGGGTTCATAGAATTTCGCAGGGTCAGAATAAAAGTAAAATTGAACTTAGCTAAAAAAAATGAGCGCATCAAACCACACATGCCCTTTATGGGCCGGAAGACTTTTAATAAGCCCTCTTCGCAAACTTTATCATCGACCAGAGAAAATTTTAAGTGAATTCATGACCCCGGGTGCAACGGTACTCGAAATTGGTCCTGGCATGGGTTTTTTCAGCATTCCAATGGCGCGTATGGTGGGTAAAACCGGAAAAGTATATTGTGCAGATATTCAAGCAGAAATGTTGAATGCCTTAATGCGCAGAGCAGAAAAAGCAAGCTTAAATAGCATTCTTCATCCCATACAATGCACACCGGAAAGCTTTTCGATAAACCATTTGCAAGAAAAAATTGACTTTTGTCTTTTGTTTGCTGTGGTGCACGAAGTCCCCGACCAGGGCTTGCTTTTTGGGGAAGTATATCGGGCACTCAAACCAGGGGGCAAAGTTTTACTGGCCGAACCCCGGGGTCATGTGAAACCAAAAGAGTGGAATACGAGTCTGGAGGTAGCCATTGCCAATGGATTTTCTCTGGCAACATCCGCGCAGGTAAAGGGTAGTTATGCCTGCGTATTGATTAAATAGTTTTAGATTCTATTCTTTTTAAAGGTGGCATGTGTGCTTGCTATTCCCGGAGCTTTTGAGTCTTGGTGGCAAATAAAAAAAAGCGGGCCGACTGGTATCGGTCCGCTTAAAAACTTTTTTTAATTGCTTATTTACCGGCAGCACCTTTGTAAGCTGCATCGCCAAGACCCAGGATGGGGTAAAAAATAAAAGGCAATAACAGTAATCCGATTGTAAAGCCAACTGTTTTGCCAAAACTTAATGATAAAAGATTGGTCATCCATATAGCAAAAACAATGTTTACTCCGGGAATAAGCATCAAGAGCAACCACCACCATGGTTTGCCTACTATTTCAAGCAAAATAAGAATGTTATAAATTGGAATAATACAAGCCCACCCGGGTTTGCCAGCTTTTTCAAAAATTTTCCATAAAGAAACAATCATTAAAACAAGAAACGCCAGGTAAATAATTGATTTCATAATGTTTAAAGATTTTAGTTTTCCTACTCTTAAAGATTTTCGGCTACTCTTTTAATATGAGCAAGGTTAGCTTGCCTTCACAAGTTAAAAAAAATCCTTAACCCAGCCAATTTTTATAATACTGCTAAAGGATTTGTACTTGCAAACGAAAAATGCTTTCCGCAACAATGGATGCACGACTATAAGCAGGCAGGTTATCTGCCCCTCTCCACCAATTTCACCTGGTACTTTTCTTCAAAAAAGTGGAAATAATGGTACAATTGGTATTCCAGTTCAATACCATAATCTGTACTTGAATTGTAATTGATTTCTACCTCATACAGCTCTTGGTTGGGCCCCGACAGGAAACGTTTGTTCCATTCCATGGCATAGAGCCGGTTCCAGTTTTTATAATAGCTTACACTGTAGTACTCCATGCTGGGCTGTGTGATCAGATAGTTTTCATAACCCAGTTCAACCACTACCAGTTTATATGTAGTTGAATCGCCAGCAAGGCTATCGGCACGCAATTCAGTGGAGCTTTTTCCGGTCTTTTGCTGCGCCAGGATAAAGGCAGGTACGACCACCAAACAGATAAGAACAAATAATTTTTTTATCATAGCGGTATCGGTTATTGTTTGCACCTAAAAACCTTTTGCAAATTTGGTCAATTTAAAAACCAATTGCCCGATTTATTCTGAGAAATGAACTGCCTCGCAGCAGAGCTGTCAAGGTATCAAAATGGAATCTTTTTTCAATCGCTGCAAAGCAGCGGAGAATTAAGATCATTTATCCCGAAAGCGCAGCGTATCGGGATTATTAGTTTCACTGAGCTCCCTTTGGTCGGTTCCCTGTGGTCATAAAATAATTCGTTCAACTTACAAATTTCAAGTTTTGAATGTAAAACTTGAAATTTGAGTTTCACGAATAAATCGACCTGAAGGGTGGCAAAAAAACGGCTTGTCCTCTCTCACTTGCTATTTGAAAGGTTTAGGTGCCTTATTATCCTTTCTGGTTGCAAGGCATATAAATCGGGTATATTTTTATTTCAACTTATGAAAGGAACTGTGAATGAATCTAAAATAAGAGTTCAGTTTAAAAAGTCTTTCAATTTTGTTAGGGTTAGTGAGCAATGAAAAGGCAAGTGGGTCAATGCGGTTTGCCTTAGCGAAAAAAGGGCGCTATCCTTCGGGACAGGCACCTTTTTTTTCGTATCATTGTTCTGTTTCATGCTGAATCAATTGTCTAAATTTTGAATTGACATGCAAAATAAAGTCTTCATTCTGTCCGGTGCTTCGTACGACACCATTGTCTATTTGCCTGATTTTCCGCAACCCGTGCCACAAACCATTCACCAGTCGGTTTTTACCGAAGGTCCTGGCTCCACCGGAGTGGGAAAGGCTGCCAATCTGTGCTGCCTTGGCTTCGACACCCGCCTCCAGGTGCTTATAGGCAACGACTGGCATGGGCAACAGATATTGAATTACCTTGGAACAAAAGAAATCAGGCTTTTTGTAGATACCGACCCGGCAGGCACCGAGCGGCATGTAAACCTCATGAACAATCGGGGCGAACGGATTTCGATTTTCATCACCAGTGCCTCCTCCCTGCCCCCCATCGACTATGCCAACTATGAAAAGGAAATTAAGCAGGCTGATACCATTGTGTTGAATATTGTCGATTACTCACGTCACTTTATACCCCAGCTCACGAAACACAACAAGGAAGTTTGGACCGATTTACACGACTATACCGACGGAAACCCTTATCACGAAGATTTTATCAAAGCCTCGGACTATATCTTTCTAAGCTCCGACAACCTCACAGATTACCCCACTACCATGAGAAAACTGATGGCTCGCGGGAAAAAACTGGTCGTATGCACGCACGGTAAAAAGGGTGCAACCACCCTGGATGCCCATGGTAATTGGATAGACCTTCCTATTCTGGAGAGTTTTAAAGTGAAAGACACCAATGGAGCAGGCGATGCTTTTTTCAGCGGCTTCTTGTATGCGCATAAAAAAGGATTAAACCTGAAAGAATGTTTGCTTTATGGACATATTCTTGGAGGGATGTGTGTCAATTCAGAAAAAATTGCTGCCGATAACCTGAGCATACAGGAAGTTGAGGCGCATTTTAATCGTTTGAAATGATAGCTAACCAGAAAGAGTTTAATATCCCAGTGCAGATGGTTTACTTTGTGATTTAGTTTCCAACTTCCGCTCTTTTTGCAATCTCTTTTTTGTTATTCTTTTTCGCTTTTCTACCCAGGACGCCTTGTCTGGTCGAGCGTATTATAAGTGTTTCGGAGTTTTTCTATATATTTTTTCAGGTTAGCATTAAACCATTCCGTTTTATCGGCATCAAAGTGTCTGTACAACTTGATGATCATCTGAATTATTCTAAACACTAAATGCAAATAGCCATGAAAAAGAATGTTTTTTATCCATTTATTTTGCTGCTCGCCGCAGCATTTACCTTTACTTCTTGCGACAACCTTAACGACAGAGACCTTGCCATAAGCGAACTCGATACCCAGATGGCAGAAGACGATGCAATTGCCGAAGAAGCTTTTACCTCTCTCGATGCCATGATTGATGAGGACATTTTAGCACTCGATGCCAACGAATACAACACTGGCACTATGCTTAAGTCCAGTTCCGAAGACCCCTATGCTTGCAAAACCATTACAGTCGACCACCCCGATACTACCTGGTTCCCAAAAGTAATCACCATCGATTATGGTACAGGTTGTTCAGTAGTGCTTAACGGCGATACCTATACCAGAAAAGGAAAAATTGTGATTACAATTACCAATCGTTGGTTTCTGGAAGGAGCTGTGCGCACTGCCGAATTTGTCGACTTTTATTTAAACGATGTGAAAGTAGAAGGAACCCGCACTGTGGAAAATATGGGAATAAACGAAGAGGGCAATCTGATGTTTGCTCACCAGCTTATAAACGGAAAGCTCATCTACAACGACACCCTGGTTTACACCCGCAATTGCTCCAGTGAACACGAATGGAGCAGAGGTTCTACTCCTGCTGAAGATACGTGGTATATTACCGGCACACGCACTGGAACAACCGTAGAAGGCTATATGTACCAGCACGTAATTACCAACAGACTCATGCTTGTTCGTTGTGCCGAGTTTGGCTACCAATGGGTTATTGTATCGGGCGAAATAAATATGACACGCAATGGCAAAACTGCCCAACTTAATTATGGCGAAGGCAATTGCGATGGTACTGCCTTGCTTACTGTGGGAGACAGAGAAAGAGTAATACAGATACGAAACCGCTTCCACGAGCGCCGCAGGTTATTTATGGGTCAATAATCCCCCCCCCCCCAACTTAGCACTGAAATTATAGGAGTACGACCAGGTTTTGAATCTGGCTGTACTCTTTTTAATGAAATAGAAAAACAATAAACCTTTTTTGTGTGAAGAGATTTTTGACTGTCCTTATTTTTCTTTTTGCCTTTGTAAAATCGCCTTCTCAGGATTTGGCTCGTTCAACAGGGATGCAAAATATGGTTTTGGTGTATTGGGAAAACGATATTTTTCTGCGTACCGATTACTACTTTACCAATGGCGCTGCTGCCGAGTTTATTAGTCCTGCATTGCAAATAAAGGCTTTGGACAATCTCTTGTACATGCCACTGAAAAATGGATACACAAACCATAGCATAAGCCTCAGGCAAAACATGTATACCCCCGAAAAGATGTTCGAACCAAATGTGCAGCGGAGCGACCGCCCTTATGCCGGATATTTTATCGGCGAGTACAAGCTGACCCGCCAAACCAGCAAAAAGAAATTTAGCTCATCCTTTAGCCTGGGTATACTTGGCGAATACTCATTCGCTGCCCGAACGCAGGATTTTGTGCACAGTCTCGATGAAATGGTGCCCGCGGCAGGATGGCAATATCAGGTAAAGAATGCTCCGGTAATAAACCTCAATTCACGCTACCATGAAATGCTTGTGCAGAACGCAGTCTTCGATATGCAACTTGGTGTCACCGGCCGTATCGGTAGTTTATACACCGATGTTTCGGCCGATGCCACACTGCGAGTGGGCAAACGTGCCGGAGGGTTCGATTTTCAAACAACAGGAAAGAGAACTACCGATTTCGAATGTTATCTTTTTATGAATACAGCCAGCACCCTTTCTTATTTCGATGCCACCTTACAGGGCAGTATACTGAATTACCTGCCGAGTGAGCACTATTTTAACAATAGCGAACGGTATATGTTTGTTTCAAAGCTAACCATGGGATGGGTAATCTCTTACAACCATCTGAGATTAAAGACTTCGCTTGTGCATCTAACTCCAGAATTTAAAGGCGGAAGAAGCCATGGATGGGGTGAAGTAAGCCTGGGGATTTCTTTTTAATAAAAGGCAACTCCCACACGTAACGAAATACGGTTGTAGTAGATCGTGCGGTCAACCTCATTTCTCCACCAATCGGAACGGGTATAAGACAGTTCGTTATACCTGTAACCTGCAGCAATAAAAAAGCTAAGGTGTCCGTAAGAGGGGAATATCAGTCCTATTTCGGCACCGGCCAGATTGCCTCCATAACTCTCTTTTATTTCATATACCGGGTCCTTAGGATCTTCGACAGAAATAGAATAACCGAGCATGCCTCCCAAAAAAAGAACTGCTCCACCCTCAAGGGACAACATACCCTTTAAACTAAAGGCTGCCGGAATTGTGGCTTCATTGAGCATTTCCAGGCCAGTAACTATACCTGCTGTAATGTATTGGTTGAAACGGTAATTATTTTCAATTAACGCACTAAAGGGTGCCCGCAGTTCATTTGCTGTCGAACCTACCAGCACTCCTCCCGAAGTAAGGTTGATATAACCCTTGCTTTTAATACTGCGCAGATCAGTAAAGGGTTCACTGTCAACCCGGCTTACCTCGTCCATAGGAAAAACCCACACATTCTGGCAAAAAGTTTCTACCTTAATGGTTCCTGAAGTACTTTCGATAAGCTTTCCCTTAATGATACTGCCAGATTTCAGATACACCACATCCGTTCTCTTTTGCGTGTAAGCAGGCACCAGGATGGCAGCCATAAAAATAAAAAGTACAATGGTTCTCATGTTTTGGGTTGTTATAAGTGAATAGGATGAAACAACTGGTTATTTGGTTGCTCCGAAAATAAATTATTCTTCCACGCAACTAAAACTATCCTTCACACATCTGAAGGTAAGAAAGTAAAAAAACAGCTTACAGCAAAATAGTTCAGAATAAAAATAGGCTTATTTCAAAATAAACTAAACCATTGATATTATGAGACATTTAATCCAATCCTTTCTTGTGCTTTCCCTCTCGTTTCTGTTTTTTTCTTGCAACGACAAGGTGGAAGAATCGTGGGAAGTGAACCAGCCGGTTTATTTATCGTACGATCAGCTTCGTAACTCTTTTAAAGTAGCCGACGAACAAGATATTGTGCAGTCGGGCAAACTTTACTTCAAAGACAATTATATTTTTGTGAACGAGTACATGAAGGGTATCCACATTATCGACAACCAGGATCCCTCGAACCCTGTGCTATTAAAATTCCTCGAAATTCCGGGTAACGTAGACCTTGCCATTGCCGGCAATATGTTATATGCCGATAGTTATGTCGACTTGCTCACGATAGATATCTCCAATATCGACAACATTCAGGAAGTCGACCGCGATACCAATATCTTCCCTTACATCATCCCTGAATTCGAAACAGGCCTGCTGGGTGCAGTAGATGAAAGCCAAGGAGTAATTGTAGGCTATGAGGTAGTAACCTATACCGAAGAGGTTGATCTCTCGAAACAATCATACCGTTACTATCCTTTTTGGGAATTCGATTTTGCGGGGGGTGTGCGCAACGATATGGTGGGCGCTCCCACAGGTGGCGACAAAAATTCTTTTGGTGTAGGAGGCTCCATGGCCCGATTTACCCTGGTAGATGGCTACCTGTATGCTATCGACAAATCCTCGCTTAAGCTCTTCAATATTGCCAATATTGCAAACCCGGTATGGGAAAAAAGCATTCCTATCAGCTGGAATATCGAAACACTTTTCCCTTACGAAGATAAATTGTTCATCGGAAGCCAGACCGGGATGTATATTTACAGCATACAAAACACATCCAATCCCGAGTATATCTCTGAGTTCAGGCATGCCAGTGCCTGCGACCCTGTGGTGGTGGAAGGCAATACCGCTTATGTAACTCTTAGGGGCGGCAACCTCTGCGGAGCCATCGAAAGTCAGTTGAATGTAATTGATATTACGCAAATCGAGAGCCCCCAACTTTTAAGCACTTACCCAATGGTAGAACCTTACGGGATGGGGATCGACAATGGTGTATTGTTTGTTTGCGATGGCGAGGCTGGTCTGAAAATATACAATGCTACCGACCCCATGACCATCAGTTCGAACCAACTGGCGCACTACCCCGACATTCATGCTTTTGATGTCATTCCGCTTGGCGATGTGTTACTGATGATTGGCATCGATGGATTGTATCAATACAATTACAGCAAGCTCGAAAATATCACCCAACTGAGCCACATACCAGTTTATGGAGAATAGTTTTTGATTAGGTTAGATTGAGTTTAGGGTTAACAAAAAACGCCGGCTAGCTTCCGGCGTTTTTTTTATTTTAGGTGGTGTGCCGTTTCATAAGATAATGATGAAAAGCCTCCTGCGAGCGGATTTTCTTGGCCCCGGTCTGTCTTATTTTGTTGCTGAGTGTATTGTTCAGAATGCGTGCAGCTGTGTTATCCTGCCACTGGATGGTACACATGGTGAGTAGCTCTTCCTTCAGTTCTTCGTTGTAGATCGGGCAGGCCACTTCAATCCGTCGGTCGAGGTTTCGCGACATTAGGTCGGAAGAAGAAATGTAGACTTTAGGATTGCTGTTGTTGCCAAAAATAAACAGGCGCGAATGCTCCAGGTAGCGGTCTATAAGCCCAATGGCTTCGATCGAATTGCTGAGTTTATCGAATTGGGGTACCGCCGAAAACATTCCCCGCACGTTAAGTCGAACTTCAACCCCCATTTTTCGCGCCTTATAAAGCTTTTTAATAAGGGCAATGTCGACCAGGTTGTTTAACTTCAGATAAATAAACGCAGGCTTGCCGGCCCGTGCCAGATTAATTTCGTTCTGTATCATCTGGTTCAGCTTGATGCGCAGCGAAAAGGGCGAAACCAGCAAGTGACTCTGGCGGGTTTTATGGTAATTCTTTTCGAAAAATTCAAAAATTGAAATTACTTCTTTGGCAATGCCTGTATTAGAGGTGAGCAGCATATGATCGCTAAACACAGTGGCAGTATCTTCATTAAAATTTCCGGTTCCAATACTGCAATAGTGTGCCGAATGTTTTTTCTCAGTTCGGGTAATGAGGCAAAGCTTGCTATGCACTTTAAGTCCGGGCACCCCGTAAATAACCCTTACCCCCTCGTCGATAAGCCGGTTCGACCAGGCAATGTTGGCTTTCTCGTCGAAACGGGCCTGAAGTTCCATAATAGCTGTTACCTTTTTCCCGTTGCGGGCTGCATTGATAAGGGCATTGAGCACCTTCGAATTACGGGCAACACGGTAAATGGTAATTTTAATGCACTCTACATCAGGGTCAATAGAAGCTTCCTGAAGCAAGTCGATAAAATTGATAAAAGAATGATAGGGGAAATGCAAGAGTAAATCTTTTTCCTTCATTTTCTGAAGTATAGATTGCCCTTTTTGTATATCCTTGTGCGGCACAACAGGTAAATCAGGGTAACGAAGGCTTTTAGGACCAATCTTTGGAAAACTGATGAAGTCTTTAAAATTGTGGTAGCGACCTCCTTTCAGAATTACATCGCCAGGTGTAAAATGCAGCTTTTTCATGAGAATCTCGAGAAAATCAGCAGGCAATCCCTTGTCGTATACCAAACGCACAGGTGCTGCCTCTTTGCGGCGCTCGAGACCCTGCGAGATTTTATCGACGTAATTCCTGGCCAAATCGTCGTCGATATTCAATTCTGCATCGCGGGTAAGCTTAATAGTAAAGGCACTTGCACGCGAAGGTGAAAACATATAAAAAATGTCGATCAATCCATACCGAATTACATCGTCGAGCAGGATAATGTAATGCTGGTGCCCTTTGGAAGGAAGCATTACAAACCGGTTAAGCAGTGAAGGAATTTCCATCAGTGCATGCACAATTTTGTTTTCGCTGCGGGGCACTAATTCTACAGCCAGGTATATGGCATCGTCTTTGAGGTCGGGGAGTTCGCGGTTTTTCGAAATGATAATGGGCATTAGATTTGGCCGAACCTGGTTTTGGAAATAGTCGTGCACAAATTCACCCTGTTCTTCGGTAAGCTGCGTTTCGTTGATTAGATGAATATCGTGTTGGGTTAACTCAGCAGCCAGCCCACTGAATATTGTATCGAAACGCTTTTGTTGTTTTAAAATCAGCTTGTTGATTTCTTTCAGTATGTCGAGCGGGTATCCTCCATCGAGCATGGTGTTCTTATTGAGCAGCGCAATTTTTTTGAGAATAGCCACACGAACCCTGAAAAACTCATCGAGGTTGTTTGAATAAATGCCCAAAAATTTGATGCGCTCAATTAGAGGTACTTCTGGCTTTTCGGCCTCCTGCAACAATCGCTCGTTAAACGACAACCAACTGATTTCCTTGCTTCTGTAGTTGTTTACTATCATCCTTTTTCGCACATTTCAGCAAATGTAATTTTTTTCCCTCTAAATTGTGCGTAAACCTGATTTTCAATATTCACAAGTATTCGTAAAAGTACTTTTCTAACAAATTCGCTGGTGCCCCTGCAATTTGTACCGTCTTTAAAATTATATATTTGCAAAAAAAACATGAACAAGAAGGCATTCATTACAGGAGCCACTTCTGGCATTGGTATGGCTACAGCCAGGCTGCTGGCAGAAAATGGGTACGATCTGATTCTTTGCGGCCGAAGACAGGAAAAACTCAACAAGCTGGAAAATGAATTATGCCAAAAAGTAAAAGTAAAAACACTTTGTTTCGATGTAAGCTTGCGTGCCGAAACCTTCGAGGCAATCGAAAGTTTGCCCGATAGCTGGAAAAACATAGCCCTGCTTTTAAACAACGCCGGTAACGCACATGGTTTCGATCTGGCGCAGGATGCAAACCTCGACGATTGGGAGAAAATGATTGACATTAACGTAAAGGGGCTCATGTATGTAACCAAAGCGCTACTCCCTTCGCTCATCGCCAAAAAAAGTGGTCATATAGTAAACATAGGCTCCATAGCCGGCAAGGAGGTGTATCTGAGAGGAAATGCCTATTGCGCCTCGAAGCATGCTGTAACAGCTTTTAGCGATGCCCTGCGTCTAGACCTTAACGGCACAGGAGTAAAAGTATCGTGTATTCATCCAGGGGCTGTCAATACCGGTTTTTCTGAAGTGCGCTTTAAAGGAGATAGTCAAAAGGCTTCTAAAGTTTACGAGGGCTTCGAACCACTTCTGGCGAATGACATTGCCGAGCTAATTCTCTTTATAGTGTCGCGACCTGGGCATGTGAATATCAGCGATACAATCATCTTGCCCGCTGCACAAGCCTCGGCTTCATTAATTCATCGTATTCAATAAAAAAAATAATGCTATGGTTGTTTCGCCTTTAATCAATGGAATTCGGTGGGGTTTTCTTACCCTGCTGCTCTCGTGCCTCTTAGCCTGTTCTGAGGAAAATACCGGAGAACCTGCCAATACAGAGTTGGAGCTTGAGATTCTTCAACTGGTAAACCAATACCGCCTGAGTCAGAGCCTCGATCCCTTGCAAATGAACAGCATATTGGTTCAGGCAGCCAATAGCCATACTGATTATATGATCGAAGCGAAAGGTATCAGCCACGACAAGTGGGATGAACGGGTTTCGAACCTGCAAGATGAATTGGGAAGCAGTGCATTTGCTGAAAATGTAGCCAGCGGACAACGCACAGCACAGGAAGTGGTAAATGCCTGGCTTAACAGCGAAGGGCATCGCAGAAACATCGAGGGTAATTACCGGCTTACTGGCATTTCGGCCAGGCGCAACCAGGAGGGTAGTTATTATTTCACCCAGATTTTTACCAATTAAACGATTAAAAAAAGAAAGGTTGCACCTCTGCAACCTTTCAAACCTATAACCTCATCTATAGAAAGAACTACAAGCTTGGCCTGAAGTTTCTTTTATTCTATCCTTGGGTTTCTACGGGAGGCTTTTCTTCCTTTTTTTCGCCCGCTTTAACCTTATCTTCGGTAGTTAAACCCTCTTTCACTTCGATATTGATGCCATCGGACAACCCGGTTTTAATGTATCTTTTTTCGAACACCTGAGTCTGGGTTTCAACTTCAACATATACTGAGTCTTTATTACTTTCTTCGAACTTTAGTAAAGACTCGGAAATTGAAAGTACGCTGTCGCGTTTCTCCAGTACTATGTTAGCGTTGGCGCTATAACCGGCGCGAATAAAACTACTTTCAGAGAGTTTTACCTTGGCTTTAATTTCGAACTGAACGGCTCCACTTTCTTCAACGCCTTTAGGGGCAATGTATTCGAGTATAGCCTGGAATGTTTCGTTTTCAATGGCCCCAATGGTAAGCTCCAGCGTCATGCCCACTTTAATTTTACCAACCTCTGTTTCGTCAATTTTTCCTTCGAATATCATTTCGCCCATATCGGCAATAGAGGCAATGGTAGTACCCTCGTTAAAGGTGTTCGACTGTATTACTGAAGTTCCTACCTCAATAGGTACATCAAGCACCATTCCTTCGATGGTAGAACGGATTAAGGTATTGGATGTCTGACCCGATTTTTTGGTAATGCCATCCTGAATTAAATACAGGTTATTTTCGGCTGCCTCAAGGTTTTCAATGGCGGTATTGTATTCAAGCCTAACTTTCTGAAATTCAGCTTCAGGAATTACGCCCTGTTCATATACTTTCTTTTGCCTGTCATACACCAGTTTGGCATCTTCGAGCTGAAGCTTAGCCCTGTTAAGTCTCGACTCGGCTTCGTTTAAGGCCACCATATCGGGTATAATTTTCACTTTGGCAATCAGGTCGCCTTTTTTTACAAAATCGCCAGGTTCAACGTACAATTCCGAAATAATGCCCGATACCTGCGGCTTGATTGCAATCTCCTTGCGGGGTATTACTTTTCCGGTAGCCACTGTTTTTTGAACGATGGTTTCTATAGTCGGATTCTTTGTTTCGTAAATCACATCCTTCTCTTTCGATTTTTGGTAGAGGTAGATGAAACCAAAAATGACGATCCCTACAAAAATCACGACCAATGCTATTTTTATTATCTTCTTCATGGTTATTGAATTATTTTAATTTTCTGTTCTAATTGCTTCTATAGGTTTAATGGATACAGCGCGTTTCGCAGGAATAAGGCCGGCAAAAAGACCTGAGACGATAATAATTGCCAGGGCTGTGACCGCCAGTTTAAAATCGACCTCCGGATTCTTAAACATTTCGCCATTTCCACTCGCCAATGCCAAGGCCACCATTTCGATTATAAACACGCCGAACATAAGCCCCGAAAGGCCTGCAATGACGGTTAGAAAAATCGATTCGGATAAAACAGTGGTGATTATCTTCATTGGAGTGGCCCCAATGGCTCTTTTTATGCCAAACTCGCTGGTACGCTCACGAATAATAATAAGCATAATGTTGCTCACGCCAATAATGCCAGCTAAAAGGGTTCCCACACCCACAATCCAGATAAGTCCGCGGATACCCAAAAAGAGCCCGTTCATTTTTTTAAACTGTTCGCCCACATTCTGGTACCCAAAGGCTCCCTTATCGTCGGGGTGAATGGCATGGTTTTTTGCAAGAATAGCCATAACTCTGGGTTCGATATCCTTTACGGGATATTCCGACTTAACCACGATGGAGAAATGATCGACCTGGTTGGCATAATTATATACTTGTTGTGCGGTGCTGAATGGAATAAAAATCTGGTTGTTTTGTTGTTCACCCCATCCACCGGAATGTTTCGATTGGTAGACGCCAATGACCTGAAAGTAAATTCCGTTAATTCGGATGTATTTATTACACGGATCTTCGCCTTTAGCAAACAACTCTTCGTACACGCGATTGCCAATTAAAACAACTTTACGCTTGTTTTGTAAATCAAAATCGTTCAGAAAACGTCCATACCTGATGTCGACGGGATCGATGAGGTTCTCCTCGGGGGTTTTACCATATACCTGAAAATTTCCCTTTCGTATTCCGTTCACTACCAAAGTAGCCTGCTGATATCCACCCCCATTGACAGTAGGTGCAATGATATCAATTTCGGGTATACCATCCTTGATGGCATATAAATCGTTGTAATCGAAATGATAGCTCCTGTTGCGGGGAAATCCTTTATAAGGCATGGTAGTTTGTTGAGCCCAGATAAACATACTGTTTCGGGCAAAATCGCCTAAATTAGAGTATACCGCGTTCTCAAGCCCACTGCCTGCACCCAGCATAATAACCAACATAAAAATACCCCAGAAAACGCCAAATGCAGTTAAAGCTGTACGAAGTTTATTGTGCTTGAGTGTATGGAAAATCTCCTGCCACTTATCAATGTCTATCATAACAAAAAAATTATTCGTCTTTTAAGGCTTCAATTGGTTTAATGCGGGCTGCCCGCCTTGCAGGCACAAAACCTGCCAACATCCCAGCAAAAATTACCAACAAGGCTGCAAAAATTGCAAACCTGAAATCAACACCCGGGTTTCGAAAGAAATCGGAAGCTGGCATTTTAGAAGCCAGAAACTCGAGCAAGCCTATCCCAAAGAGCAATCCTAAGTACCCGGCAAATGAGGTAATAATGAGTGCTTCGAGAATAATAAGTCCAACAATGGAGTTGGGAGTAGCCCCTATTGCTTTTCGAATGCCAATTTCCTTGGTGCGTTCTTTTACCACAATAAGCATGATGTTACTAACACCCACAAGGCCTGCAATTAGGGTAAACACTCCAATAATGCCAACAAAAATGTTGATGCCATTAAAAAGATTCAGCATCTGCTTGTAATCTTTGAGTGCATTCCAGCTTCCCATTGCACTCTGGTCTTCGGGATTAAACCCGTGCTTTTTGGCAATTTTTTTCCGGATATCTTCGATTAATATCTCACTTTCCTCCACTGTGGCATCGCCAGTGGTAAAAGTAATTGTACCCACCATGTTTCCTGGCTGAAAGGTTTTCTGTGCCACCGGAAGGGGTATATACAAGCGTTCGGTTTCTCCTTCGTGAACATCGGTAAACACACCCACTACAAGAAATGGAATCCCATTTATATTTAAGTACTTTCCAATCGGGTCTTCTTCCTTGAAGAGTCGTTCTTTTACCTTTTTACCAATTAAAGCGACCTTCCGGAACTTTTTCATGTCGTATTCGTTCAGCAACCTGCCTTCTTCCAGATCAAGCTTTTCTGTAACCTGGTGACCCGGGAATATTGCCTGGATCTCAAAATCGCCATATTCGTTTTTATAACTGCTGTGATAGGCTCCACCCCAAAGGTTGATACGGCCCGAAAGGTTTTCGAGTCCTTCGTAACTGGCATCCAGGTAGCTAAGGTCATCGTTTCTGAATGTAACCGGCCTGCCGATATTAAGCCCTTCGTGGGCCATGCTGGTCATGCCGCCCCACATCCACACGCTGTTGGTAGCATCGCTGAAGTTATGCATCACGCCTTTTTTAAGGCCATTGCCTGAGCCCAGTAGAATCATAAGGATAAAAATCCCCCAGAATACACTAAAACTGGTTAAGAAAGTCCTGAGCTTGTTCTTGCTCATAGTACTTAAAATTTCCTGCCATACGCCAAAATCAAGCATAATTCAGATTTAATTTTGTTTTATACTCTCTTTCTATTAATCCATCTTTCAGATGAATGATCCGTTTGGTGCGCTCCGAAATATCTTTTTCGTGTGTGACTATAATTACGGTGATACCCGCCTGATTGATCTCCTGAAAAAGGTCCATCACTTCGTAAGAGGTTTGGGTGTCAAGTGCTCCGGTTGGCTCATCGGCAAGAATTACCTTTGGTTGAGCAATGAGCGCCCGTGCAATAGCCACTCTTTGTTTCTGACCACCGGATAGTTCGCTTGGCAAATGAGTTGCCCAAGGAACCAAACCCACGCGATCGAGGTATTCCATCGCAATTTTATTTCGCTTCTTGCGGCTTACATTCTGGTAATACAAAGGAAGAGCCACATTCTCGAGGGCATTTTTAAAAGAAATGAGGTTAAACGATTGGAAAACAAAACCAATCATCTGGTTGCGGTACCATGCTGCTTTTGTTTCATTTAAGCCGTGCATTAAAATGTTGTTCAGGCTATATTCGCCTGAATCGTAGCTGTCTAAAATGCCAATTACATTCAGAAGGGTTGATTTTCCGGACCCCGAGGAGCCCATAATCGATACCATTTCACCTGCTTCGATGTGCATATCAATGCCTTTTAAAACATGTAAACTATTTATTCCATTTACATACGACTTGTGCAATTGCTTAATACTTATCATGTACCCTTCTTTTAATCATGTGTGGGCTTTTTACAACTAACATGCCACAAATTTACATGCCACTGGTTTTGTGTGTATTAATTAACGAAATCCTATTCCATATTTTTTAGGTATTGTTGCAGAATGGAACAGGATATGTTCGATAATGAACAAGCCTTCGAATGCTTCGACCAAATCTGTTCGAATTAAAACATAGCTTTCGCTATTTTCAATGTGTCCTGGGGTCGGGCTCTAAAAAATACATGAAATAGTTACATCACGCGCAACCTTTTAGATTAGTTATCCATCAATGTTTAGCTGGTAACAAATTAGCTATTTCGAATTGAATAAAGGAGGTAGGATTATTTTAACTTTGAGGAATAAGTATCAAGACTTGGAGAAAAAGCTTGAGGATATCATTCTTGGTTGCCAGCAGCATGATGCCCGTGCACAAAAAGAACTTTTTTCGCTTATGGGCGCAAAAATGTTCGGCATTTGCCTGCGCTACGCCGGCAACCGCAACGATGCCAGTGATATTCTCCAGGATGGTTTCCTCAGAGTTTTTGAAAAGATCCACCAGTTCAAATTCGAAGGTTCTTTCGAAGGCTGGATGCGCAGGATATTTGTTAACCTTTCGCTGGAAAGGTTTCGGGGACAGTTTAAAGTGGTAAATATCCAGGATGGAGGACGAGAAAATTCACATTCCACTAATGACGATATTGTCAGCAACCTGGCTGCCGAAGAGTTGATTGCGATGATTCAGGAATTGTCGCCCAAATACAGAGCTGTTTTTAACCTCTATGCCATAGAGGGTTATTCGCATAAAGAAATCTCGGAAATGCTCGACATTACTGAGGGTACTTCAAAATCAAATTTATCACGTGCCCGATCAATCTTACAGGAAAAAGTTTCGAAACATTATCAGGCAGGAGCCATTATCCGATCGTAAGTATGAATGAAGGTTTTATCGATATGGACAATTATTTTAAACAAGAACTAAAAGACTATGCACCTGCACCCCCTGCAGATGCGTGGCGGCTTATTGAGAAAAAACTTCTGGCAAAACAAGCCAAAAGATCACCTGTTTTCTATTTTAAAATAGCTGCCAGTGTGGCTCTTCTCATTGCAGCCACCAGTGTTGGCATAAACAAACTTTCAAAGAATCAGGATTCGCAAATTGCCTCAGCTCCACAAATTATTAGCCCTAATCTCGAAGAAAACAAGTCCAAATCCATTACCAGACCAGAGAATAGCATGCCTCAGGCAAGCACAAAATCTACGATAAAAATACCCCTTGCATCCATCCCTGCAGAAGAGCATCCACCTATGCTTCTGCCTGTTGACAAACAATCGGCTAAGACAGAAAAAACCGAAGCAATGAATCCGATTGCCGCCATTCAGGCGATTATTCCAGTAAGCAAGCCTCACTGGAACCTGGAAATTCCACATGCCACACCGGAAGAAATTAAACAAAGTTACAATGCCATGCTGGCCGTGTTCGACGAACCCGAAAAAGCAGTTTCAACTGCTGACAAATGGGCTATGGGAGGGCAGGCAGGACCCCAATATGCCTATCGGACAATAAGTGCCGATGCCCCGGCGCAGCTTTCAGAGACTTATAACCAAAATGAAAATGGAATAATGGCTTATGCAGGTGGGGTGCAGGTAGCTTTTAAAGCTGCTCCAAGATTTTCAGTGCAATCGGGTGTATATTATTCGAAAATGGGGCAAACCACAGCCTCACAACAAGCCGTAAATGTGTTTAACAACCGAGGCGAGCAAATCTACAACTCTCCGGATGCACCGAGCATTGGCGAATACATAAGTGAAGTGAATGTATCGACTTCGCTGGGAGAAATATTCAATGCCAGCTCTTCGACAGATGTCAGTTCGATGGACATGGCCATTCAAGACAATGAAAAATTGGCTGCCTACTCCCAAAGTAGCACCTTAACCCAATATCTGGAGTATATCGAAGTGCCATTTATAGCCCGCTACCTGATCATCGACCAGGATTTCAATTTTAGTCTTTTGGGTGGTGTAAGCACAAATTTATTGATTGATAGCCCGGTGTACCTCGACGATGGCACTTACTTCACAGAAAACGAACAGATAAATTCTGTCAATTTAAGCAGTACCGTAGGGCTGGGGTTTGGATATCGACTTAACGATCAGCTTAGCTTGAATATCGAGCCACAGTTTAAATATTACCTGAGCCCTGTCAATCCAGGTTCGACCGTAGAGGCGAGACCTTACTCCATTGGCATTTTTACAGGAATTACCTACCTGTTTTAAATACTTACTCATTCTGGATAAGTTAATTTTCCGGTTCATACAGCGATGGTATTTTTTATCTATTTTTGAAGATTGAAAACCACACCAGGCATGAATCGAAAAAAAAACATTAAACCACTTGCACTCTATTTGTCCGGGACAGTTGTTGTTTCGGCTATTTTACTTTTATTTATTAGCTCTGATTGCAATCACGACAGCAGCTTTGTTTCAACGAACGAGGTGTATCATCTTGCCCCAGCCCTGCCCGACAGCCTTACTTTTTGCGGCGAAAGTGTACCCCTTGAATATTTCGATGTAAAAGAAGCCCTCGAACGCGAAATACTGGTGAATTCATATTATCATTCGCAAACCATTTTACTCATTAAACGGGCCAACCGGTTTTTTCCCGAAATAGAAGCCATACTTAAGGCGAACGGCATACCCGACGACTTTAAGTACCTGGCCGTAGCAGAAAGTGGGCTTGAGAATGTAGTATCGCCTAAAAAAGCTGTTGGCTTCTGGCAAATCCTCGAAGGTACAGCCAAAGATTACGGAATGGAAATAAACGAAGAGGTAGATGAGCGCTACCATATTGCCAAATCTACTGAGGTAGCTTGCAAATACCTGACCGAATCGTACTCGAAATTCAACAACTGGACACTCACCGCAGCCTCTTACAACATTGGACGCCTGGGGATAGACCGCCAAATTACCCGGCAAAAAGAAAGCAATTATTACAACCTACTATTTGGTGAGGAAACCGCACGCTATGTATACCGCATTTTGGCTCTTAAGCTAATTCTATCCAATCCTGCAGAATATAATTTCCACATAGCAACCGATGAACTCTACCAGCCCTATCGGTACAAAGATGAAATTGTGAATACACCAATAGAAAGCTGGGCCGATTTTGCCAATTCGCACAAGACGAATTATAAAATTCTGAAATATCTAAACCCCTGGCTGAGAGATGACAAGCTTACTAACAACTCGGGAAAAGAATATCAGATTCGTATACCCAATAAAAGAACAAGAGAAGAATAAAGGAGAAGGATTAAGTGGAAGAGAATAATCGCATAAATGTTTATGGCGCCCGTGTTCATAACCTCAAGAATATTAATTTAAGTATACCTAGAGACAGCTTAACCGTGATTACCGGTTTAAGCGGAAGCGGTAAATCATCTCTTGCTTTCGATACCTTATATGCCGAAGGGCAGCGTCGTTATATCGAAACACTCTCGGCCTATGCCCGTCAATTCCTCGGAAACATGGAACGCCCCGATGTGGACAACATTACCGGATTGAGTCCGGTGGTGAGCATCGAACAAAAAACCACCAACAAGAACCCACGCTCCACGGTAGGCACCACCACTGAAATATACGATTACCTGCGCTTACTTTTCGCTCGCGCAGGCGATGCTTATTCTTACAATACGGGCGAAAAAATGGTAAAATATTCCGACGATAAAATACTTTCGCTCATCAAACAGGCTTACCTGAATAAAAAAGTATTTCTTCTGGCCCCGATGGTGAAAAACCGAAAAGGGCATTACAAGGAGCTTTTCGAACAAATACTGCGCAAAGGTTTTATGCACGTGCGTGTCGATGGAAAGATAGAAGAAATAAGACACGGAATGCGACTCGATCGTTATAAAAACCATAGCATCGAGATGGTAATCGACAAACTGCAGATTACCGACAATGAAGAAGAGAGTAAAAGATTGAAGAAATCGGTCGAAACTGCCATGCATCATGGAAAAGGCACCATCATGCTGCAAGAAAAAGAGACCAAAGAGACACGGTATTTTAGCCGTCAGCTAATGTGCCCCACCACCGGTATTTCTTACAACGAACCAGCACCTCATAATTTCTCCTTCAACTCGCCACAAGGCGCTTGCCATACGTGCAACGGACTTGGAAAAATTAGTGAGATTGACATCGATAAAATAATTCCTGACCGCAACCTGAGCATTAAAAAGGGGGCAATTGAACCTCTAGGGCCATCTAAAAATTCACTCATCTTTTGGCAATTAGAATCTATAGCCAAAAAATACAGCTTCAAGCTCGACGACCCCATACTAAGTTTATCGGACGAAGCCCTGCAAACCATTTTGTATGGCACAGAAGAACCACTGAAGCTGGAAAACACTCCCCTGGGTGCCTCTTCGAATTACTTTTTAAGTTTCGAGGGCGTTGTAAACTACGTTGCCAACATGCAGGCCGGAGGCGATAAGAGCGATGCCGAACAACAATGGGCCCAGCAATTTGTAAAAAGGGTTAGCTGTACCGAATGCCAGGGTAGGCGATTAAACAAAGAAGCCCTTCACTTTAAAATTTACGATAAAAACATTGCCGAACTAGCCGAAATGGACATTCGCGAACTTGCCACCTGGCTCGATTCGGTGATGCCTAACCTCAGCAGCCGGCAAAAATCCATTGCTACCGAAATAATCAAAGAACTGCGCACCCGGGTGCAATTTTTGCTCGATGTAGGCCTTAACTACCTCTCTTTGAATATGGCCTCTCGCAACCTTTCGGGTGGCGAAAGCCAACGCATAAGGCTGGCCACACAGATTGGCTCCCAGCTGGTAAATGTGCTTTACATACTCGACGAACCCAGCATTGGCTTGCACCAACGCGATAATATCAAACTCATTCATACCCTTAAAACGCTTCGCGATTCCGGAAATACCATTATCGTGGTGGAGCACGACAAAGACATGATGATGGCATCGGATTATATTCTCGATATGGGCCCCTTGGCCGGACGGCATGGAGGCGAGGTTGTTTTTGCAGGCACACCTGAGAATCTGTTGAAAAGCAATGGCCTAACAGCCAAATACCTAACCAATAAGTGCAAAATTCCGCTGCCCCAGAAAAGAAGGCCCAAAAACGGCCACTTTATTCACCTGAAAGGCTGCACCGGCAATAACCTTAAAAATGTAGATCTTGAACTACCTCTCGGCCAGTTTATTTGTATTACTGGCGTTTCTGGAAGCGGCAAGTCGAGTCTGGTGAACGAAACGCTCTATCCACTACTGAGCCAATACTTGTATCATTCGAAACAAGAACCATTGCCCTACCAATCGATTAAGGGATTGGAACACATCGACAAGGTGATCGACGTTGATCAATCGCCGTTGGGACGTACACCACGATCGAACCCTGCCACTTATACCGGCGTGTTTTCCGATATCCGGAGCCTGTTTGCCGAAACACGCGAGGCCAAGATCCGCAACTACAAACCCGGCCGTTTTTCGTTCAACGTAAAAGGCGGACGATGCGAAACCTGCCAGGGAGCCGGAGTGCAGACTATAGAAATGAATTTTCTTCCCGATGTATATGTAGTGTGTAAAGACTGTGCCGGCAAACGTTACAACCGCGAAACCCTTGAGGTGAAATTCAAGGGACGCTCTATTAGCGAAGTGCTTGACATGACCATTAACCAGGCTGTAGAGTTTTTCGATAGCATTCCAGCCATCATACGCAAAATAAAAACCCTGCAAAAAGTAGGTTTGGGTTACATTACACTGGGCCAACCCTCTACAACCCTTTCTGGTGGAGAAAGCCAGCGAGTTAAGCTTGCTGCTGAACTTTCCAAACGCGATACCGGAAAAACCATCTACATACTCGACGAACCCACCACCGGGCTTCATTTCGAAGATATCAGGGTGTTGCTCGAAGTGCTCAACCAGCTTGTAGATCATGGAAACACAGTGATTGTGATTGAACATAACCTCGATGTAATTAAGGTGGCCGACCATATTATAGACATGGGAAAAGAAGGAGGCCGCGAGGGTGGAGAAATTCTATGTGCCGGAACACCTGAAGAAATTGCCGTGAATCAGCACAGTTATACCGCCCATTTTCTGAAGAAGGAATTAGAAGAATGCGGGCATTAATCAGAAAATCAGGCAGGTGATTTGAAAAAAGTGACTTACTTTGTTATGAATACTGCGATAAATAGCAACAAAAATGATAAATCCGAATAGTGAAGAAAAAATAAGACTGGCCTTTAAACAAAAGGACTGGAACGAGATTAAAACTTACGACAGCTGGAAAATCTTTAAGATTATGTCGGAATTTGTGGAAGGCTTTGAAAAGCTCGCCCGAATCGGACCCTGCGTGTCGATATTTGGTTCTGCCCGTACAGAGCCTGGAAGCCAGTATTATAAGCTTGCCGAAGAAATTGCCTACCAACTTACACAGCACGGTTATGGGATAATAACTGGTGGCGGGCCCGGAATTATGGAGGCCGGTAACCTGGGTGCCAAAAGAGGGAAAGGCCGTTCGGTAGGGCTCAACATTTCTTTACCCTTCGAGCAGGATCCTAACTTCTTCATCGACAACGATAAACTCATAACTTTCGATCACTTTTTTGTGCGAAAAGTAATGTTTATGAAATACTCGCAAGGCTTTATTGTGTTGCCAGGAGGTTTTGGAACCCTCGATGAACTGTTTGAGGCCCTTACCCTTATTCAAACCGGAAAAATCGGTCGCTTCCCTATTATTCTGGTTGGAGTACAATATTGGACCGGTATTGTAGAATGGATTAAAAATACCATGCTCGGCGACGAAAAAAACATCAGCGAAGAAGACCTTGAACTGTTTACGCTTGTTGACACAGCGGAGGAAGGGGTCGATGCCATTAATAAATTTTACTCGAAATACCTTCTCAGTCCTAATTTTTAAAAAAGTAATTAACAACCTTAGTGCACTGTTTTACAATATTTTAGTTGCTTTTTGGCATGAAATACCGATGGGGAAATTTTTATTCTCCTCGATTAATGCTTATTTTTAGTAGGTTCTAATTCAAAAGCCTGATGTTTAGATTGTTTGCGCTATTTGCGAATTTACTTATCGCGCTCATCCTGAAGCTGGGATTTACCGACGATATTGGTATTACCAGCGAGGTGCCCACCCAAGTAGTAGCAGGCAATAGTTTTGAAGTGAAAGTGACCATAAAAAAAGGAGAACTAGCCTCGTTCTCCCGCCTGCTTCAAACTCTGCCTGCAGGCCTTACTGCCACTTCGGCAGAAACTGCAAATGCCGATTTCAGCTTCGACGATAAAAAAGCACGCTTCATTTGGATGAACATGCCAAGCGAAAAAGAATTTGTTGTGTCGTATACCATCAAAGTCGATCCCCGACTTAAAGGGCAGTTTAGCATTGCCAGTAAATTCTCCTACATCGCAGACAACGAGCGCCGCACCGTTACCAGCCAGAGTGGCGAGATAACCATTCTACCCTCCCCTACAACCGACCCATCGCTGGTGGTGGATATCAACGACTACGAACGCCTAGTAATTCCTTATATTCCCGTTTCCGGCTCCGAACCCCAAATAGCCTGTATCCGGCAAGCACCTATACCTTCTCCCGATGGAAAGGGCTACATCGTAAATATTCTTGTGAGCAAGGAACGAAAAGAGAAATTTGCTAAAATCGAAGAAACCATTCCCGAAGGATACAAAGCCGAAGCGGTGAAAGAGCGTGATGCCATCTTCACTTTCAAGAAGAATACAGCCAAATATTTGTGGATGAACCTTCCGGCATCGTCCTTCTTTTTAGTATCGTATAAGCTGGTGCCAACTGGCATGGGAACAAAAAAAGCCCCCACCCTCCAAGGCACATTCTCCTACCTCGAAGAGGCAAAAACGGTCACAATCAATATTCAGCAAACGCCGCAGGATTTAGCCCAGGTAAAAACTTCCGAGGACCTGAATTTACTCATACAAAACATTGGAAGTGCAAGCCTTGCCTATGCCAAAACAGGCGATGTGAGCAAGCATGTGCCGGTAACCAACCAAAAAGAACCAAGGTCGAATAAAAAAACCCTGCTCGAACCTGAAGAGGGCATCTATTATCGGGTACAGCTGGCAGCAGGTCATAGTCCGGTGAATGTGAAAAGGTATTTTAAAACCTACAGCCTGGAAATGGAAGTCAGGCACGAATACCACGAAGGATGGTACAAATACTCGGTTGGCTCTTTCCCAGAATACAAAGTGGCCCGCGACTACCGCGAACAGATTTGGAACACAACCACACTCGACGATGCTTTTGTTTCGGCATACAACAGCGGTAGCCGTATTACCGTGCAGGAAGCCCTGATGATTTCGAACCAGCGATGGTATAAATAAGGAAACGGAGAATTCGCTTGAATACAGATAGAATTATGCCCAGGATCAGATTGATATACAAAAACCTTTTACTGCTACTAAGTCTTTGCAGCATGCCACTGTTTGCGCAGGATCCGGGTGATATCGAAAATTTGCTGGTACAGGAAGTAGAAAACTGGAACCCGGTTTACAAACCTGTGATTGGAGTTGGAGGTGGTAGTTTTAACTTCTTTGGAGACATACATAATACCGGGCAAACCCTTTTAAACGGAGACCCAGGCTTTACAATAAATGTGGCCACATACCTTGACAACCGCCATTTTTTCCGCGGAAACTTTTACGTGCTGGGAGGATCACTTTCAGGCAATCAACGCTCGTATACCGATACTGCGCTGAATTTTAATTTCCATTCGTCGGCTTTCGCTTTTGGTTTCAACGTAAACTACGATTTTGACCATTTCATTTCGCCGCAGAAACGCCTGAAACCCTATGTCTCACTTGGTCTGGAAATGGTTACTTTCGATTCGAAAACCGATCAGCTTACACTAATCGAAGGCGTCGAGGTTCCTTATCACTATTGGACCGATGGATCCATTCGTGATGAATCGCAACTTGTAAACCCCAATGCCGAACTACTCCGTCGCGATTTCATTTATGAAACAAACGTAAAAGACATCGATTTTGGCTATAAAGATTATGCTTCGTATTCTATTGCCATACCTTTGGAAGCCGGACTCGACTTTCAGGTTACCAACCGTCTGATGTTTCGGGTAGGCACTTCGCTGCATTATACCCTCAGCGACGAAATTGACCATGTAAGCCATAAAAACACACAGGGAATCATTGGCGATAAACAATCGGACTTTTTTACTTTCACGCAATTTTCCATACACCTCGACTTGTTCTCCAGTGCAAAAATGCTCAAATGGGAGAAAGTGTTTGCCGAACTCGAATTCGACAATACCCTTATGGGTGACGAAGATGGAGATGGTTGGTTTGATGCTTTGGATCAATGCCCCGGAACACCCTGGGGGGTAAAAACCGATACAATCGGATGCCCGATTGACAGCGACCTGGACCGCATACCCGATTACCTCGACGACGAACCCTATTCGCAATACGGAGCCATTGTCGATGACAAAGGGGTGGCTATGTCTGACGAAGATGTGATTGCTTCGCTCGATATGTCAAAAGCGGTGGCACGAAAAGACATTGCCATGTATGTGCGCACTCCTGCTTCTTACAGCAACTATAAAAAGGCCGGTGCCAAAGAAATTCCTGAGAAGTTTGTAAAGATTGATAAAGACCTGGATGGCTACATTTCTTTCGATGAAATGATGGATGCCGTGGATGGGTATTTCGATTTTGAATCGGACTTTTCGACTTCAGATATCTATGAGCTCAACGATTTCTTCTTCTCGCAATAATGCTTGCAGCTTATTATAAGTCTGGCATTATTTGCATTCAAACAATCCTGGCCTAGAGTTTTTTCAGACGGTCTTCGGCCCGATTTGTGTCGCGTTTTTTAATGTCTTCGCGCTTATCGTATTCTTTTTTACCCTTGGCCAGGGCTATGTTTACCTTGGCATATCCTGTTTCGGAAATAAACACCCGGGTGGCCACAATGGTAAGTCCTCTTTCCTTTACCTTGCGCTCGAGCTTTTTAAGCTCGGTGCGATTCAAGAGCAGTTTGCGTTCCTGTTGGGGATCGTGGTTGATGTAACCGCGGTTGGCATACTCCGAAATAGTCATGTTCCGAAGCCAGAGTTCTTTGTTTCGGAACGAACAGAAACAGTCGACCATATTGGCCTTTCCGAGCCTTAGACTTTTTATCTCGGTACCCGAAAGAACAATGCCCGCCGTATACTTTTCGATCAACTCGTAATCGTGTGCTGCCTTTTTATTTCGAATTTCAATTTTGTTTGCCATCTTGCACTGTCCGATAAGGATTTGCAAAGTAAGGGTAATTTTACAATTATTCAATACAGAATAGCATGCCGACAGAGAAGCATAACCTGGTGGTAGTATTAGGCCCCACCGCCACGGGAAAAACCCGATTGGCTGCCTTGCTCGCCCGCGCAATAGATGCCGAGATTATCAGTGCCGATTCGCGTCAGGTATACCGCGATATGAACCTCGGCACCGGTAAAGATTATGAGGACTATTGCGTCGAAGGGCAGAACATTCCTTGTCACCTGGTCGATATTCACCAACCGGGTTATAAATACAATGTATTCGAATTTCAGCACGACTTTTTTCGCTGTTTCGATGAAATTCAGCAACGACAAAAAAAAGTAATTCTTTGCGGAGGAACAGGAATGTACCTCGAGTCGGTTACAAAGGCTTATCAGCTTATCAATGTACCTGTAAACACCAGCCTGCGCGAAAAACTGAAAGACAAAAGCCTTGCAGAACTCGAAAACATTCTGGCATCGTATAAAAAACTGCACAACAAAAGCGACAGCGACACGGTAAATAGGGCCATACGAGCCATCGAAATAGAAGATCACTATTCTTTGCACCCTCCCTCACAAAGAGATTTACCTGAAATAAGACCTGTATACCTGGGCATTCAGCTCGACCGCGAAGAGCGTCGCCGCCGGATAAGCATGCGCCTGCATAAGCGCCTCGAAGAAGGTCTTGTGGAAGAAGTGCAAAAACTACTCGGCCGGGGCCTAGCCGCAGAAGACCTGATATACTACGGCCTCGAATACAAATACATAACCCTCCACCTGCAGGGGCAACTCAACTTTGCCGACATGACAAGCCAGCTCGAAACAGCCATCCATCAATTTGCAAAGCGGCAGATGACCTGGTATAGAAAAATGGAACGCGAGGGTGTGAAAATACACTGGCTCAATGGAATGCTAACTCAGGAAGAAAGACTGCAGGAAGCCCTAAGGGTGGTTGGAGGTTGAAAAATGGGAATTTTTATATGCATTCACATGTTTACAAGTTTAGAAATTCCAAAAGGTGAATATGGGATATTGACCCACAAAGGGAATATGGACAATATAAAAATATATTCTTCGAGATTTAGATAGTCCTTTTGCCTAAATCAAAACTGAGAATAGAAGATCCTATAAAGAATGTATTTTTACACTTTGAAGAACATGATTATCGGTTCCAATGGAATAAATCGGCATCAGTAATTGACGTTTACTTACCTCTAAACAAGAACAAATGAATTCGTAATATGAACGACTATAAAGAAAAGATTTTAAAAAAGATATGCTATACTGACCTCGTTTATGAAAGAATTAATAAGAAACTGAACCTACAACTTTCAATAGATAAAATTGAAGAAATGATTTTCGAAATTATCAGGGAAACAGACAAAACAGAATTTCGAAAAACAGGTAAAAATATTTACATTACACACAAAGAAAGAAATGTTAGACTGACAATTAATTCTTATACACACAGAATTATTACAGCAGACAAATTAGACAAAAAAACAACGAAATAATCAGACAATGTTTCAAGAGCCAAAAAACTATACAGAGAGTAACCATTTCTTTTTCCAAGCAGACAAGGACTTAGAAAAGGTATGCAATGCACCAAAAGACAAAGATGGTGTTTTTAAAGTACTGGAATTGCGAAATGGAAAAATTAACCTGGTTTACATGGGTTACTCAAATGGTGGCGGACTTTTTAACGAAATTGTAAACGGTATTCACTACGATAAAAACACAAGAAAAACAGGCTGGACTTACCAAATGTTAAAAGACAAAACAGATGCACTTGACGTGTATTGGTATGTAACCAAAGGCAAAGACGAACAAAAGAAAGAACTAGTTGAAATGCTAAAAGATTTTGTTGACCAAACTGGGAGATTACCGAAATGGAACAAATAAAACCAACCAAACGCTGACACAGGGAATAATAACCTACAGGGCCAATAGATAACATCGGGATGTTACTTAACAGGAAGTCGAAGATCGGCATTAGCCAATTGGAACTCAGCGAACCGAGCGAAGTGAGCTCACGACCGCAGGGAGTAACAAAGCTAAATCGCTCGTAAACTTATAGTGGCTATAACACCGGGCGTTGGTGGCAGAACACATCCGCAGTCTTTGCGGCGAATTGATCGCCAAAGACCAATTTCTTGGAATTTTAAATGAACTACCTCGCAGCAGAGCTGACAAGGTATCAAAATGAAATCTTTTTTCAATCGCTGCAAAACAGCGGAGTATTAACCGAACCGCCGCATGGCGGAGAGCTCGGCGAAGCCAAACTCATTTATCCCGATACGCTGTGCTATCGGGATTATTAGTTTCACTGAGCTCCCTTTGGTCGGTTCCCTGCGGTCATGAAATAGTTCGTTCAACTTACAAATTTCAAGTTTTGCATGTAAAACTTGAAATTTGAGTTTCATGAATAAATTATAAATACATGAAAAACCCAACAATATCAATAGAAATTTGTTAAAACTTAACTTATCAAACACATTATAATGCGTTTCGAAATTAAAGAAAAATTAATCGAAAAGTATAATTCGGTTCAGGTTAACGACCGCTTAAGAAAGCATGAGATGTTGATTGAGTTCAGAGAAAAAACCTTTTTTATACCCATCAATCTATCATGGATTCTTTAACACAATTGACACTTGGTGCTTCCATAGGAGAAGCAGTGCTTGGGAAAAAACTAGGAAATAAAGCTGTGCTTTGGGGAGCTGCCGCAGGAACTCTTTCCGATATGGATGTAATACCGGGAATGTTTTTCGACACGCCGGACAGGTTGCTTTTTCATCGTGGTTTTTCCCATTCACTCGTTTTTATAATACTGGCAACCCTGTTTTTTGCCTGGCTTTTTTCAAAAATCTACCAACAGAAACAGATTTCCCGAAAGGAGTGGCTATATTATTTCGGATTGATCTTCACCGGCAGTATTCTGATTGATGCACTTACCACTTACGGAACCCAACTGCTATGGCCATTGAAGTACCGCTTTGAGTTCAATACGATTTTCGTGGCTGACCCTCTTCTTACACTTCCATTGCTCTTCACACTCATTTGGCTGATGTTCAAGCAAAGAGATTCTGCCATGAGGAAACGATTGAGCAACATTGGGCTAATTGTTGCCGGTAGCTATCTGTTGCTGACAATTGTCAACAAGCAGGCAATCAACTCCGTATTCAGAAATGCACTCGAAAATCAGGGGCTTACCTACACAAGAATACTCTCCAATCCTACTCCGCTTAACCAGATACTTTGGACTGCTGTGGCAGAAACTGATACAGCTTACCTAATCGGCTTCTATTCCCATTTTGATAAAGACAAAAATGTGAATTTTACCTCACTGCCGAAAAATCATCATCTACTTGATGACCTTACCCATGAAACTGATGTACAGAATATCCTGCGTTTTACAAAAGGATTTTACACCGTAGAACCAGACAGTGCAGGATTTCTGGTGAATGACCTGCGATTTGGAAAAGTTACCAATTGGAAAACCGGAAAGGGGGATTTTGTGTTCCGTTATAAAATCACTTTAACTACGGAGCCGGTCACCATTACGCAGGCCGAACAGAGCTTTGAAGGCGGGGCTGAGGTGTTGGTTCATCTCTGGCAAAGGATGTTAGGGAAAAAAGATTTCTAACCGAAACTTCGCAGCATCATTACTCCATCCACACGAATTGTTTACCCTGTAAAATACTATTCAGCGAACAAGGTTTTAAGTTGCTCCAGGGTTACTGAGTTTTTTTTAAACTCTCCCATCCATCGTACACAGCGGTTTGCATCCAGAGGAATTCCAACTGCAGGAATTTTATATTTCTGGCACTTTCGCATTCCAAATACCAACTCAGGAATGCATGCAATTCCTAAAATGCCGAAAGATTGGTCTTTTTTAATGACTTCTTTTGCATGTTTTTTTATATCGGCATCCATCCAAATGTAGGCATCCACCTTGTTTTCTTTTAAAATATTGCTGGCATAATTCTGATAGCAATTTATTGAACAGTGCTTGCATTGGTAATTAAAATCATTGGGTTTCGATTTGCATTCTGTTTCGAAATCGCGAAGGCAATAGGGCAGCAAGGCAATTTTCTTGTCTGAATTTTTAAACCTGTCGCTATTAATTCGATTGGTTAATTCGATTTCAAGCATGTAAAGGTGATATTGTTCGCGGCTCGTGCTCAACCGCCGGTCCCAGAATTTGTGGAAAGGAAGATCTTTTATGTGTGCACCCTCATTTTCGGTATAAACACCTAATGAGGAATTTAATGTATGAAGAATAAATGATATTGGATCAGAAGTCTCTTTTTTAGCTGAAATTCTTGCCAATTCACGTTTATTAAGGCTTTGTTTCTGTATGGTTTGCAGGAGTTTCTGGGCTGTTGCAATTTTTTCAATCGTTCGATCTGCAATACTTTTTATGAGAATAAAGTATTCGTTTGTGGATTGACTCTTTCCAAACAAGGAATAGGTTTTACCTTCGATTGGATTGTATGGAATTAGCGATTTCATTTTGAAACATCAAGATAGACTTTATAATTTTTTTTCCCAATTGTGTGGAAACAATTACACTCTTCAGCTTATCATTTCTCTTTGCAATGGTCACTATTTCTGTGCAGCTGCTTTTACTGCTTGTTTCATTTCCTCACTATCCCATGCATGATCGTTCATATCGGGTGATTGTAGAAAGTCGTTTTTTAACAGTTCTTCCTGCATTTCAATTTGTTTGCGCGAAGCCGAAATGTAGAGATTCTTGTCGTTGGTAAGCTTGTAAAGTTCTTGAAGCGCGGCCTCATCGTAGACGATAAAGTTTTGCGCCGCACGCTGTAGGGTATAGGCACGGTATCCAAACTTTTTCAAGATATCAACCCCCATGCGCACCGAAGTATCCAGATGCTCGCGATAAATATTCCCTCCATTCATATTCATCAGTTGGTAAGCATCAAAGCGGTTTTTAGTCCTGAACATGAGTTGCAAATGCGGGAAATGTTTCCTTACGGTTTCGACAAGGGTAATATTCACTTCGGGCGAATCGATTGCCGAAACCAGTATTTTAGCATCGGCAGCGCCGGCCGATTCGAGCAAATCAACCCGGGTAGCATCGCCGTAAAACACCCTAAACCCGAGTTTTCTCAGTAGGTCAACCCTGTCCGAATCGTGATCGAGAATGGTGGCATTCATGCCATTTGCCCTCAGAAACCTGCCAATGGTACTCCCGAAATGAGAAAATCCGGCAATGATAATCTGATTCTTTTCATCGATTACATCGGCAGGTTTGTTTATAATTTCTTCCACTCCAATTCGGGTTAATACAAACCTTTCGTTGATAAGAATTAAAACAGGTGTCACTGCCATGGTTATGGCGGTAACGGCCATCATCAATTCGGTCTCCTGGCTGCTTAATATATTTAGGTGCCCTATAAACGTAAGCGTTACAAAGGCAAATTCGCCTACTTGCGACAGACCGATGGCCATTATCCAATTTTGATCGATGGATAGTTTCGAAATTTTTCCTATCGCCAACAAAACCAACACTTTAATGCTGATTATAGCAAATGTAAACGCCACAATTTTTAAGGGATTCTCGGCGATCAGCTGAAAATTGATGGACGCCCCCACAGCCATGAAAAAAAGGCCTAACAACAAACCTTTGAACGGTTCAATATCCGACTCAAGCTCGTGCCTGAACGAACTATTGGCCAGCACAACACCAGCTAAAAAAGTGCCAAGTGCAGGGCTTAAGCCCACCGTTGTCATTAAAGCTGCAATTCCAGCTACAATCAATAGGGCCGAGGCGGTAAAAAGCTCGCGGATCCGGGTTTTTGCCACAACCCTCAACAAGGGAGAGATTCCAAATTTTCCGGCAACAACAATTGTTGTAATTGCAATTAAAATTGCCAGCGTTTGCAAGGCTGCCGGTAAAGTTTCAATGATTGAACTATGATCGCTTGTTCCGGAATTGATTTGTTGAATAGCCAGCAAAGGTAAAACCGCCAGAATGGGAATAACTGAAATATCCTGAAAAAGCAACACAGCAAACGAATTCTGTCCAGCGACACTTTGCATTTGGTTTTTTTCTTTCAGCGATTGAAGCACAATTGCCGTGGATGACATTGCCAGGGACATTCCAATGGCCAACGAAGCCTGCCAGCTCATTCCCAATGCCAGCGAAATAAAGAAAAAGACCAAAAGAGTAACAGCTACTTGAGAAAATCCTGCTCCTAAAATAAGCCTTCTGATTTTCTATAGTTTCTTTGGTTCAAGCTCAAGCCCGACCAAAAAAAGCATCATCACCACACCAAATTCGGCAAAATGCATAATGTCTTTTCCTTCTTCGCCAATTGCCCCTATCACAAATGGGCCGATAAGGATTCCTGCAATCAGGTAACCCAATACAGAGCCCATTCCGAGCTTTTTTGCAAGGGGTACACAAATTATCGCAGCTGCTAAATAAACAACCGCCTGTACTAAAAAATCATTGCCCATATCAGCTTGCTTTAATAGTTGGAATATAATCGTTCAATAATTCGAATGATTCAATGTCCGATGGGATTGTTTCGGCCTGGGCCAGGAAGGTCAATAAATTCGAATACTCTTTCGAATACTCTCTAAGGTCGGTCATTCCAAGTCTGTGCGTACCCTGAACCACAAAGGGTGGCAAATACCTCATCTTACATAAATAGGCCGTTTGATTAAAAGGCAAAAGCAGTTGATTTAAAGAGAACCTGTTTCTGCCTTCGTTGGTATAGGCCTCTCTTGCACCGCCAGTTGTAATTGCACTGAAAATGGTTTTGCCGGCTAGGGCATCGCCCTTGGGACCATAAGCCCAATTGAATTCCAGTACCAAATCGATCCATTGTTTTAGCAATGGCGGACAGCTATACCAGTAGAATGGATGTTGCCAAATAATTATATCGTGCGAAAGCAATAATGCCTGCTCGTGTTTCACGTCGATATTAAAATCGGGATAAAGCTCGTACAAATCATGAAAAGTAACTGCCGTATTTTTTTTAGCCGCCTTTGCCAGCGCCTGATTTATAAGGGAATGCTCAAAACGCGGATGAGCAAATAGGATTAATATTTTACGCATTTTTTAAAGTAATTAGTGTTTGACATTAAAATTGGTTTTAAAAAAACAGCACTTAATGCCAGACTAAAGCATCAATTGCCCACTTTCATGCACCGTTTTTTTAGGGTGAATATGCTGACCATGAGAAAAACATAGGCTGTGGTTTTTACTATAACAAAAGAAAAGGATATTGGTTAATTGTAAAATTTCGATCCGTAGTGAACCCAACAAGAATTAACACTTTGCTTTTTCTAAGGCATTTATCCTCTTTCTTCCAATGCTTAATGTTCGGAATATTGCAGTTTTAAGACAGAAAAAATATCTTTGGCACCTCGAACAGGGCGGTGAAGATGATGGTGAATCTTAAACACTCCCCATCTTTAGACAACTTTACTTCAAAGATAAGTTAGATTTCCTTTCCCGCCCAATTGGGCGGGAAAGGAAATCTAAGCGGCCGTCCGAAATAGCTTCTCGGGTCTTTTATAATTTAATGTTTGATGGCCTCTACGATTATTATAGAACTCCATATACCACTTTATTTTGCCGTATAGTTCAATACCATCTTCTAATGGTTCAATATATTTGATGTTTCGGCAAAAGCGTTCTACAAAGATATTATCTATAGCCCGGCCTTTGCCGTCCATGCTAAATTGGATGTTCTGACCTTTAGTTACAAACTCAGTAGAGAGTGGACTCGTAAACTGGCTGCCCTGATCGGTAAATAGTATCTCTGGTTTGCCATGTTGTATTATAGCTGTTTCAAGGCTTTCTTTGCACCATTGCAAAGTGATTGTATTGGACATTGACCCTCTTACAAAAAAGTGGCTGTATAATTCCATTATGGCCGCCTGGTGCATCCATCCATTCCCAACCGTAACATAGCTTATATCCATACCCCAAAACTGATTTGGACGAACAAACTTTAAATGTTACAGCAAATAGGGATAGACAGTTTTTTCTTCCATGGCTTAGGTAAGTTAAAGAGGCTCTTAAAAGATGGGGGTAGGAAAAGATTTACCGTTTCGATTTCGGATATTCCTTAATTTTTGTAAGTTGCTGATATTATCGAGTTGTGTGCAATGGCATCAAAACCATGACACCTGGAAATCGGATGAAAGTAAAGTACACCGATAGGTATCCTTCGGAATAATGTGAATCGATTTTAATATGACTTATTAGCCGGACAAAGCTATTTACAACTTGTTGACTTATGCATCAGGATTCCTATCGCTGCACTTTTATTTTGATTTGACATGCAAGAAATCGTGATTCTGATACTATTTGGACTCAACGCTCGATAGGATT
>JAMIIA010000036.1:0-3010 GCA_035913795.1 Bacteroidales bacterium
TTTCAGCCGCACAGGCAAAAAATAGACGTCATTTCATTCAACCTGGTCCCAAAAAATCCAATTTTCAGATTTTTCGGGACGTTCAACAGGCCGAAAACTCTAAAACCCAACCCACAAAAAATAGCAACGCTATTTTTCGGGCTGTTCTAATACTAGATCTCAAATTTGGCGATAAGGTAGAATTAACATTATCAAAAGCTGTTATGGAGGCTATAAAATTAAAATTACCAGTTTCTGTCAATCCTGCACCCCACCATGTACCTACAAGTATGACATCTTTTCCAGTGGGCTCAGGAATGAAAAGACCTCTTTTTACATAAATATTCGTCTGAGTCTGGATTTGCTGGCCTTTTGTGTCGGTTGCTCTAGCAGAAATATTAAAGGCCCCTACGTCTGGCACCCATGCTATTTTCCACGGTGCAGAACTGCGTTCACCTAAAACTTCTCCGTTTGCATAGAATTCAACTTTGGTCACTAAATTATCATGCCCGTTGGTTGTGATTTCGAGATCTAATAATTCTCCACAGACAGCCACTTTGTCCAGTAACCCTGAGTTGAAAGAAATCGTTAACTGTTCAATTGGCATCCACTGGGCATAAAGAATCTCAAGTTTTGAAGTAAATCCGGGCAGATTTGGTCATAGAGCGGGTAACCCCGTTTTGTCTAGCTGTGGTATATGAGGCTTATTTCAACTTTTTTGAAAAATTTTTAATATTTAAGCATTCTTCTTATTTCAAGCCTTGTTGCATACTTCCTGCTAAGTTTCATGTCGAACTCTTTTTCGCATGCTGCTAGAATTTCATCGAAATATATGAATTGAAAATGGTTTGGATCGATTTCCACACAGCTACAGTTTCTAAGCGAATTTATAATTTTGCTGACGGGAAATTTATTGCCCAGCTTTGCCTGCAATAAACGAATTAAGACTAATGCTGTAAAACAAGTAGCGAAATGAGCGTCTATATGAGGATTTGTTGAGACATAGACTGGTCTTGCATCGAAATCGCTTTTTGAAATTTTAAATGTTTCTTCTATTTGGCTGAGACCTCTGTAAATATCACGCATTTCATTGTCACTCATTTTTAATTCGCTGGTAACTATCGAGTAATAACCGTCATATTTGGCCTCTTCTTCTATTTTTTCAGCATCAAGAACAAGCAGTTTGCTTTCGGTGACCAGCCCAGTTGCTTTATCGAAAGCTATATTTTTTATGTAAGCAGCAGAGCCACCACAGGTTACTCTATCGTAATTTTTAGGGTGTTTTATCAGATCCTTTGCCCGTTCTACCATATTGACGCGTTCTATCTTCTGTTTCCTGGCATACTTTTCAGAGTAATAAGCCATTTGTTTCTGATCTACGGTGATTTTTTGCTTCTTTGTCTTGCCATCACGTGTTGTCGTATTAACACTTAGTTCCTTGGGATAGATGCGTGATTTATGCTTAAAAGCAACATCTTCTCCGTCGTTATTTTTGACGAATGCAATTTCATAGCCATCAGACAAGACCCATTCCTTGAAGTCTTTTGAAGCTCCTCGAATTGACTGACCGTAAACGTAGCCATCTCTAGGATTGTCATCAGATTTATTGCTGCCATTTATAAAATAAATATTGTCTGAAGTATTCAGACCTCTATCTGCAACGATTATTACACGTGTATCTGAGAATTCGCTTTTTACTCTGTCGAGAATTGGACGCATATGAATCTTCTCCGATTCATTGCCCGGAAACAGATCGTATGCCAGGGGAATTCCGTTTCTATCCATGAGAAGACCCATCTGCACAATTGGATCTGGTCTATGGTTTTTTTCGAGACCACGTTTCCGATATTTGATTTCTGCTCTTTTGCCATGCTTGTCTACTGGGTTACCTTCTTCATCGAAAAAGTCCAGATCAGAAAGGCCTATGTCAAAATAGTAATTTGTGCAATCGAAGTAAGACACTGACATGTCTCTTTTGACTATGTTGTTTGAACGGGTATAAATCCATTTCTGCATCTCAAGATGGTATTCATCAATTAAGTCCAAGGCATGGTAAACATCGTCAAGGCTAAAGCCACCTATGCGCTCGAAATATTTGTCTTTATTTTTGAAAGTATCCCTCTTAGAGCCAGGAAATAGTATTCTCGATAATACAATCAGCCTAAAAATGAGCTCCATGTCATATTTTATACTTTTGTTACGAGCTTTTAACTTCCAAAATTTATCGAGTTCCAGCTCTCTGTAAAGAGCTTTAATGATGCCGTAGCCAACATTAGCATTGTTACTTTCACTTGGATTCAGAGTGGCTGCAAGATCTAATGTGATTGTGGCGTTGCTAGCCGTTTTTTTTGCTTCGGTTTGCTGCTTGGCTAACTCAGTAAAATGCACGATAGGGGCTGGATATATCTTCTTTAGCTCATCAAGATTGCCAAGACTCTGTATGACTCTTTGTTTTATGCGACCTTTTTTTCCCTTCTCATCATTCTTCTCGTAATAAGACTCATAAAAATAAAGCCGTGTAACGCCTTTAATAGTGACCTGTTTTAAATACATGCTTGTTGATACTCCATCTACCAGGAGTATAGCATGAATTTCGGTTTTCCGCAATATACCACAGCAAGATTTTTGAAAATATTGACATAAAAAATCCCGCTCCCAGAAAAGGATGCGGGGCTAATTTTTAGATGCTAAACTTCAAAACTCAGGCGACTAATTAACAAAGCATAGTTGCAATGGCTTTCCAGTCTGCATTTGTTCTGACATTGCACACATTTGTTGCCCCGTGGCGGTATGCTGTGATATTATCTGGGCCATGGCTTATTATTACATTATACCGGTCTGTCTGACACTGCTGTTTGCTTTTTCATGGGGCCTTGTACATGCGCTGCTGGCAGTATTCGACCGGCTGAACTTTTTCTGGGACTGGTGGGATCGCCAGCGCAAGGCATTTCCAATTTTACTTGGCGTGGAAATCGCTTATTTCGCTGCAATTCTTTACTACATTGTCTACTGGGAACTCTCCGGCAACGTT
>JAMIIA010000037.1:0-1419 GCA_035913795.1 Bacteroidales bacterium
AAAGATCGCATCAGTCTTAACAGGTGCTTTATAACCCGCTTTATAAACATAACCCTCTCGATCTTTCCAAATCATGCCCTGTTCGTTGTTTGATGCAGCGATTTCGTCTTGAAACCAAAGAGGATATTCCAGAAAATTTATATTCTGCTTAACGTTTTCGCGTTCCATTTGACCTCCACTTTGAAAAACAACCAGCTTCAAGTTATCGACAAACTCTAACACAAAACAAACCAATGATAAAGAGTGTTTCAGTAATTAGATTTTTTCAACAAAATCAGCAACAAACTATTGATGTTTGAGAACACTTATATTGATGTTTGAAAACACAACTATTGATGTTTGAAAACACTTATATTGATGTTTGAAAACAGTGCCACTTCCGAAAACGATGATCAGATGTTAATTACAGGCATGGTTTTTTAGTTGGATATATTTTAGATAGTACTTTAGATAAACTTACGACTAGAGAACTTAGAAAATTTGAAACCAAGATCTGACAACATCGATTTGCCAGGTTAGTTTGTTGTTTTTTATGAAAATTTCTAAAAACAAAGCCTAAAACAGCATAAAAAGAGATGATTACCAGTAAAAGACACTATTAAAAAGGTTAAACAATCATGGCGACAGTTCAAATGTTATAACTATCGATATTTGAGAACAGTCATTTTGAAAAACTCAGCTCAAAGACAATTTTAGTGACCAGCGAGATGAATGGTCGAAAAACATTTTTCGATTCCGTACAGGGCACGCCAAAGGGCCTAAAACCAGTTTTTAGATTGCAGGTTATTTTGATGTATTGCGGTGCCCTTCTGATGGCAAAAACTATAAAAATTGCTTCCAGACAGCTTTTAATTTAACAGGTTTACAGAATTTTTTAGGCTTTTGCATCGCGAAGCCGGTGCAAAAGCCTTTTTGGACTGAACCGCGTGGGGCTTGCCAGATTATGGAATTTTAACTGTCTTTTGCTGACCCGGCTTTAGTAAAAATGGCCGGGGTTGTTTCTCGAATACGCTTTTCGGCAAAGACGGTCTGACCTCTGCAGGGAGATGCAAAGCTTTGTTTGGTAATCTGTTATTGGCTGAAAGAATGGGCAGAACTGTGAAACCAGGTCTGTTGGAAGTGGCAGACAGCGTTGTTGTTGCTTCATGGTGGCGACCTGGACGGCTGGAAGTAAACCCCGACCGTCGTCAACACCCCGTTGCCGCAGGTGTTGCAGCAGAATTCCTGTTTTGCTGCCGGCTTCGCGGGGAATGCAGAGCCGGCCTTCATCCATAACAAAATCTGAACGCGGCGAAAGGTTCGCCGATTCGAGGGACTCATGAACCCGAAATATCTGACTTTATGAAAGCCTGAGGGAAGAACATGCTGCAAAAACCGGCGCATAAACTCAAAAACTGGAAGCTTCATAACCTTTTTTCT
>JAMIIA010000038.1:0-4315 GCA_035913795.1 Bacteroidales bacterium
GGCGCAGTTCTTCGTCCATCAGCAATTCCGGTAATTCGTATTTAAGACAGAGGTAAATTTTTTCGAGCGTGTTGAGCTTCATATGCGGACAGTCATTGCAGGCACAGCTGTTGTTGGGCGGTGCGGGAATGAATGTTTTGTGTGGCGAAGCTTCCTGCATTTTATGGAGAATGCCTGTTTCTGTGGCTACAATAAATTCCTGGGCAGCATCGTTGATGGTATATTTCAACAAGTTGGTGGTAGATCCGATGTAATCCGCGATGTCGAGAATGGCGGCCTCACATTCGGGATGTGCAATCATTTTCGCTTTCGGGTGTTTTTCTTGCAAACGCACAATTTTTTCCAGCGAGAAAATTTCGTGTACCATGCAGGAGCCGTCCCACAACACCATTTCGCGATTCAGTTTTTTGGAAAGATAAGCCCCCAGATTTTTGTCCGGCGCAAAGATAATGCCTCGGTCAGCAGGAATGGCATTGATAATAAATTCCGCGTTGGAGCTCGTGCAAATGTAATCGCTGAGCGCTTTGATTTCGGCGGAACAGTTGATGTAAGACACTACGGCGTAGCCGGGAAATTTTTTTTTGAAAGCCGCAAAATCCTGCGGCGGGCAACTATCGGCCAGCGAACAACCGGCCTTCAGATCCGGCAGAATGACTTTCTTGGTTGGGTTGAGAATTTTAGCCGTTTCTGCCATGAAATGCACACCGGCAAAGAGGATGATATCCGCGGTGGTACTGGCTGCTTTCTGCGCCAGCTGCAAACTGTCGCCGATGTAGTCGGCAATATCCTGAATGTCGGCTTCCTGGTAATAATGCGCCAGTAAAACCGCATTTTTTTCTTTTTTGAGTCGGTCAATTTCGGCAAATAAATCCAGGGTCGGATCGATGTGGATATCGAGAAATCCCACTTCGCCGAGCTGCGCCACTTTTTCTTTAAAATCTACTATTTCTGCCATGATGAAAAATTATGAAGCCAAGATAGGCTGATTTATTTATTTTTTAAAATTTTCGACGCTATGCGTTTCCGTCTTTAGATATAGATATTATTTCTTTTAAAAAATTAATTTACTACTATTTATTACCGGTGTGAATTCGTGCATATTTTTTCCGGACTTTATTTGTTGGTACAGTTGTTTTTATTAGTTCTTAGCCTTATCAACATATTGTCCACCGTGAAAAGTTCCGTTTTTATTGTGTTTTCCCATTTTCATTCACACTTGTTTATTGCGTTTTCCCTATCCTGTTGTTTGTAAAAATTTACTTGTCACATTGTCGATTATCGTGTTTTTGATGTGTTTAAATTATGTAAAAATTGGGTTGCCCGTGGAGATTATTTGACAGGTGTTTTTCAAAAAGTGGGTAATTATTTTTGTCTAGTGCTCTCCACATCATGTCCTGTTTCTTAACATTTCAGAATGTGGGTAAATAGCCCTTCATTTCAAGCACTTTAGCATCGTCATCCACAGGCTTGTGTATAACTATTTCAAGAGCGGAAAAGTTTGTGAAACAGAATATATTGTTCCACGTTTTCAGGAACGAAATAGCGGATGGTCTTATTTTCCTGTATTCTTTTGCGGATATCGGTAGAACTAATATCGAGTAATGGCAGGGAATAGCTGCTTGCATTGCGGATCGTTCCGTTGTTATTTACGTTTCCACGCTGATATATTAATATAGGAATAGTATCCTGTATCCATTGTGCTTCTTTCCATTCATTGAACTTTGCTACATTATCACCACCTATAATAAGATGAAACTGATGTTCAGTAAATTGCTGCAGCAATTTTTTTAGAGTAACGTGCGTATAAGAAGGTTTCTCTAACTGAAATTCAATATCGCTGACCTTCAGCCAGTCAACATCCCGTATGGCTATTTCCACCATTTTATAACGGTGTTGTTCATCGGCGAGTTGTGTATTTATTTTAAACGGATTTTGTGGAGATACAAGCATCCAGACTTCATCCAGATTTGCAGCCTCCCGCAGATGGGTGGCCATCAGCAGATGTCCGTGATGTATGGGATTGAATGATCCGAAAAATAAACCAATTTTAGCCATGTTGTTTTGTTAGTTGTCTGCTGTTGTCATACTGTACTATCAGCCAAAGCAGCAGTGCCACGCCGACTTGTTGTTCCAATAATGCATCCCAACAGCACACCAATAAAAGTAAGCAAAAGCTGATTCGGTAGAGCTGGTTTTTTATCCACCGGAACACGTAGATAAATAGACATGTTGCAATAATTAGTCCGACGATACCTGCGGCACAGGCGATATGCAGATACGTATTGTGCGGAAACATCATTTTTTCCCGGTCGTATTGTTGATAATGCCGGATATATTGTTGTTTGATGGCGTCGTTCACATCGCCGATGCCGACACCGAAGACGGGATGTTCCTGCACAATTTCTACCGCCATTTTCATAGATATTAATCGGCGGGCATCCGAATAATCAAATACATCCGCTTGATTTATCCGCTGCAAATCGTATTTCAGATAATCTATTTTATGTTTGATGGTGGTGGAATAATTCAGTAATATTCCGATTGCCAGTAATAATGGTATACTATATAAGGTGGTTTTTTTATTGAGTTGACTGAAAATCAGTAATACAATACCTATATACAAACACAGTAATCCGGTTTTAACGGCCAACAGGTGCAGAAATATAAATAGATAGGCCAATAATACTGCGATTATTAACGGATGTTTTCTTCTCTGTTGAAATAGAAATAGCATCGCCCACACGACCATCATGGAATACACAGAATGATGTAATACAGTGGGTAATACGGTACCGCGGGTGTAAGCCATTTTCCAGTAGCTGATATCCGAAAGATATACTGTCAGTGTGTAAGTGGCACTGACTACTATTAATAAGATAAACAGCTGCCTGATTTTTTCTGTCGCTTTTTCCGAGATTCCGGTATTACCGACTAACAACCCGATTACCAGAAATGGCAGTTTGACCGTAAGAAAGGAAAGTGCCTGCAGCGGATGTTCGCTCCATGTGGAACTAATGAGAAATATCCCGAAAAAAGCCAATAAAGCAATATTGACTCCGGTAATACGATATTTTATTTGGAGGTAAAATACCTCTGTCAGCAGCCAGACCGCCATGATTCCGTAGGAAATACTCAGCAATGCCCGACTGCTGAAAAGCGCGATGGTCCACAGAAAAAACAGACTGGGCCAGCAATAAGGTCTGTATTTTAACAAAATATCTTTCAATTCAGGGAACTTTTTAACCTATAATTCGCTTCTTAAAGGTATAATATTTATTTTTATGACCATTGTGTCACAGGAACCAATTTTAAATAAAGAAGAATTATTCGAAAGCGAACTGCTTCCGCATGCGGATGCGCTGTACAATTTTGCCTACCATCTTACTTACAATGAAGAGGATGCCAATGATTTGGTACAGGAGACTTTTATGAAAGCATTTCGATTCATGTCTTTATATGAAAAGGGAACTAATGCCAAAGCCTGGTTGTTTAAGATATTGAAGAATGCCTTTATCAATGAATATCGCAAAAAAGCGAAACAGCCGACAAAGGTAGATTATGAAGATATCATTGCGTATCAGGATGCCGATGAAGACAAAGGAGGTGTGGCCTATGATTTGCGCGAAGATATTTTCGATGGCATGATGGGCGATGAAATTACGATAGCACTCAACAGATTGCCTATCGATTTCAAAACGGTCATTCTGCTCTGCGATATTGAAGGATTCAGTTACGAAGAGATTGCCAAGATTATAGATATTCCAATCGGGACAGTACGTTCCAGATTACACCGCGCACGCAATATGCTGAAAGAAAGCCTGAAAGAATATGCCGCTTCTATGGGTTACAAAAAACATGAATAATAAACAAACATCTGCATAATATAACCGCATCACAAAAATTAAAATCAGATGAGCCATTTAAGACCACCCCACAATTGCACGGAGTTAATGTCAGACATTTCGATGTTGCTGGACGGAGAACTGGACCGCCACTCCGAAAACAGGCTGATGGATGAAATTCAGAAATGTCCGACCTGCATGCAATACTACAACAACCATTCTGCCTACAAAAAGAATGTAGCGCAAAAGGTGATGCGTAAAGCCTGCGGTGAAACCCTTAAGGATAACCTGCGTGCAAAAATAAGAGGATTGTAATTATCGTCTTCTGCGACCTCCGCCATTGGTGAAGGCATAGCGCATACTCAATGCCAGTTCGTAGTAGGAAAATACAAACTTACTGCCCGCTGTTTTCAGCACCTTATCAACAAAAAATGTAGGTTTATAATCTACCGAAAAATTGATAGGAAATCGTT
>JAMIIA010000039.1:0-1558 GCA_035913795.1 Bacteroidales bacterium
ATGCCATTATATATTTAATTGGTGTTCAAGAGTTGGGTAAAGTAAAACAAACTTTCAAAAAAGACGAAAAAATTGAGTTAATGCACATTGCAATTTGTCGATTATTAGAGCCTTATGGTTATTATGAATTTGAATTTTTTGATAATGATGGTTGGCCTCATTATAAAGTAAAAGAAGTGTTACCGCCACTAAAAGCAGGCAACAAGCCGTTTTGATGAAAGACGCCATTGTAAATTATTTTCTGGAAAGAGAACTAATCAATTAATTCATTTTATTTTGAGATCGGACAAGTTGCGACTAGTCCCTATTAATAAATTTTCCCTAAATTTGTAGCTTCATAGCACGAAAGATGATAGATAAGATTAAAGAATATATTGGCGAAGCTCAGGCTTTTCAAACAGACAACAAAGAAACTTTAGAACAATTCCGAATAAAATATTTAGGAAGTAAAGGCTTGTTGAAAGACTTGTTTGCCGAGTTTAAAAATGTTCCTAATGAACAGAAAAAAGAATTCGGACAGGTTATCAACACACTAAAGAATACGGCCGAAGAGAAAGTAAAATCTATTTTAGAATTACTGGAAAGTAAAGAAGAAACAGTTGGTCTTTTTGGCGATTTGACTCGTCCGGGAGAACCTTTTCCGATAGGTTCCCGTCACCCGATTTCTTTAGTAAAAAATCAAATTATCGATATTTTTTCCAATATAGGGTTCAACGTTTCTGAAGGTCCTGAAATTGAAGATGATTGGCATAATTTCACCGCCTTAAACCTACCGGAATATCATCCGGCACGAGATATGCAGGATACGTTTTTTATTCAAACCAATCCGGATGTTTTGTTGCGAACGCACACGTCTTCGGTTCAAGTGCGATATATGGAGAACAACAAACCGCCTATTCGAACGATTTCACCCGGAAGAGTTTTCAGAAATGAAGCAGTATCTTCTCGTTCACATTGTATTTTTCACCAGGTAGAAGGCTTATACATAGACAAAGAAGTATCGTTTGCCGATTTAAAACAAACACTTTTATATTTCACCAAAGAAATGTTTGGCAAGTCAAAAATTCGTTTGCGACCATCTTACTTTCCATTTACTGAGCCAAGTGCTGAGGTAGATATTTATTGGGGTTTAAAAACCGAAACAGATTACCGTATCACTAAAGGAACCGGCTGGCTAGAAATTATGGGTTGCGGAATGGTTGATCCAAACGTTTTGAAAAACTGTGGTATCAATCCTGACGAATACAATGGTTTTGCTTTTGGAATGGGAATTGAACGTATTGCTATGTTATTATACCAAATTGGCGACATTCGTATGTTCTATGAAAATTGCACCGTCGATGGCGTGGCGCGCGTTGACTTCGTGCGCTTCCAGGACGTGGCGATGCCGGGGTCCGGCCTGCCACTCACGGTGATCGCCCGACCGGTCACCGAGGACCACGCGGATAGCGTGCTGCCGATCCGACGGCGCGACACGCAGCCGGCGCCCGCTGGCACGGTGCCGGTGTGGGCGTCCGAGGCGGCACTCGACCTGCGCGGCTTCGACGTCGGCACGGTA
>JAMIIA010000040.1:0-98093 GCA_035913795.1 Bacteroidales bacterium
ATTCTATGAATCAAGGCAAATTTATCTTCGCACAACTTACAGATTTTTTACCCCGCAGGGTTTTTGATCGGATTGTTCAAAATCATGAAGGGAACAAGTATGTTAGAACTTTCACTTGTTGGAATCAGATGCTTTGCATGGTCTTTGGACAGCTAACTTCAAGAGACAGTATGCGTGATCTAATGCTTAGTTTGGAAGCACCCCCCGCTAATTCGGGTTTACAACCCGAATTTTCAACCATAACAATTTCATAAGCTTACTCTATTGCTAATTGATGGTTGTACCGTCAATTCTCTAAACCGAATAAAACCAGTTTGTCTATCCGATCATAAATTAAAAAAATAGTTATATTCGATTGATGGGAACAAAAGGTACCACCAGCTATAGAATTGGCGATCAGAACGCATTACACTTTATAACTATTGCCACAGTTGGTTGGGTCGATTTGTTTACCAGACGAAAAAATAAGGATATTTTAATCGATAGTTTAAAATATTGTCAATCAAATAAGGGATTAGAAGTATATGGTTTTTGTATTATGTCAAATCATATCCATTTAATATGCAAGGCAAAGGAGAGTTATAAATTATCCGATATATTACGGGATTTTAAGAGGCATACAGCCAAACACTTGTTGTTATCCATCGAAGAATATAATGAAAGTCGTAAAGACTGGATTTTACCTATATTACAAGATGCCGGTTCAAAAAACAGAAAGAACAAAACATACCAGGTATGGAGGCAGGATAATCATCCAATCGAATTGTTTACAAATGAAGTAATAGACCAAAAACTTAATTACATACACCAAAATCCTGTAGAAGAAGGAATTGTGCAAAACCCTGAAGATTATTTGTATAGCAGTGCAAGAAATTATGCGGAACTTGAGTCGGTTTTAGATATTGAATTTTTATGAGGAAAGGTTTGGGTTGCAAACCCAAACTAGCAGGGGGGAATTGGCTCACTTTTGCGAGCTTTGGCACGGTCATAAGCTTTTATGTCTTCCAGTTCTTCAAGCTCTTCCAATATTTTCTCGTAATCCCTTATAGGAAGAATTACACTCACTTTTTTTCCGGTATTATCGGTAATGTATTGTGTTCTCATAACCTCAATTATTTACTTTTTTGCAAAAGCCTGTTTAGTCTTAAAGTTTTGAATGTATGTGCCCTTGCTGGCTCGAGCTTGAAGCTCGAGCTAATTACCGTCTTTAATTTTAGTAATTCTCAGCAAATTTATAATTTTATTTGCAGGGGCAAAAAGTATAAATTTCTTAAACCGGATGGTTTTTTTGTGAATTGCATACATTATAGTCCGGTTGAATAGGGCTTTTTAAAAGAACACAACATTGGAAATATAGTAGTGCATCAAACCCCACTAAGTATAGTCTGTCGCAATAGTCGGCGAAACATATCAAAAAGCTATATCTTTACTAAGCTTTTTTATGAGCTTAATGCATCCACAAGCTTTCTTTTCTATCACTGAAAGAGCGTAACAACTGTCAATTGCAATTTAAACGAAATATAAATACATTTAATCTGTAATTGGCCGTTGCAAAATGTGCCAAATCGAGGTACTTTTGAGAGGAAAAAAATATCTAACTTTTATAACCAATGAGCAACATTTTTAATTCTTCAATTGGCAAGAAGCTGCTTATGTCGCTGATGGGGCTGTTTCTCATCTCGTTTCTTCTCATTCACCTGGGCATTAACCTGCTGATAATTACCCAGGACAGCTTTGAGCCTTTTAACAAAGCCGCCCATTTTATGGGCACCAACAAAGTCATTAAAATAATGGAATTCGCCTTGTTTGGTGGTTTTATCCTGCACATGGTCTACGGCACTGTGTTAAGCATCCAGAACATGCTATCGCGTCCGGTAGGATATAAGGTCACCAACAACTCGCAGCTTTCGTTTTTTTCGAAATACATGTTTCATACGGCCCTTGTCATTACTATTTTCCTGATTTTGCACTTGTTCGATTTTTACATTAAGGCCAAATTCATTGGCGATGTGGGCGAAGTGCTCTACGATGGCGAAAGCTATCACGATTTAGGTACTCTGGTTTATACCCGTTTTAAAATGTCGGGTGCTGTAATCTTCTATCTGGTGGCTTTGCTTGGCCTGGGGTTTCACCTGCACCACGGCTTTCAATCGGCCTTTCAAACCCTGGGGCTTAACCATCCGGTGTATACCCCCATTGTCAAAGCACTGGGTCTTTTGTACACCCTGGTAGTAACTTTGGGTTTTATGGCTATACCGGTGGTAATTTATTTTTTCAAGTAAAGTTTTAATTTTTTGCCTTATGACAACTTTGAACTCCAAGATACCCGAAGGCCCCCTGGCCGACAAGTGGAAAAACTATAAAGCCACACAGCGTCTGGTCAACCCATCGAACAAACGTAAGCTCGATATTATAGTGGTGGGCACCGGACTTGCCGGCGCTTCGGCAGCCGCCAGCCTTTCCGAAATGGGCTTTAAGGTGAAAGCCTTTTGCTATCAGGATAGTCCACGGCGGGCGCACAGCATTGCGGCACAGGGCGGTATCAATGCGGCCAAAAACTACCAGAACGACGGAGACAGTGTTTACCGTCTTTTCTACGATACCATCAAAGGAGGCGACTACCGTTCGCGCGAAGCCAATGTCTACCGTCTGGCCGAGGTGAGTAACCTTATTATCGACCAGTGTGTGGCACAAGGCGTACCCTTTGCCCGTGAGTATGGCGGATTGCTCGACAACCGTTCCTTCGGAGGTGCCCAGGTGTCGCGAACTTTCTATGCCCGTGGCCAAACTGGGCAGCAATTGTTGTTGGGTGCCTACAGTGCCATGATGCGCCAGGTGCATCTGGGAGGCATCGAGCTGTTTACCCGCCACGAAATGCTCAACCTGGTGATGGTCGATGGCAAAGCCCGCGGTATTATCTCGCGCGACCTGGTTACCGGCAAGATAAAACGCCATTTTGCCCATGCCGTGGTAATTGCTTCCGGTGGTTACGGCAATGCCTTTTTCCTTTCTACCAATGCCATGGGGTCCAACGTAAGCGCTGCCTGGCAGGTGTACAAAAAAGGAGCTTATTTTGCCAACCCGGCGTTTGTTCAGATACACCCTACCTGCATACCTGTGCATGGTAGTTTTCAGTCGAAACTCACCCTTATGAGCGAGAGCCTCCGGAACGATGGACGCATTTGGGTGCCCAAGAAAAAAGAAGATGCCGAAGCCATACGCAATGGCAGGCTTAAACCTACCAATATCGCCGAAGACGACCGCGATTATTACCTCGAGCGCCGGTACCCTGCATTTGGCAACCTGGTACCACGCGACGTAGCTTCGCGTGCAGCCAAAGAGCGCTGCGATGCCGGATACGGTGTTGGAAGTGGATTGGCTGTTTACCTCGACTTTTCCGACTCCATTAAACGACTTGGCAGGGAAGTGGTGGAAGAACGCTATGGCAACCTCTTTCAGATGTACGATAAAATAGTGGACGAGAACCCCTACGAAACTCCCATGATGATTTACCCGGCCATACACTATACCATGGGCGGCACCTGGGTCGATTACGAACTCATGACTACCATACCTGGGCTTTACGCCATTGGCGAAGCCAACTTTTCCGATCACGGGGCCAACAGGCTGGGAGCTTCGGCGCTTATGCAAGGGCTGGCCGACGGGTATTTCGTTTTGCCCTATACCATACAGAACTATCTTGCCGACGACATTCTAACCCCCCGCATGACTACCAATGAACCTGAGTTTGTGGCGGCCGAACAGGAAATAAGCCTGCGGATCGAAACGCTCATGAATATCAAAGGAAACAAGTCAGTCGATTATTTCCACAAGGAATTCGGACTTCGCCTTTGGGATCTGGTGGGCATGGGTCGCAACAAACAAGGTCTGGAACAAGCCATTGCCGACTTTAAGCAAATGCGCGAATCGTTTTGGAATGATGTTAAAATACCCGGCGAAAAGAATGAGTTCAATCCCGAACTGGAAAAAGCCGGACGGGTTGCCGATTTCATCGAAATTGGTGAGCTCATGGCACGCGATGCCCTGCTGCGTGAAGAGTCCTGTGGCGGACATTTCCGCGAAGAGCATCAGACCGAAGAAGGAGAGGCTAAACGTAACGACAGCGATTTTATGTTTGTGGGCGCCTGGGAGTTCAAGGGGACCAACAAAGATCCACAGATTCACAAAGAGCCGCTCAATTATGAGTTTATAAAAGTGGCCCAGCGGAACTATAAGAAGTAAGCAAGCCTGATTTGGCAAAAGGATTTCATTATTCGAAAATAAAAAAAGAATGCAATGGATTTGACACTTAAAATATGGAGGCAAAAAAATGCCTCTGCCAGGGGAAAGTTCGAGACGTATCCGATAAAAGGCATTTCTCCAGATTCGTCTTTTCTCGAGATGCTTGATATATTGAACCAGCAGCTTATTGACGATAACATTGCCACCCCTGTGTGTTTCGACCACGATTGCCGCGAAGGTATTTGCGGCATGTGCAGCCTATACATCAACGGCCGCCCGCATGGGCCTGATACGGCTGTTACCACCTGCCAGCTTCATATGCGAAAGTTTAAAGATGGCGACACCATTGTCATTGAGCCCTGGAGAGCAAAACCCTTCCCGATTATCCGCGATTTGGTGGTAGACCGCAGTGCTTTCGATAAAATTATGCAAGCCGGCGGTTATGTTTCGGTCAATACCGGCGGTGTACCCGATGCCAATGCAATTCCAATTCCCAAGCGGAATGCCGACACAGCAATGGATGCTGCAGCCTGTATTGGCTGCGGAGCTTGTGTGGCATCGTGCAAAAATGCCTCGGCCATGCTTTTTGTGGCCGCCAAGGTATCGCAGTATGCCAACCTGCCCCAAGGCAAGGTAGAGGCCAAAGAAAGGGTTAAGAATATGGTAAAAGCCATGGACGAACTGGGATTTGGCAATTGTACCAACACAGGTGCCTGCGAGGCCGAATGCCCGAAAGAAATTTCACTTTCGCACATTGCCCGCCTTAACAGAGAGTTCCTGGTGGCAAAAATAGTATAACCAATAGCTGCGTTTAGTGAAATAATCCTTCTTCTCTTTTTGGGGAGAGAAAGGGCGTAGACGTTAGTTTTGAATGATTTTTCGTACAAAGAAAAAAGTGCCATTCTCGTGCCCCAAATCCTTTAAAGGAAATAACACTGACCTTTCCATACCTTCTTGTTCCATGCCAAGAGAAATTCTTTCGTAAAGTGCATCGACAGGAATGCAAGCGGCTGGGTTCGCTTGCAAGGCGTGAATAAAAGCCGACAGGAACAAAGGATTCTGTTGATTGACTTCCAAAAATGCCGGACCTAGCATTTGAGCCGATTTTTTCGAAAGAAGCTCTGTATTGTAGCAGGCTTCAAGACTGTGTGGGGCCATTCCGTCAGAAACATTGGGGTATCCGGCACTGCTGACCACCAAAAGATGGTTGAGAGTTGAATAACTGGCCAGTGAAGCCTGAAGGGCATTGATTTTATAAAAACCCGAAGGTTCGTTTTTGCGACTGTCAACCGGCAGCCAGAAGGCTTTTTCTTCCTGTACATCGGCTAGTCCGGAATACCAGATAAGCAACGATTTTACCTTATTGTTTCGAGCCAGGTCGCGCAGCTCAATGGAAAAAAACCATTCCATTTCGCGCAAACTCATATTGGTTTTATAGATAACTCCTGCAAATTCATAGTGACTAAAAATTTCCAGCAGGTTTTTTAGTTCTTTACTCTCTGGATAAACATTGCTTTGGTAGGCGTAATTGTTATTGTCCACCACCACAACCCATGTTTTACCCATAGGGCTTTCGGCAAGGTTCAACTTCGAAGGGCGCTGGAGGGTATAATTGCTCAAAGATTCATTGCCATACAAATCGGTGGCAGAAAGAGTAATTGACGAACGGTTCCTCACATCGACAATGGCAGTAAACCGGGGGTTGTATTTGCCCTGTGTAAAGTTGGCATTGCTGCCGTCAATTTTTATTGAAACAATCGGACTTTTGTCCAGCACGCTGCCCTCGAAGTAAAGACTGTTATCGTCGGCATGCAGCAAAATCTGCAAGTCCTCGTCAATTGCAGGACTTTGCAATTCGAAACGTGGTTTTTCTTTTTCTGTTTTAATAATTGGGAAAGTTTCTGTGCTGAGGTTGTCATACACATCGGCGATGGTAAAAGAGATAAAGTCGATCTTCTCGAGGGTCAGAAGGGTATCGAATCGGTATTCATTTACACCGGCGGGTAAAAAGCTTAGGTTAAGGTTATTGAGCCTCAACATTTTTACTCCCGACATATCGCTGATAGTTCCAGAAACAACTAACTGCTGCTGGCCTTCTTCAACCGTTATTTCTGCTTGCTCGTTCAGCTTTGGCGCGAGGAGGAAAATCACAGGTTTGTTTTCTTCCCTGCCAAGGTCAAAGATTTTTTGTTGCACATTCTCGGCCAGTTTTGCATGCGCTTCGTCGGATCCTACAAGCTGTAATATAAGTCGGTAGTCTTTCAGAGCATTTTCCTTCTCACCGAGCAATGCATAGAGTTCTGCTCGTTTAGTAAGGGCATCCAGTGCTGTATCGACTTGTAACAGGGCTTGTGAATAATCTGCAATAGCCTCTGTTGTATCCAAACGCGATGCATGAATTCCGGCACGAAACATATAGAGCGAAAAATTATCGCCACCTATAATGAGTGCTTTGTTCAGGTCGGCAAGTGCCCTGGTGGTATCGTTTTTCTGCAGGTAAGCTTTGCTTCTTAATGCAAGGGCTGCAATGTTTACGACATTCAAAGAGGTTAAAACTACCGAGCAGTTATCGATGGTATATTGGAAGTGACCTGTGGCATATTGTATTTTTGCAAGTGCCAGGTAAGCATCTTCATACCGGCTGTTGCGAATGATGGCTTTTTCGAGGGCTTTCTCGGCAGCAATGGTATCTCCGGCATGGTAGGCAGCCAAACCATAGTAATACAAATTGCGGGCGCTTTCGTTTATGGCCAATGCAGCTTCAGCGGCGGAAAAGGCTTGTTTAAAATCTCCCAGCTCTAAAAATATACGGGTTTTTAACAGGAGCAAATCCTCGTCGCGGGGTTTTATGGCAAGACCTCTATCAGTGCAAGCCTTTGCACGCGCAAAATCCTTCAACAGTAGAAATAACTCCGAAGCCTTGGAGTAATTGACTATCGGATCGAAGTTCAAGACCGCTGCCTTGTAAAAACTTTCGGCTGCTTTCAGGCTGTCGGCATTTGCCAGGTGGGCCTGACCAATGGCTGCCTGCAATTTACCATCGTTGGAGTCCAGGGCGGCAGCCTTGTAATACTCTTCAAGTGCTGCATCTGGCATTCCACTTTCTAAAAGCATATCACCAGCCTTAAGATATTGCCGGGCATTTTGTGCCGATATCTTACCTGCTGAAAGAAAAAGAAGCAAAACGAGTATAAAAGAGCGAAACGACAAGGCAATTCTATTATTAGTGGGAGGCAATTTACGAAAAAACATTGGCACGCCGGTTTGTTTAGATAGCTTGTGTGGTGTTGGGTTTGAAAATTGTCAATTGGTCGTTGAGTAATTGTAATTTTTCAGTGCCAACCAGCGGTAGCACCGGTGCATGCAAACCATCGCGAAAAGCTCTGGAGCCTTTGAATACCCTGGCCTCGTCCCATAAGTTCAGGTCGATAAACGATTGCAGAAGTTTACTGCCCCCTTCTACCAATAGCGATTGAATTTCAATACTCCAGAGGTATTGGAGCATTTGTTCCAGTGCCTTATTCCGGAAATCAATCTGTTGGTAATGCACCGAAGCTGTATCGGGTTTTGCCTTTTCAGTAAACACGAGGGTAGGGGTTTCGGGCGAAAAAACATTCAAGGAAGGGTCGAGGCGCCCCAGACGGTCCGGCACAACGCGCAAGGGCGAATGTCCGGGCCAAAGGCGTGCCGTAAGTGAGGGGTTGTCTGTCATTACTGTGTTGGTGCCTACCATTATGGCATCTTCTTCGGTGCGCCATTTGTGCACAATACGTTGCGACAAGCTATTCGAAATCCAGTGAGGGCCAATCGGAGTGCCGGCTGGTCGAACAATGTCCATGAAGCCGTCGGAAGATTCGGCCCACTTTAAAAGAATATAAGGCCTTTTTTTACTGTGAAAAGTAAAAAACTGGTGGTTGATGACTTTGCATTCTTCCTGGAGCACTCCTTCAATCACTTCGATGCCTGCATTTCGAAGTTTCTGAATACCTCTTCCGGCCACCAGTGAATTCGGATCGCCGGAGCCAACGACCACACGAGGTATTTTTTTTTCGACAATCAGGTCGGAGCAGGGAGGTGTTTTTCCGGTATGCGAACAAGGCTCCAGGCTCACATACAGGGTGCTTTTAGAGAGAAGCGAGGAATCATTCACTGCGCGTATGGCGTTCACCTCTGCATGCGGACCTCCGAAATACTCATGATAGCCTTCGCCGATAATTCTGCCATCGCATTCGATTACACAACCGACCATGGGGTTGGTGCGCGTATTTCCTTTGCCATTTAGTGCCAGATCGATGCACCGGCGTATGTATTTTTCATAGATTTGCTGCATAGCTTTCCGATAGGTCCTGCGAGCGTCAAAAGTACAAATACCTGAAATTTATTTGCATGTCAGAGGAAAAGAATATACGCCTAGACCCCGAAACACTTCAACACTTAAAGCTTTTATACCGCCATGAGCTGAAAGGAATTTACGACCAGCCGGAAACAGACAGCATTTTTTCCCTGGCAGCCGAAAGTGCAACCGGGCTTAGCCCCACTCAGTTACATACGTATTCCGAAGAAAAACTTGGTGTTGAACTTCTTGGCAAGATGAGGGATATCCTTAGACGCCTGGCTGAATATGAGCCTATCCAGTACATACTTGGACAGGCCTATTTTTATGGTTTAAACTTAGAAGTGAATGCCCATGTGCTCATTCCGCGCCAGGAAACCGAACTGATAGTCGATTCCATTCTGAAAAGCACTCTCCATAGCCAGCCGCGTATTCTGGATATCGGAACCGGCAGTGGGTGTATTGCCCTGGCGCTTAAAAAAAATCTGCCGGGGGCTATCGTTACTGGCATCGACCTCTCGCCTGGGGCACTTAACACGGCAAGACGCAATGCCATTCAGCATCAGATGGAAATAGAATTCTTAATAGACGACATTCTGCAACCTTCCCGACATTTTCCACCTTTCGACCTGATTGTCAGCAATCCGCCGTATATTAGGGAAGTAGAAAAGCAACTGATGCATGCCAATGTACTTGATTTTGAGCCTCACACTGCTTTGTTTGTTCCTGATGCCGATGCCCTTTTATTTTATACAGCCATTGCCGAATATGCCCGCTTTCACTTAAAGCCCAAGGGAGCAATATGGGTGGAAATAAACGAAGCGCTGGCCGACGAAACCATCGCTGTTTTTAAAAAGGCTGGCTTTGCCCGGCATCTGTTGATTCGTGATCTTAACCAGAAAAACCGCATTATCAAAGCATGGAAGGAAGAAAGCAGATAAGCCGCGAGGAAGGTCTTGAACGTCTGAAATACCTTTGCAGCAAGGGCGAAAAGTGCCTTCTCGATATAAAAACCCGGCTCGATGAATGGAATTTGACACAGGAGTACGAAAGCATCAGCCAAATACTGATAGCAGAAAGATACATTGATGAAGCGCGCTATACCCAGGCCTTTGTGAACGATAAAATACGACAAGGAAAATGGGGGAAACACAAAATCAGGTACCTCCTCAAGCGCAAAAGCATTGCCTCAAAAACCATCGAAACCTGCCTTAACAGTTTTCCCGCGAAGGAATACCATGGCCTGGTATTGCGCGAGTTGCATAAGAAAAACAATACTGTAAAAGAAGCGAATCCTTATATACGATACCAGAAGCTGGGTGCTTTTGCCGCACAACGCGGATACGAAACCGAATTCCTCAGAGAAATTCTTGACAACACGCTGGAGTAAGTGTTCTTTAGATGCACACCTGCACAAATTTTCAGAAATTAGTTCATAAATTTATTCCTTAATCCAAAATCCCTGGAACATGAAAACAGCATTTGTTCATTTTGCCGAAGGTTTTGAAGAAATTGAGGCCCTCACCATTGTCGATGTGTTGCGCAGGGCCGACATCCCTAACCAAATGGTGTCTGTTACCGGACATCGGCAGGTAACGGGGGCGCATGGTATAAAGATTGTGGCCGATGTGGTTTTTGAAGATGTAAATTACGAACAGGCTTTGGTGGTAGTTTTACCGGGAGGAATGCCTGGCTCAAGCAACCTCATGCAGCACAAAGGTTTGGCTGAAGTACTTAAAAATAAGGCCCGGCACAACGAACCCATCGCGGCCATCTGCGCTGCACCCATGGTGTTGGGTTCGCTTGGTATTCTGGAAGGAAAAGAAGCTGTGTGTTACCCCGGTATTGAACCGCAATTAAAAGGAGCGACCATTCGGCATACCCCTACCGTTTTGTCGGGTTTAATCTTAACAGGAAGGGGTCCTGGTGCAGCCCTTCATTTTTCACTCGAACTGGTGAAGATGTTAAAAGGAGCTGAACTGGCCTCAAAATTGGCTAAAGATATGCTTGTTGAGAGTTGGAATTAAATCTAAATTATAGTCGATAGAAAGAGGATGAAAGATAATTTCAGCCTCTTTTTTTATTTCGGGGAGTTTGGGGAATTGAACAGTATTTAAAATTTGTGTTTTTTACAAAACAAACAATAAAAATATAGAAGATATTCAAAAATAAGTATAAAAAAACAGTATAACCCCATAAAAAAAGTATCATAAATGAAAAAAAGGATAGAATATGATGTTGAGACCCCAAAAAGCAATAAAAACGATTAAAAAAAGTCAAATTCTTTAAACAGTTGATAATCAGATCATACATAAATATTCATTGTGTATGAAATAACATAAATGTCAAAATGTTATTAAAATAAAGTAAAAGCTTACAAAAAATAGATAAAAACACAAAAAACAATAAATAATGTAAGATAAATTTAATATATTCTTAACAATATATCTATTGCATCAACGAATATTGCCCTTAACTTTGCCTCAGTAATTATTTACTAATGATTTCAAAAATGAACAGAGTTAAAAATGTAGTGCTACGTGCACTGATTATTTTCGCAATTACCGGTATGCCTGTGATGGCGTTGGCCGGTGGAGGTGTAAAGGTGAAGACCAGCACCAGTGAACAAAACAAGGCAGTAATTTCGCTAGTCGAGATTGAAGCCAGGCAAGTCAACCTATCTATTGAAAACGACGACGAAACTGTTATATTCTACTCGGCACACATTAAAAATACAGCCGACTTTTCCAGGGTGTTTAATTTTTCGCAATTGGCCGATGGAAATTATGTAATTGTGGTAAAATGGAACAACGAGATTGTTAAAAAGCCCATTTCTATCAAAGATTCGAAAGTAATTGTAAAAGAAACAGAGTTGATAAAAGAACCAATATTCAGGTTTTCCGACAAAAATTTACTGGTATTCTTTAACAACCCCTCCGAGTCAAAAACAGAGGTGAAGATAATGGGCGAAACCGGGGTATTTTTCGAAGATTCGGGAACCGAAGCTAATTTTGCCCGTAAATACGATTTGTCGAATTTACCGGCAGGCGAATACGAGGTAATTCTATCGGCTAAAAGAAAATCGTTTGGCCATTCTGTGTCTATTTATTAAATCATTCTGCATTTTTCGTACTCCTTTTCTTAGGGAGTAGTCACACTTCATAGTTTTCAATTAGTTAGGGTTAGAGCCCGGGAGTAGTTAACCCGGGCTCATTTTTTTTACATTTCCTTCTCTTTTTAGGGCTGATTTTTTAACAATTTTCTCCAAAAATTTTCACAGGCTAACCTTTTTGTTTGTTGTCTGTTAGTGTGGTATGGAATCAGCAACGAAAAGAAACGTGCTCTTATGCGGCGGAACGGGTTTAATTGGTACAGCCCTCGCAGTCTATATGCAAAGTCAGGGTTTTAGAGTTTCTATACTTAGCCGGAACAGAAATTATTCAGGTTCGTTTCGCAGCTATTACTGGAATCCAGACGAAAATTACCTCGACCCCGAGGCATTAAAAAACCAACACTACCTTATTAACCTTAGCGGTGAGTCCATTGCTGGGGGATGGCTGGGAAACTCGCGAAAGGCTAAAATCATAGAGAGCCGCATTCGTCCATTGGCCCTGCTGGCCAAAGAACTCGAGAAGTTGGAGGAGCAGCCGCTTAAACTAATTAGCGCCTCGGCTGTGGGTTATTATGGGCACCAACCCCATAAAATACTCACAGAGGCATCGCCACCCGGAACAGGCTATCTTGCCGGGGTGTGCACAGAATGGGAATCGAATCTCGCGCTGTTTAAAATTCCAGTTACCGCCTTGCGCATTGGCGTTGTGATTAGCCCAGAGGGTGGATACTGGCCCAAAATCCGGAATATTTTAAAAAGCAGGATCAACCTGGTATTTGGTTCGGGGAATCAGTATGTTCCCTGGATTCATATCGACGATTTGGTGCGGGCCATTTATTTTATTTTAAAAAGTCCGCAATCGTCGGCAGTGTATAATTTGTGCAGTCCAGAGAATATACAGGTTGCCCGGCTTCAGAATTTGATTGCGCAGCAGGCTGGTTACAGAACCATTCGTATCAACATTCCCACCGTGTTGGTTAAGCTTATGCTGCAAACCCTTTCCGAAGTTTTTCTGAATGATCAGCAGGTTGTTCCCCACCAATTGCTTAAAGAGGGTTTTCAGTTCGAAAGGTCTAAGGCCGATACAATGCTCAGCAAAGTATAGTTCCAATCGGAATTGTTTTTTTTTGTGTTGCTTTCGAAATTGGCAGTTTAGTCAGTGGCAAGCCTCATGCCATGATTCATATTATTCCTTGCAAGGTTTTGCAAAGCCGAAGTCTTTCCATTAAATTTAGCGCGCCGAAATAAACAGCATTTCGGCTATTGTGCATCAATTTATTTCAACATCGAACTAATAATGGGCAAAACAAAACCAAACCCCGAAAGCCGTAAACCTTTTCCCGATTGGAACTTCCTGTCGGATAAAACCACCCTGGTAATTCTTGCTGTAATTACCCTTGCAGCTTTGGTGCTTCGCTACTATCAGTTGGGATTTCTTTCGCTATGGGTCGATGAATACATGCATGTAACTCCAGCCTACCGTTTCTTAAAAGGCGGATCGATGATGCAATCGGACAACAACGGAATTTTTTTAACCTGGGTAATAATAGGTTTTTTTAAACTTTTTGGAGCCAGTGAAATCACAGCCCGCATACCCAGCATTCTGTTCGGTAGTTTTTCGATACCACTCATTTATTTATTGGCTAAAAAACTTTTTAACCGCAATGTGGGCATAATTGCCGCTTTTTTAGGGGCTTTTTCGCTATACGCAATAATCTGGTCGCGCATTGCCCGTAATTATGCCAGTTTCGAATTTGCCTACCTGCTTCTATTGCTGGTCATCTGGATGGCCTTTAGTTCATCTTCAGCAAACGAGTCAGAAAAGCATGGCTTTTTTACCCGCAACCAAATCAATAAAAAATATTTATTGTTCTTGCCTTTTGTTTTTGTGTTTTCGCTCCTTAACCATCAGCTTACTTTTTTTGCGGTTTTTGGGTTAAGCGCCTATTTTGTGTATTTGGCTATTGGTCGGATGATACGAGGAGGAAAGGGCGCTTTTACAAACTTTTATGCCCTTTCGAGTTACCTGATTGTGGCCGCAGTAATCGTGTTTTTTACTCCGAGCCTGTTGGATAAAATTGCCAGACCGGTATTAGGAATTCTTTTACCAGACCGGATTATAAACTGGGTATTACCAGACTGGAACTATATATTTACCCAGTTTAAAGGGGAAGAAACACGCTTTGCCTGTTTTAAAACCTACTTTAATATTATAAAAGACGATTACTCCCTGCTTTATTATTTAGGTATTTTGGGCTTACCGGTTTCGTTTTTTCTGCCCAAAACAAGGCGTGGTGCAGCTTTTTTGGTATCCATGTTTCTGGTGCCCTTTTTACTGATGAGTTTTATTTTCCGCAACCCCTGCACGCCGAACTACCTTTTATTTATTTATCCGCTTTTTCTTATTTCTGCGGCAACAGGCCTTTATTTTATAGTTTCTCGTTTGGTGCCCCTGATTGTTCCCAGAAATCTGGCTGAAAAGAAAGGTTTTAGCATCTTTATTTTTATGGTTATCACGGTGCTGCTGCTGGCCGGAGCACCCTATGGAAAGATCAAGGAGCTGATTACTACCAAGGAACATGGGCAAGTGGCACCCAAAAGTCTTATTCATGTGGGCTATGTCAACTGGAAAGGAATTTGCAAAAAGATGAAAAGAATTGTTGGCAAAGACGACCTGGTAATTTCGACCTGGCCCGGCGCTACCGACTGGTACCTTAAGCGCGACAATTCGGTGTGGTTCCGCCAGCGGGTTTACGACACCAAGCTTAAGCAGTATATTTACCGCGAAGCCACTGGTTTACCCAATACAGCCACCTCTTATGATGACCTCGTGAATACTTACAATACCAACAAAAAAGGGTGGTTTTTTGCCGATTATTATTTCGACAATGTAATGACCGATCCAAGGGCCAAAGATTTTATTATTCGCAACACCAACTATCATTTCGAATTGGGCAATGGCGATGTGCAAATCTTTAGCTGGAACCACGATGAACCCAGGAAGTTTTCCAACACCCTGGCCATTGAATTAGGTAAAAATCCTGCCCGCGTGGCTTCGCAGAAGCTTAATTTCAACCTGAACAATCTCTCAGGTATCAACAGTCTTAGAATATTTATCGAAGCCGAAGGACTTGACAGACCCAACGAAGGCTTTATTCTTATTAACGACAAGCGCACTGTGGCTTTTACCCTTCAGGAAATAGGCAGTGGTGGAGGATTTAAATACTACGACCCTAAAAGGCAGTATTATGCCTTTATCATTGCTAAAACCGATTTAGTGGAAGGACAAAATACTTTGCAAATAGCCTACAACAATCAGGTAAATGACAATCCGAAAGGTTTTGTAGTGTATAACATATCTTTTTTAAACCAATAGTTTGAATGAAAATATTAATTACCGGAGTGGCCGGTTTTATTGGGTCGAATCTTGCTGAAGCTTTGCTTGCAAAGGGTCACGAAGTATATGGTATCGACAACCTGAGTTATGGCGAGCAGCGAAATGTGGAACCTTTTCTGAAGCATGAACGTTTTCATTTCCATTTAGGAGATATTTGCAACCCATTTGTAATAAAAGACTACAAGGTCGACCTGGTTGTGCACCTGGCTTCGCAGAAGATACCGCGCTATTCAAGTGCTTTTCGTACCCTCGACGAAAACCAGATTATGCTGCGGAACATTGTAGCCAAATGCCTTGCTGACAAAAGCAAGCTGTTATTTGCTTCTACCTCCGACGTATATGGCAAAAACACGCAGGTTCCTTTTACCGAAGAGTCTGATCTGGTAATGGGACCACCCACAGTGAAACGCTGGGCCTATGCCATTTCGAAAATGTATAGCGAACAATATATCCTGGCCAACCACGACGAGTTTAACCTGAATTACACCATTGTTCGCTTCTTTGGTTCCTACGGTCCTAACCAGAACCTTACCTGGTGGGGAGGGCCACAATCGCTCTTTATCAGCAGGGCTGCCCGCCAAGAAGCGCTTGAGATCCATGGCGATGGCTTGCAAACACGCACTTTCACTTATATAAAAGATACGGTAGCTGCCCTGGTTCTTTGCATCGAATCAGAGAAATCGGACAACGAAATATTCAATATCGCTTCAGACCCGCGCGAAGAAATCACCATTGCAGACCTGGGGCGCCTCATCTGGAAACTGGTCAATGGCGATAAAGTGCCACCCATGCTCACCCTGATACCTTATTCGAACTTTGGAAAGTACGAAGATGTGCAGCGCAGGGTACCCTCGATTGATAAACTCATTTCATTTTTTGGTTACAAACCCCGCCACACGCTGGCCGATGGCTTAAGCGAAACCATTGAATGGCAACGTAAAATAGAAAAATGGTAAGCTATTTCCTCATTCCTCTTTACAACGAGTCGGCCAACATACAAGAGCTGCACGATAACCTTACTGCGGTGCTTCCCGGGGTAGAAAAGTTTTTTGTGCTGGTCGACGATTGCTCTACCGACGATACCATTCAGCAAATTCATACTTGCTTTAAAGATACCACCTATCACGTTATCGAGAAAGCGAACAACCAGGGGCCCGGCGATTCGTTCAACCTTGGTTTTGAATGGATACTCGCCAATGCCTTACCCGGTGCCGAGCTCATTGTAACCATCGAAGGCGACAATACCTCCGATTTAACTACCTTGCCAAAAATGCATGCCATTGCGAATCTGGGCTTCGACCTTGTGCTGGCTTCGGTGTATGCGCAGGGGGGGAAACTCGAAAAAACAGGTCTTTTCCGTAAAATCATCTCACTGGGCGCCAATGTTGTGTTACGCTCGGTGTTTAACCTGCGGGTAGCAACCATGAGTTCTTTTTACAGGATTTACCGTATTTCGCTGGTGAAAACAATAAAAGACAACCATCCCGAAATCATCCGCGAAAAAGGGTTTATCTGCATGGTCGAGATATTAATTAAGGCCATTCAATCTGGCGCATCGGTTATCGAAGTGCCAACCAATCTGTTGTCGCACAAACGAAAAGGTCGCTCGAAGATGAAAATCCTTCGCACCTTTAAAGAATATATGCGTTTTTTAATTCTGAAATAAAGTATCATGGCTATCGTCGGAAATCTGGACATAATTAAAGCTCAAACCAGTCATGCCGGAATACAGAAGGCACTTGAATTTCTGAGCAATACCAAGCTTGAGCTAGTGTTTCGAACCCTAAGCGAGGGAGAAAGTAAAATCGTAGATATTGACGCGAAAGAGATTTTTGCGATATTTCAGACCTATAAAAGCAAAACCACCGAAACGATTAAAATAGAAGGGCATCGGAAATACATCGATGTGCAATATATTTTGGAGGGTACTGAAAAAATTCTGTTGGCATCGAAAAACGACATTGTCGAAGAAAGTGCTTTTAATGTCGAAAACGATTATTTTTTTCCTACAGTAGCGGCTTATTCTTCGGTAATCCTTCGGCAAGGTGAGGCGGCAGTGCTTACTCCGCTCGATTTGCACGGGCCGTGCTATTGCGTCGATAAGCCAGGCTTGGTTAAGAAGGTAGTAGTGAAGGTGGCTGTGCATTAATCTGTTTCTATCACTTCGCCCCGTGCCTTAGTTATCGGCAAAACCAATATGACCCAAAGATCCCGATTGCTGCGCATCGGGATCAGTTCGACTTGATAATTTTAGTTCATCCCGAGTTTTCAGGATTTCTGAAATTATAGTCTCACTGATTTAATCTGAAGAATAGGAATGAAAACGATTTCAATTCCATTTTTACACCAGAAATCCGTAATTCAAAATCTTCTGGCTAGCCCCTTGTGGAAAGATTTGGCCGAGCATGAAATAGCTTGCCTGAACTGGCCCGGATTCAGCTATAAACCTACCGTAACCTTCTCCATAGCCTGCACACAAAAAGAGGTTATTTTAAAATTTCATGTGAAAGAAGAGGGTGCCCTGGCGCGGACTATATCCGACAATGGAAAAGTTTACAACGACTCGTGTGTAGAGTTTTTCGTGTGTCTTCCGGGCGATGAGGCTTATTATAATTTCGAGTTTAATTGCATTGGACGGTTGCTGCTAGGGTATGGCACTTCGCGAGCCGACAGACATGTTGGACCCCAGGCGGCACTAAAAAGCATTTACCGGCAGTCGTCTTTAGGCTCCGAAGCAATTAATAGCAGTATGGGAGCAGTTTGCTGGGAGCTGGCATTGGCAATCCCATACAGCGCCTTTTTTATGCACCGGATTAAAACCCTTAAAGGCGAAAAATTGAGGGCCAACTTTTACAAGTGTGGCAATGAAATGCTTCAGCCACATTACCTGAGCTGGAGTGCAGTATTTTCAGCCCAGCCCGATTTTCACCGGCGCGAGTGCTTTGGAGAATTGCAGGTGGGAGGTTAATTGTATGCCATTGGAAGCAGGAAGAAATATCGCCAATTTTAATAAAAGCAAATAAAGTTACCATATAGGGTAACTTTTGCTATCTTTGTATTGTATGAGAATAATAAAAGAATCAACATTAACCGAGTATTGCAAGCAAAGGAAATATCAACAGTCTGAAGAGTCTGTAAAAGCTTGGATTTACGAGGTTAGGTTCTCAACATGGAACAATGCAAATGAACTAAAAGCAAAATATGGCAATGCCAGTATAATAAGTTCAAAAAGAGTGGTGTTCAACATAAAAGGCAATGTTTACCGCCTGATTGTTGATATAGAGTATAAGTTAAAAATAGTCTTTGTTGTTTGGTTTGGAACTCATAAAGAATACGAAAAAATAGACGCAAAAACAATAAGGTATGAAAACTAAAATATTAAAGACAAAACAAGAATATGATGAAGCTTGCGAGCGAATTTATACATTGATACACAGCGATGAAAATGCAATAGAACCCGATACTCCGGAAGGTGAAGAAATAGAACTTTTATCGTTGTTGGTAGAAAAATACGAGCAAGAACATTATTCGATAGAAGCACCAAATCCAATAGAAGCCATCAGGTTTAGAATGGAACAAATGAATTTAAAACAGGCTGATGTAGCGCCATTGTTCGGTGGTAAAACCAGGGTATCGGAAGTTTTGCATGGCAAACGTCCATTGACTCTGAAAATGATAACCCTATTATACAGGTACTTAGGAATACCTTTAGAATCATTGGTTGCAGGAAATAAAGAAGTAACACTGGAACCAGAAAACAGAGAAAAGCTTTTAAGAATAGAATCTATTAAGGACTACTTTTCAGGTTCAAGGGCAGCAATGATTTAGAGCTCGCTCCCCACTGGCGCAAGTCTGTAACTTGTGGCTTTATAAACGATAATGCCCCGCTCGGCGTAGATTAGCGAAGAGTATCTACGACGTTTTTGAAAGGCAGTTTGTAACTGCTAAAACATTAAGAGTTAAAAACACAAAACCCCTACCTAAGCGTAGGTTTGCCTAAGCTTTTTTAATCGGTAGCATTTGCTACAGAATTATTGCGATAAAGATAATTTTACATCGTTGTAAAAACTACGCTGAGAGAGGGACTTTAAGTCCGGGCTGCAAGTTCGAACCAGCCTTGGGGGAAGAACAAGAAGTTATTTTTTTAGGCTGTATTTAATGCATATCAACATCCAAACAGGTTCGATAGTCGTCAAGATCAAGCATAGCACCCCCTAATCCGTCCCCTCAAGAAAGATGTCTAAAAACCAAAAACCCCCACCTGCCGGGCAGGATGGGGGAAAAAAAAGCCCGCCATTGCAAAAACAAGGCGGGCGGTGTAGTCCGTAGGGGAATCGAACCCCTGTTACCAGGATGAAAACCTGGCGTCCTAACCCCTAGACGAACGGACCATGCTGATTTCGTATCTGAAATCGGAGTGCAAAATTAACGGAATTTATTTTTGGTGCAAATTTTTTTGCGAAAAATTAATTCCACATCATAGTAATTTCAATCACCTTACCATTTGGGTCTTCGCGCACAAACCGATCGGTGAGTTTCACATTTTTACAACCAGATATTTCGAGGGCACGTTCGCACCAGCCCATGATGCGCTTTTCAATTACCGGGTAGCGGGTTTCTATTTTTGTGAATTCTACTACTACGCCATTGGGTAACTCTTTTGTTACATTCACCTCAATGGGGCGGTAGTAAGTTATCATAACCCGCGAAGCCCTTTTTACAATGTATTGGGGGTTGGCAGCCATCACAAATATTTTATAAATGCCTGTCAATGCTTTTTCGGCACTGAAACGACCCGACTCAATCGCTCCTTTTTCGGTATTGCCTCTGTAAAACATTTTTCCGATTTTCTCAGTAGGTTCTTTGGCACCTGCTTCTACCGGATACCATTTGGTGGAATCGATGCTGGACGTATAAATTCCTTTAGACTCAGGCTCGAGGGAATTCAGCCATTTTTCAAAATCGTTTGGGTAATTGCGCTTGACAAAATCTCTGATTGCAATAACAGCGGTACCTTTTACTTCCATAATGTTTATAGGATTGTATGATTTGTTTTAGTTTTCTTCCTCAATATAAAAATAAATAGCGAATATGCTCTTATATTGAAAATGAAAATCAATTAAAAAGTGAAATAAATTCTGCAGAATCGATTCCCCCGAAGTTACCGGAGCTCATAAGCAACAATACCTGCCGGTTTTCGGAGCGACAGGATTGAATCCACGATTTTAGGTCTTCGGTGTGTGTAATTACCTCTATTGCGTTATTGCCAAAAGCTTCCACAACCTCCTGAGGGCTAATGGGGGGAAGCTTTTTATGCTCGATTACCTGGGGATTAAAAAATACAGCGGCTTTATCTACTCCGTCTAAGCTTCCACGGTATTCTGCCAAGAACTCCTTATTTAAACTACTAAAGGTGTGAAGTTCATAAACCGCAACGATTTCTGCCATGGGATATTGATTTTTTACTGCTGCTATGGTTCCTGCAGCTTTCGAAGGCGAATGGGCAAAATCGAGAAAAATGGTTTTTTGCTGGTTGGCAGAAATTTTTTGTAAACGTTTGGCCGAACCCTTAAAGCTGCTGATGGAATTGTAAAATGCATCTTCGCCAATGCCCAGTGAAAGACACACATCACGCGCACCAGCAAGGTTCTGCAGGTTATGAGCACCAAAAACCTCCAGTGCAACGGGTTTCTTATTTTCGAAGCATAGAAAGGTAATACCCTCTTCGATTTTACTTTCGGGGGCAGAAAAGGGAATTGTTTGTATGTCGTTACGGGAGCAATTTTTTACCAGTTGCTGCAAATGCAGATCGTGTGCAAAATAAAACAACAAGCCCTGCGGCATAATTTTATCGATAAAAATCTTAAACTGTTCCAAATAAATTTCGAAAGTTGGAAACACATTGATATGGTCCCATCCGATGCCGTTTATCAGGGCAATATCGGGATGATAAAGATGAAATTTTGGTCGCCGGTCAATTGGAGACGACAAATATTCGTCGCCTTCGAACACAGCGATGGAGGCTTCATCGGAAAGCGAAACCATGGTATCAAAACCTTCTATCTGAGCCCCAACCATATAGTCGAACACCACACCTTGCTCTTTTAATACATGCATAATCATGGAAGTAACGGTAGTTTTACCATGACTTCCTCCTATTACCACTCTTTTCTTGTTTTGGGTTTGTTGGTAAAGAAATTCAGGATACGAATAAATTTTAAGATTTAATTCGCGGGCACGTATCAGCTCAGGATTGTCTTCACGGGCATGCATGCCCAGTATTACTGCATCGAGTTGGTTATGGATGCGTTCCGGAAACCACCCATACGCTTCAGGCAGCAGGCCTGCTTTCTCGAGTCGCGAGCGCGAGGGTTCGAATATTTCATCGTCGGAGCCTGTGATGGTGTAATTCTTTTTCAGAAGGGCAAGAGCCAGGTTGTGCATGGCAGCTCCGCCAATAGCGATAAAGTGAATTTTCATGCTCTTATTTTAGGCTGTGAAAATAGAAAAGCTATTCTATCTTGCGCTTCGCGAACCGATAAAGTAATTAACAACTAATGGGATAAAAAACAAAAACCCCCAACGATTTACATTGAGGGTTTGCAGTGTACCCAGAGCCGGGGTCGAACCGGCACTCCGGTGAAGGAACTGGTGTTTGAGACCAGCGCGTCTACCGATTCCGCCATCTGGGCATTTTAGAACTAATCGAGCAGGCATTAGTTTTAGCCTTTTACCTGCTATCTTTTGTTATATCGGCGGGAGCTCATTCCAATCTTTGGAATTCGGTTCCGCCATCTGGGCATTTTAGAGCTAATCGAGCAGGCATTAGTTTTAGCCTTTTACCTGCTATCTTTTGTTATATCGGCGGGAGCTCATTCCAATCTTTGGAATTCGGTTCCGCCATCTGGGCCTTATAGAACTAATCGGGCAGGCATTAGTTTTAGCCTTTTACCTGCTATCTTTTCTTATATCGGCGGGAGCTCATTCCAATCTCTGGAATTCGGTTCCGCCACCTGGACAATTTTGTCGTAAAAACATCGAAATCCCTTTGCCATTAAGCTTATTCCAATGTTTTTTTTCGGTGTGCGAATATAGGCAATAGTTTGCTTTCAAACAAAAATATTTAAACGGCTTTAATAATGCGAAGAAGATCAGAACTATAGTAGTCAGTCTACACACACAACCGGTTCACGTTAGCCTTGTATATCTTTTTTCTGGCTCATTTTCAACTCAGCCTGTGTTAATAAATCACTCATAAAAATTTCGTTGAAAAAGTTGTGTTTGACAATTCTATTTCTTATCATATTGGGAGCTGTAAAATCTTATTAATCAGCATTTCAGAAGGTTATAGCCGAAAGTTAATAACTATCTGCAAATGTTTAAAACTACAAGTCATTTCCAATTGGTCAGAAATATTTCTGTCCATATATTGCAAGTCCAACCTCGGAGATATTTCTCTCGATATAGTTGACAACAACAGAGCACCTTAAATAATTTTGCCCATGCAAGCCGAAGAGATTAAAACTAACCAACTGTCTGTCGACAGGGAAGTGAAAGAGATGAAAATGAATGATGAAAAGACAGGACCAAAGGTGTATACCTACGACGAAGCACTGAAAAGTTCTATTGAGTATTTTAAAGGAGATGAATTGGCTGCCACTGTTTGGATAAGCAAGTATGCGCTGAAAGATTCTTATGGTAAGTTGTACGAGAAAAATCCGGACGACATGCACCGCCGTTTGGCGAGTGAGATTGCCCGTATCGAAAAGAAATATCCTAATCCGCTTTCGGAGGATGAAATTTTTGATGTGCTGAAAGATTTTAAATACATTGTTCCTCAAGGTGGTCCGATGACCGGTATTGGAAATAACTTTCAGATTGCCTCACTTTCGAACTGTTTTGTTATTGGCAACGATGGTCCTTCGGATTCGTACGGAGCCATTATGAAAATCGATCAGGAGCAGGTACAACTGATGAAACGCCGCGGTGGTGTAGGGCACGACTTGTCGCATATACGCCCCAAAGGAAGCCCTGTGCTTAACAGTGCGCTTACCTCCACTGGTGTTGTGCCGTTTATGGAACGCTATTCCAATTCTACCCGCGAAGTGGCCCAGGATGGCCGCCGTGGAGCGCTCATGTTAAGCATCAGCATTAAACACCCCGATTCAGAGGCATTTATCGATGCAAAAATGTCGGCTGGAAAGGTTACCGGTGCCAACGTTTCGGTGCGTATCGACAACGAATTTATGCAAGCCGTAGTAGATGGAAAACCCTACCGCCAGCAATACCCCATCGATTCGCCCAACCCTACTTTTGTAAAAGAAATTGATGCCCGGAAGTTTTGGGAGAAAATCGTACACAACGCCTGGAAATCGGCCGAACCTGGTATTCTTTTCTGGGATACGATCGCTTCAGAGGCTATACCCGATTGCTATGCCGATTTTGGTTATAAAACAGTATCGACCAACCCCTGCGGCGAAATTCCGCTTTGTCCATACGATTCTTGCAGGCTGCTGGCCATCAACCTCTATAGCTATGTCGAAAACCCATTTACTCCCGAATCGCGTTTTAATTTCGACCTTTACAAAAAGCACGTGCATGTAGCCCAGCGTATGATGGATGACATCATTGACCTGGAACTTGAAAAAATTGATTCCATTTTAAGCAAAATCTCCGCCGATCCAGAGGAATTGGAAGTGAAACGCGTAGAGAAAAAACTCTGGGAAAACATTCGTCTTAAAGCCGAAGAAGGACGTCGTACGGGCATCGGTATCACTGCAGAAGGCGATATGCTGGCTGCTCTTGGTTTGCGTTACGGCAGCGACGATGCTACCGATTTTTCAATCGAAGTGCATAAAACCACTGCCATCGAAGCCTATCGCTCGTCGGTATACACTGCCCGCGATCGTGGAGCTTTTGCAATTTACGATACTACTCTGGAGCGAAACAATCCTTTCATTCAGCGTTTGCGTAGCGAAGACGAAAGCCTTTACCACGATATGGTAAAATATGGCCGCAGGAACATAGCCTTGCTCACCATTGCCCCTACCGGCACCACCAGCTTGATGACACAGACAACATCCGGTATAGAGCCTGTCTTTCTGCCAGTATACAAACGTCGCCGAAAGGTAAACCCCAACGACACCAGTGCCAGGGTAGCCTTTATTGATGAGGTGGGCGATTCATGGGAAGAATACTACGTTTTTCACCATAAGTTTTTAACCTGGCTCGAAATAAACGGATACAACACCGAAGAGGTAAAGGCTTATGACGAAGAGCAATTAAAAGAGGTTGTAGCCAAATCGCCCTATTACAAAGCCACCTCAAACGATGTCGATTGGCTTAGTAAAGTGCACATGCAGGGCGAAGTGCAAAAGTGGGTCGACCATTCCATCAGTGTTACCATTAACTTGCCCGAAGAAGCGAAAGAAGAATTGGTAGGCGAACTTTATATTACTGCCTGGAAAAGCGGTTGTAAAGGAGTTACTGTTTACCGCGATGGATCGCGCACCGGTGTGCTCGTAAGTAACGACAGTAAAAAGAACGATGCCCCTGCGGAAGAAGAAAGCCATTCACTGGTTCGTCCAAAAGTACTCGAGGCCGAGATTATCCGTTTTAACAACGACGACGAAAAATGGATTGCTTTCGTGGGTATCAAGGATAACCGTCCGTATGAAATATTTACTGGTTTGGCCGACGAAGAAATGTTTCCAATACCAAAATCAATTAAAAAAGGAAAAATTATCAAAGCGCAAGACGAGAATGGCGTATCGCGTTACGACTTTCAGTATACCGACAAATTTGGGTATAAAAATACCCTGGGCGGACTCTCGCACATGTTCGACAAAGAATACTGGAACTATGCAAAGCTTATTTCCAGCGTGTTGCGCCACGGCATGCCTATACCCGATGTAGTGCGCCTTGTAAGTTCACTTCACCTCGACAGCGATAACATCAATACCTGGAAAAATGGAGTGGAACGTACCCTGAAAAAGTACATACCAGATGGCACCAAGGTGAAAAAAGGGGTGAAGTGTCAGGAATGTGGATCGGACAGTTTGATTTATCAAGAAGGATGTCTGATTTGCACCGATTGTGGATCTTCGAAATGCGGTTGACGAAACCACCGCTTTTCATATATCAGAGGAAGTAAAAAGAGAAGGCCATTCAGCGGGCTTTCTCTTTTTTTTTGCCGATGGCGATAAGTTTAAAAACGAAGATGAGGTATTCGTAAGTGGAAAAGACTAACTTATGAGGGATCTAACCAACTTAATCTTATCAACCATGAAAAAGTATTATGTTCTGTTTGCATTGCCCTTGCTTTTTTTTGCCTGCAATGAAGAAGAAGATGACAACAACGACAATGGACAGCCATTATCGAATGTAGTAGAAGTGATTAACGACATCGATACTCCCACCACCTGGTATGCCGATTCGGTTTATCTGATTAAAGCATACGATTTGTATGTGAGCAGTTCGCTCACCATTCAGCCTGGTACCGTAATAAAATTTTCTTCGAACGTAGGACTTACCGTTAGCGGCGAAGGCGCTATTCTTGCCAATGGCACCAGTGCGAAACCTATCGTATTTACCTCGGTAAAAGACGATAGCAAGGGAGGCGATATCAACGGCGATGGCGCAGTAACCACTCCATCAGTAGCAGATTGGGAAAATATTCTGGTCGAAACTAACGGATCGGTATTTAAGTATTGCGAATTTTATTTCGGAGGAAGCAGTTCGTATTTATCGGTATTAGAAATCTACGGTTGCTCTGCAAGTATTACTTATTGCTTGTTTGCCCATAACAAGGGTGGAAAGGATGGCGACTTTTATTATGGTGCGCTGGATGTGAGCTATGCAAGCTTGAATACTGTTGTCGCCAATAATGTATTTTACCTGAATACCTTGCCCTTATCGATCGATTGCGCCATGAGCATTGGAAGTACTAATACTTTTTTCAATCCGGAGAATGCCTCCGAAGGCAACACCATGAACGGCATATTTACCTATAATAACGATGATATCGCCGGGGCAACAACCTATACCGAAACAGAAGTGCCTTTTGTGTTCAACGACAACGATTTATGGATCGAAGATCCCGGCTCATTGACTCTTGCCAGCAATGTGATTATAAAATTTACATCTGGAAGCGCTTTGGTAGTTGATGAAGGTGCTGTGCTCACTCAAAATGCCACAAATGCTTTCACTTCTTTTAAAGACGACAGCCGGGGTGGCGATACCAACGGCGATGGCGCTGCTACTTCTCCATCAGACGAGGACTGGATTGGGATTTATGACAATTCATTAAGTATTCCTTCACCTTATTATTATCAGTGGTCAAATATATATTACGATAGCTATTAAAAACTTTATCGGGCTGGTTGCTGGCGAATATGCGGGCAACCGGCCTGTAATTTAATGACATTCTTACCCCTTTATGCCACCTGTAATTACGGTATATTGTGCTTCGAGCCGAAAGATCCACCCGAAATATACCCATGCTACCATTGACCTTGCGGATGAGTTGTTGACACGACAGGCACAGGTAATTTACGGCGGAGGTGCAGTAGGATTAATGGGTACTCTGGCAGACCGCTACCTGGAGAAGGGAGGCAACATTAAAGGGATCATTCCGGAATTTATGGTAAAAGTGGAATGGGCACACCCGGGAGTAAAAGACATGGTGGTGGTGCACGATATGCACCAGCGAAAAAAAATGCTCATTGAGCATACAGATGCAGTGATTGCACTTCCGGGAGGTACAGGAACCCTGGAAGAACTCATCGAAGTGATTACACTAAAACGACTGGGCAAGTTCTCTAAGCCCATACTCCTGCTCAATGTCGATGGATTTTATAATCCTTTGCACGATTTTCTTCAAAAAATGGCCGACGAACACTTTCTCAATCCCGAGCATCTTGGCATGTGGAAACTCATCGACAGTCCTGCCCAATTCTGGTCTGCCATCGACAGCAGCACCGATTGGCACAGCGATATCAGGATGGCACAGGTTTAGAGACTAATTATTGTCAGATGCGTTTTGGCTCAATTTTTTGTTTTTAACATCCGTTGAGAAATTCACTATTTCATAAAAAGCTTGAAGGCATTCCATTGTTCTATGAGTAAAATTAAGAGGCACAGAAATTCCCCTGATGTAATGTTGATGTAGCTTATTATTTGAGCAATCTCAAAACTCGTAATAACATTGCACTTATGTAACTTAGTAATATTTGCAATGAAGGCACTTAGAATAATAGGTTTTTTTGCGCTTTTCTCAGTGGCTGCTTGCCAGCACAACCAGCAAGTAACCACAAAAACCAATCATCTCGAAATTAAAGACAGGTGGTACTATATCAATGGAGAAAAAACATTTATAAGCTCCATTGGTTACGAAATTGGAGCTCGGCCCGGAGAACACCCTTACCAGGGGAAAAGGGAAATTCAATTGTCGCGTATGCGAAACGACCTTAAGATAATTAAAGAGGCAGGCTTTAATTCTATCAGAACCTGGAGCGATCTTACCGAAGAGGAAGTAAAAGTGGTTCAGGAATCGGGCCTTTACCTCATTTTCGGAATGTGGATTGAACCCCATGGAGAATTTAAAGACACGCAGTTTGTTGAAAATGCCAAACAACATGTGAAGAATGCTTTGGCTTATACAAAAAAGTACGATTGCATTATAACCTATCTTATAATGAATGAGCCCATGCCAGGCCATATTTATAATCAGGGTGCGGAAGCCACCGTGAATTTATGGACCACCTTGCGCGATATTATCCATAGCGAGCATCCGGGTGTTCCGGTAACTTTTTCCATTAACTCACGAGTAGGTGAATATGTCGATCAGAATATTTTTGATGTTTACGCCTGCAATACCTACGATCATAACGAGGACCATATTTATACCCAGGGATTTGGGCCCCATTTCGAGTTTTTGCGCGATTTGTATGGACAGGAGAAGCCACTTCTGCTGACCGAGTTTGGCATGTCCGTTTCCCAAATTGGTTATGGTTTATATGGTGGAAATACCTATAAAAAGCAAGCGGAATGGCTTGTCCGCAATTATTCTGATGCCCTCGATGGAGGTATTAACGGCGCCTGCCCGTTTTATTATGCCGATGGCTGGTGGAAAGCCGGTGCGCCTGACACACACGATCCGTATCCCGAAGACTGGTTTGGCTTCTGGGGCTACAGCGATATCAACGACACCCTCGGGCATCCGCGTCCTGTTTGGTACGATATATCCCAGTACATTCAGGCTATTCTTACCTCCCCCCGTAACCAGCAGATATATACCAACCAGGTTCCTGTCGAGGTCTTTTTAACCTCCGGGGTATCTCATGTGAGGGCTTTATTTCACGATAAAATTGTTTTCGAACAAAAAGGCATTCAATCGAAACATTTCGAAGGAAGCATTGATTTTGGTACTGAAACCATACGCGACCGCGAACTTGTTTTCGAATTTTTAAGTCCGCAAGGAGAGCTTATAAAGTACGAAACCATCATGATTCTTACTTCACCCGACCCTGTTTTACTGCCTGTTGTGGAGGTAGAGATTGCTGAAAGTGATATGGCCAAATCGAAAAATTGCCAGGCTACATTTACGGTAAAAAACGATGGTATTTTACAGCTCGACAGCGAATTAAAATATGTGTTTACAAAGCATATCGATTGGCAAGCTGGTGAGAATAAAAAGGCAACAATAGACCCTTTGAAGCCGACCAATGTTGTGCAAGCCACTTATACAATACCCACTGAGAGTAACATTTTAACGATTACCGCCGGAGTAGATGCCAGGTATGGGAAATTTGTTAAACGCATTCACGGAGGAGAAATAATCTATCGTGGCAATTGGGCCGATGCCATTGGTGTAAAACAATATTAATAATAATGCAGTAGGTTGCAAGCGTGTAGTTTCATCTTAGTTTGGGTGTTATCGAGAGAGGATCGTTCCTGAAAAGCGGATGTAACCTCTCTCTTTTTTTTGCTCGCGGAGTTTGAATTTCGGGACGAAGAGCTATAATTTATTTTCCAAAATCAAACGGGCCACTTCAGCAGGTTTCTCCAGCATACTCATATGTCCGCAATCGTTTATCCAGTGGATATTCAATGCATTTATATCAAGAGAGTCAAACTGGTTTAATGCAATCCGCTTATCATCCCTACCCAGGATAAAGGCTGCATTGATTCGCTTTTTAAGCAACACCGATACTTTATTTGTGCGGGCCATCATTCCGGCCAAATCGGCAAGCATACCATTTTCAGGCTGACCAAGGGCTATGTGTGTGGCCAGTTCGATTTCATTTTTAAGGCTTAATAGATTTTTAGGACAAAAGTTGTTCTGAACAAAAGAGCGCAGCAATATTTCCTTTTTACCCGATTGGATAATTTCCGATTCCCTGTTTCGAGCCAGAATGGTGGTCATGCTGTCCTCAAACGGATGAGAGTTCAACAGCACCAGTCTGTCGGTAAAAGTAGGGTATTTTTCTGCAAAGCATAGGGCCACGTAACCTCCCATGGAATGTCCTGCAAGGGTCACTCCACGCGATCCGGAAGCCATTATCAGGTTAAACACCATTTCGGCCAGAAAATCCATGCTGTTGGTACTCTGTATAAGAGGCGACTCACCATGACCAGGCAAATCGGGAATGAGAAGGGTATAATGGTCCTGCAACAAGGGAATTAGGAGTTTCCAGATGCGCGAATCGGCCTGGTACCCATGTAAAAGCACAAGCGTTTCTCCTTTTCCGCATGTATAATATTTTATCCGCTGGCTTCGGTAAAATTGAAAATGCGGTTCCATTCGGTTAATTTAGTGTGTACCTTTCGAAAGCATCAGGCTTTCAATTTCTTCTACCTCAATGGGTATATCGGCCATCAAGTCTACCGGACCTGTTTCGGTGATCAGGATATCGTTTTCTATGCGAATGCCAATGCCTTCTTCGGCCACATACAAACCGGGTTCGCAGGTGAGGACCATGCCAGCCTGTATCACAGTATCGCGGGTACCTGCATCGTGCACATCAAGCCCCATGAAGTGGCCGGTGCCATGCATAAAGTAATTAAACCATAAGCGGTTTTCGCCTTTATGGTTTTTTGCCTCTTCGGCGGTGTACAAACCCAGCCCGATATGTTCCTCTTCCCATTTCTTGCACACTTCTTTGTGGTATTGGTTGATGGTGGTGCCAGGTACCATCAGGCTGCGGGCAAATTTGAACACCCTTAGGGTAGCTTCGTACATGGCTTTTTGCCGGGGAGTAAACCGGCCGTTTACCGGAATGGTGCGCGAGAGGTCGGCAGCGTAGTTGGCACTTTCGGCTCCAAAATCGAGCAGGAGCAAGCTGCCATCGAGAAGGACCTTGTCGTTTTCGACATAATGCAGGCAGCAGGCATTGCTTCCACCGGCAACAATAGGGGGATAGGCATGTCCGTTAGCGCCTTGCTTCAGAAAAGAATAGCTAATTTCGGCTTCCACTTCATACTCCATCATGCCAGGGCGTGTGGTGCTTAAAACCCGATAAAAACCATCGCGGGTGATGGCACAGGCTTTTTTAATAAGGTCAATTTCTTGTGCCGATTTCACCAGGCGAAGTTCCTGAATAATTGGGGCTAAACGCTTGTAGCTGTGCAAGGGGTATTCTTCCTGCAATTTTTTTAGAAAGTCGGCATCGCGCCCCATCACCTCGGACTTGAACTTTTGCCATTCGGGCAGGTTTATATACACATGCTCGCAGCTGCATAGAGCCATGTGTAAAAACATCTCAAAATCATCGAGGTATTTTATCGAATCAATGCCCGATATGCCTTGGGCTTCTTCCACAGTAAGTTTATGCCCTTCCCATATTTCCAAGTCTTTATGAGGTTTTAGTATAAAAAGCACTTGGCTGAATTCTTTATTCTGGTTGCCCGGATACAAGAGTAAAATGGACTTTTCCTGCTCGATGCCGGTGAGATAAAAAAAATCGGAATTTTGCCTGTACGGAAAATACTGGTCGCCGGTGCGGGGCATTTGGTGCGCTCCAAAAATAAGCGCAATAGAATTGGTGGCCATTCGTGCGGATAGCCTTGACCTGTTTTCGGAAAATAGCAGGTTAGAAATGGCGGAATACTTCATGCCAGTGTGTTTGGCAATAAAAATAGGGTTTTTTATCGAAATGCACGACAAAAGAAATGGATTAACAGGTAATTCGATTGGAGGAAACTAGCGAGATCCCCAAATCGCTCTGGCTGCTTCGTGCGAGTAGTTTTAAAGACAATTCTACTTCATGGCCCAAGAAGTGCAGACAATAAGAAAATGGCACAGAAATAATCTAGCTCAGAATTGCATGCTGCCTGTTTCTCGCTAGGGCTATTTTAGTCGAATCTTGTTTTATTTGGGGACGAGAAGTGAATGCCCGAGGAAATACCCCGACAGCTTGCCACGGCGAGCATCATTTGAGGGGAAGAGATTTTTATTGGGCTTTTAAATGCAGCTCAATCATTCGATATAAGATTTGTCTGTCGACGGGTTTTGTAATATAGTCGTTGCATCCTGCAGCGAAGGCTTTCTCTTTTTCGTCGGACATACCATAAGCCGATTGACCGATAATGATTACCTCATTGTTTAATTGGCGTATCAATTGAGTAGTTTCGTATCCGTTCAGTTCCGGCATCCGCATATCCATCAATATCACATCGGTATCCGGATTTTGTTGAAACATTTCCAACACTTCGCGTCCGTTGGTGGCTTTTAGAAGTGTATGGCAAATATCTTTCACTGCAATTTCTAGCAGCAATTGCGAAATGGCATCGTCTTCGGCGATAAGCACTTTGAGTTTGTTTTGTTGCAGCGATGAAGAATAACCCTGAGGCTTTTCCTTGCCAGCAATAGAATTATGATGAATAGCCTTGTAGGGTATTGTAAAATAAAATATCGACCCTCCTGGTGCTATGGTTGTAGCTTCGCGACTTTCTACCCAGATGGTTCCACCCAGCATATTCACATATGCCTTGGATATCGACAGGCCCAATCCGGCACCCTGAATGGCAAGGTGGTCTTCGATATCGGCTTGTATAAAGCGTTCGAAAATTGCCTCTATTCTCGAGGGTGCGATGCCAATTCCCGAGTCTTTTACAAAGAATTCGAGAAATTGACCTTTTTTCTCATAACCAAACTGCACATAACCCTTTCGGGTGTATTTGAGGGCATTTTTTACCAGGTTGGTAAGTATGGCAAAGAGTTTTTCCCGGTCGGTAACCAAAAGGGATTCTTCTGCTGAAAGGCCGCATGTGTAATCGAAGTCTAAGTATTTTTCCCTGGCCTCAGGAGCAAAAAAATCATGAATAAAACGCAACTGATCGTTTACATTCGATTCGGCAGGATGTAGCTCCATCAGGCCGGCTTCTATTTTCGAAATATCGATAATATCGTTGATAATATTGAGCATTCGCTTGCCACTTCGCTCGATAATAGTAATGTAATTTTTTTGTTCCTCGCCCGACAAACCGGGTGTTTTTAGCAGGTCAGAAAACCCGAGAATGCCATTCATTGGAGTGCGAATCTCGTGGCTCATGTTGGCCAGGAAAGCCGATTTTAGCCGGTCGCTTTCTTCCGCTTTTTCTTTGGCCCTTATCAGTTCATGTTCTACATTTTTTCGCTCTGTGATATCGGTATGCACTCCTACCAGCACTTTAATCTCATTCTTCTCATCTTTGGCAGGATAGGCTCTCAGGTATATATCGACGATACGGCGGTCGGCACCGTACATTCTTACCTCCCCATTCCAGGAGACTCCCGCCTTCACAGTGGCAAATACTTCATCCCCCACTGCTTTATCCACATAGAGGGTATCAGGAGGGTAATCGCCTATTTGGCCAAAAAGAGTTCCGAAGGCTTTGTTTTGGTAATAGTGCCTGCCTTCGGGTGTTGCCATTCCAATGGCATCAGACGAAGCATCGACCGACTCCATAAATACATTCAACTGCTGCTGGGCACGTTTGCTTTCGGTAATGTCGAAAAACATGGCCACCATCTTTTCGGGTTCGGTCTGAAAGGCGGTTACCGAAAAAGCACCTTTAATCTTGCCTTCGTTGTATTCAATCTGTTCGGTCGACCATAATTCGCCTTTGGAAGCAGCCCTTCTGTAACGTTCAGGTATTTCGGTTTGCACCAAGGGAGGAAAGGCTTCTTCGATGGTTTGGCCAATGAAGATGGAATTATCAATGCCTAGCAATTTGCTTGCAGCCTGGTTGGCCCCTGTAAAGATTAGCCGTCCATCGGGCATGAGTTGATAAAAGTGCATTCCCACCGGTGCCGATTCTATGGTCGAACGATACTTATGTTCACTCAGGTTGAGGGTTTCTTTGAACATTGTAAGATCGGCAAGTTCTTTCTCACAATGTTGTTTCAATAAATTATAACGAATCTCAGCTTCGCAGAGGGCTTTTTTCAGTTCTTCTTTCGATTTCTTTTCGTGTTCCATAGAATCTTTCTAAATAGCCAGGCACTTTCCGGATAACTTGAACGGACGTAGTCGGTATATTGGGTGATGCATTGCTATTAAATATAAAGAAAAAAACTGAGATGAATAGGAGGAGCATTTAAATTCTTTTCGCAAGGTTACGTTCTCCAAAATTGGAGTTTGTTGTTGGAAAAAACGATAGGGGGTTGTATTTTAGAGATTCTAATGGTTACGAAGCCGGAAATTTAATTTTTACGAACGATTTATGTTTCCTCAATAAACTTTAAGAAATGGAACAAAAAGAAAAAGTGTTAAAAGTATTGAAGTCGGCAGGAAAGCCTATGAAGGCAGGTGAAATTGCTGAGCTTGCAGGAATGGATAAAAAAGAAACCGATAAGGCAATGAACCTTCTCAAGTCTGAAGGTTTGATAGAATCACCCATACGTTGCTACTGGCAGCCTTGCCGGGCCTAGATAAACAAAATGGTTTATCGGTGGCCACCTTTTAGTCTTTTTGCAGGCGGGTAATCGATGTTGTAGTGCAGCCCGCGGCTTTCTTCCCTGCGTGTAGCCATTTTGATGACAAGATAGCCTACGTGAATCAGGTTACGCAGTTCGCAAAGCTCCACCGAGAGGGTAGTTTTACGAAAGAGTTCGTCCGTTTCGCGATAAATAATTTCAAGCCGGTCCAGTGCTCTTCGCAAACGCAGGTTGGAGCGCACAATACCCACATAGGCACTAAGAATGTATTGCAGTTCGCGGTAATTCTGTGTAATCAGCACCATCTCTTCGGGGGCACTTACCCCAGAGTCGTCCCAATCTTTTATCTGGCTGCAATATTCGTACTTGCTAAAATGTTCGAGGGCGTGTTTAGCAGCCCTGTCGGCATACACAATAGCTTCGATAAGCGAATTGGAAGCCAGCCGGTTGGCACCATGCAAGCCTGTGGAGGCAGTTTCACCTGCGGCATAAAGGCGGTTAATCCAGCTACAGCCGTTCTTATCGACCTTAATGCCTCCGCAACAGTAATGGGCAGCGGGCACAACCGGAATTTTATCTTTTGTCATGTCGATACCCAGACTCAGGCATTTCTCGTGAATGGTCGGGAAATGCTCTATCAGCTTTTGGGCGTCGAGGTGGGTGCAATCGAGGTACACAAAATCATCGCCACGTACCTTCATTTCGTTGTCGATGGCACGGGCCACAATATCGCGGGGCGCCAGTGCGCCACGTGCATCGTAATGCGACATAAATTCTTCTCCATCGAGGGTACGCAATACGCCACCAAAACCACGCATAGCCTCTGTGATAAGGAAAGAGGGCGTTTCGCCTGGATTGTAAAGTGAGGTAGGGTGAAACTGAAAGAACTCCATATTTTCGATGGTACCCTTGGCACGGTAAACCATCGCTACTCCATCGCCAGTGGCAACCGGAGGATTGGTAGTAGCCGTGTAGAGGTTGCCACAGCCACCCGTAGCCATCATGGTTACCTTTGACAGAAAGGTAAATACCTTGCCAGTTTTTACATCGATGCAATACACACCATAGCATTCAATATCGGAATGGAGGCGTTTGACTACTTTGCCCAGGTGGTGCTGGGTAATGATATCGACAGCAAAATGGTTTTCGAAAATATCAATATTAGGGTGGTTGCGCACTTGTTCCGAAAGGGCCCGTTGAATTTCCGCACCGGTATTGTCTTTATGATGAAGAATGCGGTGTTCGCTGTGGCCGCCTTCTTTTGCCAGGTCGAAAAGGCCGCTTTTTGTGCGGTCGAATTCTGTTCCCCAGCGAATAAGTTCTTCAATTTGTTTGGGTGCCTCGCTTACTACCATGCGCACCACCTCTTCGTTACAAAGGCCATCGCCGGCTATCAGTGTATCCTTTATGTGTTTATCGGTATCGTCGGGAGCGTACATTACGGCAGCAATGCCTCCCTGGGCATAGGAAGTATTTGTTTCGCTGAGGCTGTTTTTTGTAACAATGGCCACTTTGCCTTTGCCAGCTACTTTCAGGGCAAAACTCAGGCCTGCAAGACCCGAACCTATTACCAGAAAATCGTAGTATTTTTTCATTTACATGGGTATAAAACGAAAATGTCAAGAGCCAATTATTTTAAATAAGCTTTCAGATCCAGACCAATATCGCGACGATAGTATTTTCCTTCGAAATCGATAATACTGGCGTTGTTATATACTTTTTGCAGGGCTTCGTCGAGGGTTTTTCCCAGACCACTTATGGCCAGCACACGGCCTCCATGGGTAAGTACTTTTTGGTTTTCGCGACGGGTGCCGGCATGAAATACAAGGCAGTCTGAGGTTTTCTCGAAATGACTTATTTCTTTTCCCTTCTGGTAATCGCCAGGGTAACCTCCCGATACCAACATCACCGTGGCGCAAGTTTCAGGTAGAATCTCAACCTCAACATTTTTAAGTCTTTTTTGTGCCACCGCTTCGAATACTTCTAAAAGGTCTGTTTTCAGGCGGGGCATTACCACTTCGGTTTCAGGATCGCCCATGCGCACGTTGTATTCTATCACATAGGGTTCGCCCTTGATGTTCATTAGTCCGAAAAATAGAAAGCCATTATAAGCTATTTTGTCTTTTATTAAACCTTCTATGGTGGGGCGTATTACACGGTCTTCCACCTTTTTCATGAATTCAGCATTGGCAAATGGAACTGGCGACACACATCCCATACCACCGGTATTCAAACCTGTATCGCCATCGCCAATTCGCTTGTAATCTTTCGCTTCGGGCAATAGTTTATAGCTTATGCCATCGGTAATGGCAAAGGCCGACATTTCAATGCCATCGAGAAATTCTTCGACAACAACTTTTTCACTTGCCTTTCCGAACATACCTCCGAGCATGGCTTTCAATAAGCGTTTGGCCTCGTCTCTGTCCGAGAGTATGAGTACACCTTTCCCGGCAGCCAGACCGTCGGCCTTAAGCACAAAGGGTGGCTGAAGGGTATCGAGGAAAGCAAGTCCTTTTTCAATATTATGGTTAGTTACTGAAAGATAGCCGGCAGTGGGAATGCCATGGCGCACCATAAATTCTTTTGCAAATTCTTTGCTTCCTTCTAGCCTGGCACCTTCGGCAGATGGACCAATTACCGGAATGGATTTAAGTGCCGTATTTTCTTCGAAATAATTCCGAATACCCTTTACCAAAGGATCTTCTGGACCAACAATAATAAGGTTTATCTCATTACTCAATGCAAATTGTCCGATGGCTTCGAACTGGTCTGTTTCGAGTGCTACGTTGGTGCCAATTTCGGAGGTTCCGGCATTACCAGGTGCGATAAACAGCTTTTTTAGCCTGGGGCTTTGAGCCATTTTCCAAGCCAGGGCATGTTCGCGTCCACCCGATCCGATAAGAAGAATATTCATGTAAACAAAATTTTTGCAAACATATAAAATACTGTCAAGAAGCCGAAATTTTGGCAAAGACTAAAAAAGAAAGGCAGCCATTCGGAATGACTGCCTTTTCATGTAGTTTTTTTTATTCCAGCACCAACATGTTACTGAGTGGTTTATGGTTTACCTTCATCAGGTAAACCCCTGCAGAGAGACCGGTAAAATTAAGTTCAATCAATTTCTCTAAGCCCGATAAACCTACATATTCTCTGACCCACACGCGGCTACCGTTGAGGTTGAAAACTTCTATGGTGAATTGATTTTCGAAACGTTCCGACAGGTTAAGGATCACTATGCCTTTTGAAGGATTGGGATAAGCAATCACATTCTCCAGAGTCTGGTAATCGGTGCTACTGCCATCTACCACCAGGTCGGAGGTACGAACAGGTCCGCAGTCGTTGGAGTCGTTCACTTCAACGAAATAGGTACCGTTAGGCAAGTTATTGAATAGGCCTGTATCTTGAGGTGTTCCAATTCCGTTGAGCCAATATTCAAGAGGCGGTGTGCCTCCGGTAGCCAAAACTTCAATACTGCGGCCGTCGACACTTTCGCTGCTAATAAGCAATTCAGGGGCTTCGGTAATTTCGATGCCTATTTCTTCGGTACAGCCTTGGGCATCGCGCACAAAAGCACGATACTGGGCAGCTGTCAGATTGCCAAAGGAAGTGGCGCTTTGCCAGTTGACAGAGTCAATGGAAAATTCATAGGCCGACCATCCTCCGGTTGCCAGAAGTTCAATAATTCCTTCGGCATCACCATAGCACAGGTTATTGGCATGGCTTGTTATCTGTTCACTTAAAACAAGGGCAGTGATGGGCTGATGGATGGTTGCCTGAAGTGAATCGTTGGTGCAACCACGTGCATCGCTTACAACCAGGCTGTATGTTAGAGCCGCAAGGTTTTCGAGGAAGTTGGTATCGGGCAGAGAGCCTCCCCAATTGTACGAATAGGGTTCGGTGCCGCCGGCCATTGTAACCGACAAGCTGCCATCTTCACTGTCGTAGCAGCTAACATCGTTAGAATCTGCTGAAAGAATAAAAAGCATGGAGGGTTGCCCGAGAGTATAAGAGGCTGTTTGAATACATCCAAGCTGGTCGGTTATGCTAACAGAATAATCGCCGGCAGGAATATAGAGCATTTGAGCTTGGTCCTGCAAACCGGGGTTCCAGTCGTAGGCATAAGGCGACAATCCACCAGTTACATTGGCCTGAAGGATGCCATTGGCACTGCCATAGCAGCTCACAGTTTCTATTTCACTGATTGTAATTGCAATGCTGTCGCGCTGGATGATTTCAATCGAATCGATGGTCTGACATGCATTCTGGTCGGTAACCAAAACCTGATGCCAGCCAGCTTTCATACCAGTGGCCGATTGAGTAATTTGTCCGTCTGACCATAGGAAATCATAGCCTGGGGTTCCACCATCCACAAGGAGGTTGATAAAACCGGTGCTGTTGCCAAAGCAGGCAATGGTATCGGTACTTAAGGTAAGCTCCAGACTATCGGGCTGGGTAATGCGCAGGCTGTCGGTTGCGGTGCGCAGATCTCCTTCGGTTTCGGTAGCTGTTACATAGTACCATCCAATGGCCAGGCTGGCGATGGTGCTGTCGTTTAGCGGAATCAGCGGATTTAGAAGGTTGTCGGTAAAACTATAACTTACTGCATTGCCCTTGTTGCCGCTCACAATTCGTGCCCTGGCCTGAGCATTGCTTTGGCCGAAACATAGTACATTGTTCAATGCCTGCAGGTCTACCCTGAATGTTTCGCCGGGAATTAGAATGGTGGTATCAACTACACACAAGTTTGCATCTGTAAGTGTAACGGTATAATAACCTTCGGTGCGGTTCACCAGCGAATCGGCTGTTTCGCCCGGAAGCATTATTCCAAGCGAATCCCATTGGAAGGAATAAGCCGGAGTTCCGCCCTGCGGGCTTAAAAATATTTTGCCATTAAATGCCAGATAGGGAGATTCCGTTACGGTGGTTACGGATCCAAAAGTGAGGGCTTCTGGTTGGGTTAGGGTTACCGAATCGTTAGCGGTGCAACTGTTTTGGTCGGTTACGGTAAGCATGTATTTGGCAGCCTGCAGCCCTGTTTGGTTAGGCTGGTTGCCTGCAAGGGCATTGCCTCCTGTCCAGGCATAGGTCAGTGTGCCGGTACCGCCTGTGGCGCTGGCGCTAAGGGTTCCGGTAAGGCTGTCGTGACATGCAATGTTGGTGGAGTCGGTTGTAATAACAATGGCAGTGGGTTGTGTTAGCGTGGTGCTTATCTGAACCGAATCGCCCAAGGCATCTTTTACCTTCACCCAATAGGTGCCTGCTGCCAGGTTGCTGGCCAGCGAATCGGTAAAGGTGCTCACGTTGGGACTCCATTGGTACTGGTAAGGGGCTGTACCAAAATAGGTGGTTACCACCAGCGAACCGGTAGGTTGGCCATTGCATGCCAGGTTCCCGGTTTGGGAAAAGGTGGCTGAAAAGGGGTTTTGGTATTTGGCAAGAAATAAGTTAAAAGCATTACTAACGAGGTTTCCATTAAGCAGGGTATCTTTGCCCAGAAAAAGGGAATCGGAACGAAACCAGCCAGCAATGTAGGTATTGCCCGCGGGGTCGAATTCAATATACTCCCCTCTGTCTTCATATCTTTCTGTATTATTTCTTATACCTTTGTCTGGTACATCCTGGGCAGTTATTGGGTTGCCATTTAAATCGTACACAAAAAATCCGGCGTTGCGGTTGGTAGTATCACCCGTTGTTAAGGTTTTATTATTGAAGCTTACCGTGCCGGCAAAGTTACCGGTGGTTTGCAGGAGATTTTCCCTGATTTTTGCTCCATAGGCAATATCTGTACCAGCCGCACCATTCCTTGAAACCCACTGCAAGGCGCCGGAATTGTTGTATTTTGCCAGGAACATATCCGTAGCACCTGCTGAAACGACCTGTGTGCCGGAAAAATCGGCCGTGCCGGTGAAGTATCCGGTAATATATACCGAGCCTTCGGCATCGGTGGTGAGCCCATTGGCCCGGTCGGCCGTATTGACCGACCCTGCCTGACGTACCCATTCGAAGGTGCCGGCACTGTCCATTTTGGCCAATACAATATCTTCTTTTTTACCCTGGCTGGTAAGAATGGTACCATCGAAATCCAAAGATCCGATAAAAAAGCCGCTTACATAAATCTCGTTGTAGTTATGTACCACAATGTCTAGCAAATCGCCGGTTGTAGTATCTTGGGGAAGTGCTTTTGCCCAGGTAAAATCGCCATTGGGCTTGAATTTGGCAATAAAAATATGTTTATCGGCCGGAGTAGGCGTAGTAAGGGTATCACCCTCAAAGAAAAGGCTATCGTAAAAGGTTCCTGTCATGTATACATTGTTGGAGGCATCTACGGCAATTTTATCGACTTCGTCATCCAGCGGTCCCCAGGCTACCCTGCGGGCAAAAACATTGCCGCCATTGCTGGTATATTGTGCCAGGAAAATATCATAACCCAAATCAGTTGGTCGTTCGGTTCGAGGGTTAGGCAATATCTGATCCTGAATGGTTAAGGCAGACTGCCGATAGATGCCGGTTATATAAGGATTGTTGCTATTGTCAATAGCTACTTCTCTCGGGTAATCACTTTGCGTGCCATAAATGCGTTGAGTCCAGATTGTATCACCAGATGAACTAAGCTTAGCCAGAAGTATGTCCTGGTTGCCTGCGTTTGCATATGTTCTGCTGCCATGTGGTCCGATTAAAGTAGCGGTTGGTCTGTAAAAGGCGGTTAAATATAAATTGGTATCGCTATCGAGGGTTATTCCGCGGGGTTGAGCACTATTAGCAGCAACTGAAAGGTGTTGGCTGTATTGCCAGCCCTGTGCCTGCAAAAAGTGGGTAAACAGAAGAAGAAACAAAACAGGCAGGCTTATACGGGTAAAGAAAGCTTTCATAGGCTTATGGGTTAAATGTGGTAATTAAACGCTTGTTAAAATTATTGGTTTGCTCTTTTACGGCAAACAAATATAAAGGTAATCATTTCGTACTTTATGCAGCAAAGAAAGCAGGCCTTTTCATTGTGATAGAGGTCTTTTGACGGAATGTAAGGAGAATTTGACAGAAAGCCCCGATATACTTGGATTGGCTACGGATGTATCTTTTACTCTAATAAAAATACCTAATAAAAGGGTTAATTCTAAAGGCAGCGCTGTACGGACGGCGGATGGTAGGGATTTGTGGGAGGTTAGCGAAGTGAAAAGCTATTAGTTTACACCTACTTTATTTACGAGCCATCCCAGAGTTCTTCAAGACAAACCTCTGATCCGACCGAAACCGTTTAAGGTTCGAGGAATTAAACGGAGCTAAGCAAGGCTAAACTTGCGCCAGTTGGGGGTTAGAAAATGAGCAAATTATGGTCTTTTCACCCAGTTTTCAATTTTGATTTCAGAAATCCTTTCGTATTCCTTGATATTCTCTGTGACCATAATTAATCCATTTTCAATTGAAGTACATCCAATTAATAAATCAAAATCGCTAATCATTAGCCCAGCATTCCGTAATCTTGCCTTCTCCTTGCCATATTTGTATATCGAATCTAATATTGGCAGAATGGTTATTTGGGTAATAAATTTGTCTATAATTTTATGATTTTTCTTTGGATTCTCACTGCTTTCTGCGCCAAAAACCAATTCAGCCAGTGTAATTTCAGAAATTGCGCAATTTTGTAATCCAATGCTTTCTAGCTTATCAATTAGGTTGAATTTTCCCCGAAAGAAATGAATGCAAATATTTGTATCAAGTAAATACTTCATTAGAATGATTCAATATCCTTACTATTAACTCTGGAGTCTCTAATTTCCTTAATTATCTCATCAGAATCTCTTGAATCTTCCCAAGCACCAAACAAACTTTTTAAATCAAACGAATTATCATCCTTTGATTCCATTGATTCTGTCAACTTGATAATTAATCTCTTTTTTGAATTTGTATCAAATTTACTCAGAAAAGCAAAGTACTTATCAAGAGTTTTATTTGTAATTGCTATGCTCGCCATTTTCTTTTTTTGTAAAGATATAATTTTCCTATTCGCAGAGCAACTCCTGCATTTTTGCTAACTATAGTGCATCAGGTTTTTGGCGAATGGTTAATGCCAGTTTACAAACCTTCTTTTAGCCTCTGATAAATACACCTGACATAAAAAGCAAAGTCCAAAGGCAGCGCTGTTCTAGTGGAGAGGGTTATGAAACATGCCGAATTTAGGAGATGCGTTCATATCTTCAGTTACAAACTATAATGCATGAATAAATGCTTTCATATCGCTGTCCTCGGCATGTTTTATGACCGCGGGTTGTTTGTAGTGCTATTCTTGAATGAGTTTAATCACTTCTTGTTTTAGTAACGGCAAATACTTTTGAATAATCGCCCAAATGTTTTCATCCGAAATGTTGTCATAGGCATGGATAATCTGGTTTCTCAAACCGACTATTTTACCAGCGTTGTCAATTGGGAAATTAGGGTCTTGTTTTATTATCCGATTAACTGCTTCTCCAATTATTTCTAAATCACGTTCTACAGCCCGTTTAAGAATCAGGTTAGTCGAATATTGTTTGAAATCCTTTGGAAAATCGTTGAAATATCCTTCAATCTCGTCAATTGCAGATTTAATATCATACAGCCATTTTAGAATCTTCTCGTCCATAAAGTATAATCTTATCTCTGTCAATAGAACGCTTAAGAATCGGGTTTTTTATAGTTTGTATCTCAACTAAATCAATCTCTCGTGAAAACAAAACTGATAAATTGTCCTTGAAGTCCATGTAATTATCAAAGTAATCTAACGGATCAACACCTGAGAAGCGAACTAAAAAATCGATGTCGCTGTTGTCGGTAAACTTACCCTTAGCAACTGATCCAAACACATAGAGTTCCGATACATGATATAGTTCACATAGTTTATTTAACTCAGAAATATGTTGATCAATCAGTTTCATAGAGCCAAATTTACAAAAATATTCTAATGGTCATTGTATTTGATTGTTTATAAGCTTACTGATCCTGGCATTAGAAACAACCAGGGTTTATCAGGTTTTTGGTAAATGATTAATACCGGGCAATAAGCCTTATTTTAACCCACAGCCAAAGGTAATACAGATAAGAGATGTTTCGCAGGGGTAGTTTCCACCAGCTGGCAGGTTTCCAGGGTTTATTTTTTCCTGTAAAATGCAAGCCGGCAGGCAGCTTTTCGGCAAACCCTTCCGTAAGCAGGTGTACCGGGCAGTTCAAATGCTGGGGCAAGGCATTTATTTTTCCTTCAAAATAAGAATTCAGAATAGGCTCATCGGCCAGATGATCGTCCAATTGGCCCAGAAAACCTGCATCGACTTTGCGAAGCAAACCATGGTGTGTTTCCAGCGAAAAAAGCGGGTAGCGCAAGCCTAGCAATCCAGAATTGTAAAAAGTCAGATAACAATCAGTCCCGGCAATTTCCGACTGTATCTTTTGCAAATTGTTGCGTTTGCGCCTGTAACCCCTAAAATGCCAGGGGTCGGGCACCATGGAGATGTTGTGGGCAAAAAGCAGCTCTGGTTCAATGCTGCCAGTAAGAAGTATGTCGCTGTCGATGTAAAGGATTTCTTCGTATTCCGTCGGAAGAAACAAATCGAGCACAAAAAAGCGGGGGCTTAAGAGGCGATAAGGAGGAATGGTCTGGCAAAGTAATTCAATTTTTTCTGCCAGTGCTGCCGAAGGTGCCTGATAGCGTAAAGCGTGGTTTTTAAAGGCAAATCGAGGAAGGACATCTTCTGTTAGTATGAGGATATCGCCAGTGAACCAGGGGTTATAATGCAAAAAGCTTTTTATCATCTGCCGGGTTCCCGGCCAATAATCTTTGCTGCTGATGGTGGCAAGGCAGCGCTTTTGTTGTATTTTAGGGGCAACAAACTCCATATCTTTCGCATCAGGGTGGCAAAAATCGTTGTACATATTGGTTTTCCGCGAACCGCAAGCACCTGGTTGCAGCACGAATATTTTCCAAGGGTGGAAAATTACACCTTTCTCCCTCGAAAGATACTAAACCCCTCGCTTTTTCACGAATCTCCCCTGACTTTTAAGCCAGAGAACATTTTAACTGAGATACCGCAGAATCAGAATATAATTATTTCGGAAGAAATGATTACCGGCAACATACGGGGCGGACAGGTTAACCATTGGTTCTTCCGCGAATCGATCGATCGGCTGGTGGATCTTTTTCCCGACGCCGAATATGTGGTTTTTTTACGCAATCAGCCCGAGTACCTTTTTTCGCTTTATTCGCAATATGTAAAAAAGGGTGGAACCTATTCGCTCAAACGCTTTTTAAAACCTGCCAGCAGGCTCGAAGAGCTATTTCTTTTTTCGCCACTATTTGCCAATTTCGAACCTTATCTTGAGCACCTTTCCAATAGGGCGGGCAAGGATAAGCTGCACGTATATTTGTACGAATCGTTCCGGCAGGATCCGAAAGAATTTCTGTCTAAAATGAATGCCGATATTGACTTCACAGTCGACATACACCAGCCTTTTCAAGGGGCATCGAATCGTGGGTTATCTCCCGGTCAGCTTATTTTTTACCGTATGCTCAACCATTTCACCCGCTATGGCATTCCTTTTAAACATTATTTTTTTCATTTACCCAGGTTATATTCTTCACGCCGGGCGAAAGGCAATAATCGGTATATACCCTCGCGGGCAAAACGCTATTTAACCGATTTCTGCAGACAATACAAGGAGTCGAATCAGCGAATAATGGAAAATTATCGTCTGCCTGCTATGAAAGAATTTGGTTATCCCTTGTCCACAACAGATTAACCATGAAGGATATCGAAATCGTATTTATTTGCCAGCCTGGGGAGCTCGAAATCAAATCGCTGTTGCTGGCGTTTACCTTGCGGCAACATTATGATGGAGCGGCACATGTTTTTATTCCCGAAACGCATTTCTCCGGCATAAAAAAGCAAAGTATCCGTTTGTTCCAATCGCTTCAAATTAATGTGAAGAGTTTTTCGAACCCATTTTTAGAATCACGTAAACGAATCCAATCGGGCGACCCCATGAGCAATAAGTTTTATGCCCTTCCGCAGCTCGAAACCCATAGGGCCGTTTTGTTTCTCGATAGCGATACTTTACTGCTGAGAGAATTGCCGGATTTTAGTGGCGAATTCGACCTGGCCATGAAACCTGCCGATGCCGCACCTAAGGTAAACTGGCAGGGATTGTTTAGGAGAAGAGGTTTGAAATTACCCCCAGATAGAATTAAAACCACCGTAACCCGCGAAGAGGTGATACCCTATTTTAATTCTGGCGTTTTGTGGATGCGTGCGGGCCTGCACCAGATACTTGCCCAGCAGTGGGAAGAGGAATTTATCTTCCTGTCACACTCCGCACAACATCAAACTAAGTTATTCGATGTTTTTCATCGCGACCAGCTTGCCCTTTCGCTGGTGCTGGCAAGGCAGCCCTATAAAGTGCAAGCACTGGGCGAAGAAATGAATTTTCCGGTTCGTCGCAGGGCTGAGCTCAACAGCAGAGCCAGGGTAGCGCATTATCACGATATTCAAACCCTTCGGGCAGAACCAACCCTCTACAGGCTTTTCAGAAGTTTTTACAACGAAAACATCGATTTCCGGCAGGTAGTAAATTGTCAACGACCCTGGCGCTACCTTGGAAAGAATCAACACCAGCTTTTGGGTTTTTACCTGAAGGTTCAGCGATTGGCTTCTGCATTGAAAAACCGCTTTTCGAGATGAAAAAGATACGGATCATACTGATTTATTTTGGCCGGCTACCTGCCTTGGCTGAATACTTTTTTATTTCGTGCAAGTTAAATCCGGAGGTTGATTTTTTATTCTTTGCCGACCGCAGGCCTTCTTTCGACTTTCCTGCCAATGTGAAGTACATTCCGATGAGCCGCCACGATTTCATGCGCCTTACAAGGGAAAAGCTTAAACTCAATCTATCGCTTCCTTATCCCTATAAATTGTGCGACTATAAGCCTCTTTACGGACATCTGTTTGAAGAATACCTTTCCGGAGCCGATTTTTGGGCTTACACCGACCTGGATATGGTGATGGGACCCATCGAAAGCTGGCTTCGCGAGGAGGATTTTGAAAACTATAACATCATTACGGCACGAAAAGATTCTTTTGCCGGCAATTTTACCCTTTTTAAGAATACCCGCACGATGCGGTTTTTATATTCCCGTTCCGACAACTGGGAAAAGATACTGCGGAATCCCTATTATGTATTTAGTTTTTCGGAGCGGTTTAAAGAAAATGGCCGGCCGGCCGGACAAGGTGTAGTTTTTAAATTGAAATCGTTTTTTCATTCTTCATGCCTCAAAGCTGGAGCTGTAAACGATCTGAACGATCTTGCAAATTCTGCCGCTGATGTAAAAGTGAAATATGGAGATTTTATGCTGAGCGACGAGTACTTTTTTCAGCGGGGCCAAACTAATTACAGGGTGGTTTTTAAGAGCGGAAAGCTGCTTGACGAGATATCCGGCCGGGAAGCCCTCTATATTCATTTTTACAGAGTCAAGCAAAACAGTCATTTTCGAATCGAAAAACCTTGCGATGGCGCAAGTTTGAAGCAGCTAATTATTACCCCGCAAGTGATTTCCTGCAGCCCTTAGGTTTCAAACGTATATCCGTGCAGGAAGGGGTATTTCTCAATTTGCTGCATTAGCTGTTCTTTTTCTTCGCTGCTCCAGTTATACCTGCTGCGGCTTCGGTGTGGCTGGGTATAAAGTTGGCTGCAGCAGGCGTCGAGCCAGGCATTATCGGGGTCTGTTTCGAGCCAAGAAAGAATTGCCGACAATTCCAGTGCAGGATTTTTCAGCAAATCCTCGTGCCGGAGTGTGTGCACAGAAAATGTTTTTTGCTCCGACAGCTTATGGATGGTTTCGAATTTTTTAAAGCAAAGCCCTATGGCCCGCTGGATGCCATCTTGCGTGAGAGGTGCTTTTTTTTCGTTTCCACCATAGGCCTGGGTTGTAATCATGTCGAAGGGATTCCGCACCAGGTGAAGGCACTTGACAGGCAACTGAATTTTATCCTGAAGTAGAGGGAGCAACTGTTCATCTTGTCCAAGCGCCAGGGAAGTACCACCGGCCTTTTTGTCGCCCAAAATTTTCAGACAGTTTGATTTTCCATTGTGTTGGCCGGGTACCAGTCCCGGATATCCCGAGCTAAAACGTCCGGAGCGGGCGTATTTTTTCGAATTTTGGATTAGAAGAGTAAAGATCTGTTTGCGGCTAAAACCCTTTTTTAGATAGTTTAAAGCATTTAACTCGTGTGCCACTATAATTTGCGGGTGGGCATCGAGCAGGGAGCCCAGAGTGCTACTGCCCGAACGGGGATAACCAACAAAGAGCAAAAACCCTTTTAACTCATGGGTATTTACAGGGAGCACCAGGCCTAAAAAATTTAACCACAATTTATATAGAGCTCCTCTGTTTCTTAAGCGAATAGCCAATTTAGAAGTTTTAAACCCCATGTTGAAATAAGTGTTTTAGTTTGTCTTTCCACCACATTCTTTTTCGATCGAAACGGTAAAAAAGCGCATAGCACAATAGGAGCGTGCTGTTCTGTTTGGTGGAGGTAAAAGTATAAAATGGGTTCTTGTTCATGTATTTAGCCAGCAGGTTTTTCATCATTGTGCTGAGCTCTTGTTTCCATCGATCTATTTTTTCGACGATTGGTTCCTTGTCTATGTTGAGGTGCATGGCCCTGTATTCGTAAGGAAGCCAATCGGCTACTTTTCCGGGTTGTTGGAGTAAGTCTTCCCAGTGTGCCCGAACCGAAAACAGGCTGCAAATCCGGTTCATGGTTTCTACGGGCTTTTCAATCAGATCTTCATAAAGAATTAGCGCATGGCACTCTTGTGTTTGTGGGGAAGTGACAAAATGAAGCAGACTGTTCCACTGATCGATCAGTGCCAGAGGATTCCTGCTCATCGCCTTGCCTGTAGCTGGTGAAATGGTTTTTAGCTGAGAGGCATAGATGGCTGCTGGGTGGCGAAGCAGACTCAGAAAAACCACATCATCTTTATTGTCTATTTGACTATACAAACTGTAAAGATAATTGTGTTTAAAAAGCACGATTTCCGCTTTTTGCGTATGAGTATTGGCAAAGGAAATCAGAATTTGCTGAAACAAATCGAAGCGCGTGCCGCTATATCTTTCAAAAGGAGAAAGGTCTAATTTCCACACAGAAAACTTTGGGTCGTTTCTTAGGGAAGCAACAATTTTTCCTGACTCTGCAGGAAAAAGCATCTCTTTGGGGCCACAGAGCAAGCGCTCAAAAAGGATGTCGGCCTCGGGACAAACCAGCACTCCCGGCAGTTTGCTTAATTGGTTCACTAAAAAGGTAGAACCCGAGCGGTTGAGGTAAGATAAAAAAACAAACTTCATGAGACCATAATTTCTTGGAGCAGTTCGAGGTATTCCGCATCATGATTCCATTGGGTGATTTTTTTTCGCCCCTCGGCCTTGAGGTTTTTCACAATGGCCTCGTTGCCAAATGTTTGCACAATTTTGTTCACTATATCGGAAGCATCGAGCGGATTAAAGTAAACAGCTGCATCGCCGCATACCTCGCGAGCAAAAGCAAGGTCCGATACAAAATATGGTTTTTCGGCAAACCATGCTTCGAGGCAGTTGAGTCCAAAGGTCTCGACCAAACTTGGCAAGACCACGCCATCGCACTGGTCGATCAGCGCTATTACGCGGCTGGCAGCAATATTACCCACATTTATTGCAGATCCATTGTTCAGCCAGGGTTGGAGTTTCTTTACCAGTTTTTTTCCGCCACGCACTTTTTTTTCATTGAGGGTAAACACAATCTGCAAGGCCACTTGCTGCTTATGGGCCAGATTAAGTACTTCGCTAAGTATTTCGAGGTTCTTGTGGCTCCAGTAGTACGATACACAGGCAAGTCGGATTGCTGGGGTACTTCTTTCGGGCAGCGGAAAGGTATCGTGGTTTTCGTGTAAATGGTAAGGCAACAAGGGAGATAGTACTTTTGCAGGAAGATGAAAACCCGGCAACGCAAGCAACTTATTCAGCTCGGTGTGGGTTTGCACCACAATCAGATTTAGAAAACGCATCCTTCGCAAGAACATCCATTTTCTTAGGCGGTGTTTCACGCGCTCGCCTAATTGGAGGGGAATTGAACCCAGGCTTTTCTCCGTTACAAAGGCATTGTCGTTAAACATTATTTGTCTGAAGTGGCTGCGGGCAGGCAGGTTTCCGAGAGTAATAATCAGTTCAGGGCTGACCCTCCGGATAGTTTTTGGTAACCAAACCCAGTCGAGCCAAAGGCGAAACACTCGCCGGAGCAGGTGAGCAGGGGTAAAAATCAACCGACAGGACGATTCAAACCGCCTGAATTTTTTAAGATCAGGACATACCACCACAATCTCGTAAGTGCCTGCTTCGACAAGCCATTTCACCATATCGAAGGCGACAATGAGTCCGCCGGCAATTTTTACCGTAGCGGCATTAATTAATATTACTTGTTTTTTTTGCACGCGATAAGTTCAAAAATCCGGGGCACTATTGTTTCAAAAGTATAGTTTTTATGCAGATAGCGGACGGCGTTTTGTCCGATTTTTTCGAGAGTGAAACGATCCGTCTTGAGACGCATGAGCTGCTTAGAAAGTTCTACAGATGTTTCGAATTCGATCACGGTAACTTCTGGCTTGAAAAGCTGACTGTCTAGCTTGCAATTTCGCATCAAAACCGGAAGACCCACCGCCAAAGCTTCGAGAACAGCATTGGGCATGCCATCCTGAACGGCTCCATAGAGAAACAAGTCGGCCTCGGCAAGATGAGGCCTGATATCGTCCACAGTATTTAAATATTCCACCCTGTCGCCAAGTAATGTTTTTCCGAGTTGATAAAGTGTGTTCATCTGTTCCTGCTCTTCTTCAGCACTCCGGTGATATGGGTCAGTGATGTATTGGCCAATGATACGGTACCGAAAATCGAAGGGAAGGGAAGCCAGGCCTTCAAAAAGAGTGCGATAGCCCTTTCTTTCTACTAAAATGGCATTACTCAGAATCAAAGGGATTTCTTTTTGTGCCTGTTTATTCTCTTTGCGAATTTGTGGATGAAAATAAGCAGCATCGAAACCCTGCGGACATTGAAGAACCGACACACGCTCAGCAAACACCTTTTTCCAGCTTTTTTCGAATGGCTCATTGATGGCAAGATATAGGTCGATGTGGCGAAGAATAAGCTTGCTACTAAAACCTAGCGGGCGTTTTATCAAAGCGGGTAAATCATCGTCATCCTCCAGCGTGGAGCGATAAATCACCTTCCGCCCTAATAGTTTTGCACAAGCGATAAGGATGAGGTACAACAGGAAATATCGACCATATACAAAAACCACTTTGTTCTTAGCCACCAGACGGATAGCCTGGTAAAATAATTGCGGCAGGGAAAGCAGTTTTAAAAACAGATTTTTATTCCAATAGCTTATTCGGCGTATGGAAACGCCATCTTTTAATTCCCATTTAATAAGGGTTTTGTTGTAATTGAGCGTGGCTATGGTGCACCGGGCTCCATGCTGCGCCATGTAACGGGCGAGGTAAAAAGCATGCCTTCCTCCACCGGCAAAGGAAGGATAAGTTTCGGCGGTAAAGAAAACAATGCCCAAATCTTCGAGCTGTGCAGGCATTAGAGGCATCAGACGATTGACCTAAAGATAAAACCTTTTTGTGTAAAATGCTCCAGGAAGAGGGGTAAGGTGTAGAGCAGGGTGGGGGCGGCTTTTTTAGAATCATGAAATACCACCACCGAACCATTTCGTGTGCTGCGGATTACATTTCGAAGGCACATTTTTGCTGGCAGACGTGTATTGTAGTCGTGGCTTAATACATCCCACATAATAATTCGGTATTGTTTCGAAAGGTACTTCAATTGGTTACTGCGAATACGACCGTAAGGAGGTCGAAAAAGTTGGGAGTGAATCAGTTGGGCTGCCAGGCTGGTATCCTGTATATAGGATTTTAGCGAACTTTTCCATCCTTTCAGATGACTGTAGGTATGGTTACCTACTTCATGACCATGATCAAGAATCTGCCGGTGCAACTCCGGATGGCGCTCCACATTCCGGCCAAGGCAGAAAAATGTAGCTTTCGCTTTGTGAGAAGCTAATATTTCCAACACACGCGGAGTTATTTCAGGCGTAGGCCCATCGTCGAAAGTGAGGTATATGATTTTTTCAGAACGGCTATAATGCCATTCGAGCTTGTTAAACAGCCTGATAATAAAGCGAGGGGTGTTCCAATAGATCATAACTACACTTTCTGTGAACGAATTTAATCAATTCCTGATTGCAACAAATAGCGCCAGGGTTTTTCTTTCCACACCGGGCCCGCATAATCAATACCTATTCTGCTTGTTTGAATTATTTCATCTGCCTTTACTTGCTTTTCTGCTTCAAGCCATATTTTTTCTGACGAAATAAGGTCTTCGGCATAGAAGCTTTTGTCAATGCCTATCAGGCGGCCCACTCTGCCGGGTCCTTTACATCCCATTAAACCCCTTATTAATACAGCTTGCGGATTGTTTGCTTGTGAGGTTACAATGTTAAGCATCCAATACATGCCATAGATAAAATAGACATACAAATGTCCGCCTTCCATGTACATGGCGCATGTGCGGGGTGTTTTGCCCTTGCTTGCATGGCAGGCCAGGTCTTCTTCGCCACGGTAAGCTTCTACTTCGGTAATGAGGTAGGATTGAAGTCCTATCGGGCCCTTAACAATAATCTTGCAACCCAGTAATTCAGGGGCTACTTCGAGTACATCGCGGGTAAAGAACTCACGGTTTAGCCGGCTCATCGGAAAGCGTATTTTCATTGTATGCTGACCTAAGCAAAAACAGGCAAAGAAAGAAGGCAAAAAAGCTTGCCCCTGCCTGGGTTTCGAAGGTGTCTTCACTCACCATCGACAGGAGAATGATGAATATAAAACTGATAAATAAAAAGTCTGTATTTTTCTTTTCGAAATAAATGGCAGCAATAAAACTCAAAGCAAGCAAGCAAAAGCCAACCACCCCGAAAGCAATAAAAAGTGTGATATATTGGTTGTGTGGCCGGTACCACCATTTGGGTTCGAGCAAGGTTTTACTATTCTGATATTGCTTCATTACTTCATCATTCACATCGCCAGTTCCAGTGCCAAACCATAAATGATTGGCAGCTACATGAAGGCCGTTTTTGGCCATTTCAACCCGCTGACTGAGAGAGTGACCACTGGGGTTGTTTGTTTTGATGTAATGCTCTGTTTCCCAAAAGAGCTCGTAAAGCCGGGCATAAACCGACCACTTTTTTTTGAAAAGGTAATTGGTATATCCTTCCTCTATCATTTTAATATCTTCGGGACTTAGTTGACTAATTCCCAGCGAATCTTTGGGTATGCCCATCGAAGCCATATAGCGCACTAAAGTCGTGCGCAACAATTGACCTTTGTTGTCTTTGCCTTGATAGTTGAACGAACTTAGCTTGTTCCATTCTTGCTCGAGTTCAAGCTCACAAATCAACATCCATACCCTGTTCCCATTTTCGTAACTATTGTTATCGACATAATGCTGGTAGGGGTTTCCATTGATAGTTTGTTTGGGCAAAAGGGCAAAGTCAGTTTCCTGTCGGTCAAGGTAACGCAACAGACTAGTGGATAAATATCCGATTATAGAGATTGTGACACAAATGCCCAACAAAAGAATTGACACCTTTAAAGCCTTATTCCGGACTTGCTTCAATCCATAGTATAAAAGAATTGGGAAGAGAAAAGCCGCTATAACCAGGCCTGTAAATGCACCTATAAAGAGAATATGAACCAAAAGCCAGAGCACTGCTATAAGGTAAAAATATTTCGAAATCAGGCGTAGGTTAGCCAGGTTGAATAGGGCGGCTGCTGCAATTGTAAAAGCAAGCACCGTCATCAAGGCAAAACGAATGTGCGAAATAAACAGGGATGAATTTCTGTTGTCGGCCACCTCGTCTGGACGAAGGCCAAAGTAGATGGTTGCGCTTAGGAAAGTAGCCAATACCATGGAGGCCAGATAGAGATGAAGGATTATTTTAAATTCTTTGAAAGAAAGGGGAACAGAGGTGCCTATAATTACAGGAAAAACCAACAGCGGCAGTTTAATTTTTAGGTCGTGCAGGGCATAGCTATAATTGCTGGTAGGAATTAGCCACAGCAAATGGATGAGATAAAAGGAAAGGATAAATAAAACAGAAGGTCTTGTTCTATAAACCTGGAATTTTCTTCTGAAGTCGCCTTCAAGAAGCCAGTTGCCTGCCAGGATAAATTGGCCCAGACTTAAAAGAAAGGGAGAAAAGGGTAAGGAAACCGCCACCAAAGATATACCAATAAGAAAAACAAGCCGATGCGTTTGATTCCCGAACATATTAAGGCGGTAGTAAGACAATATTTTACAAGTTGTCGAAGATAATTATTTTTTGAAAGTATGCTTATGCCAGATTTGAAGGGAAGACGCAGAAATAAAATAGTCCTATAAAATTCATTGTGAATCGTTTGTTTATTTCATAAAAATAATTGTATTTTTGCACTCCGTTATTTAAGGGTGGTATACATAACAGAATAGCAAGGTATTAATAAAAATCAAAAAACAGTGGATACACTAAGTTATAAAACGAAGTCGGCAACAAAGGCTACATCACATAAAGAGTGGTTTGTAGTAGATGCCACAAACGAAGTGTTGGGTCGTCTTTCGACGAAAATTGCCAAGGTGTTGCGTGGAAAAATGAAACCAAGTTTTACCCCCAATGCCGATTGTGGAGACAATGTCATTATAATTAATGCCGAAAAAGTAAGACTCACTGGCAACAAGCTTACCGACAAAGTATATGTGCGTTATACAGGATATCCTGGTGGTCAGCGTTTTGAAACTCCCGAAGAATTACTGCGCAAAAAACCAGAGCGTATAATTGAAAAGGCTGTAAAAGGAATGCTTCCTAAAAACCGTTTAGGAGATGCAGTGAGTAAAAACCTTTTTGTATATGCAGGCAGCGTGCACCCGCACGAAGCTCAGCAGCCCAAAGAATTGAACTTAAACAGTATTAAATAAGTATCATGGAATTAGTGAACACCATTGGTAGAAGAAAAGCAGCTGTTGCCCGTATTTACCTAAAAGAGGGTAAGGGTGATATCATCGTAAACAAGACCGATTACAAACAATATTTCCCGCTGGAAATTTTACAATATGTAGTGCGTCAGCCCCTGCAACTTACCAACAACCTTGACAAATACGATATTAACGTAAACCTCGATGGTGGTGGTATTAAAGGGCAGGCCGAAGCGCTTCGTTTAGCCATTGCACGTGCACTGGTTGAATTAGATGCCGAAAGCAACAAGCAAATTCTCAAAGCAAATAAAATGCTTACCCGTGATCCTCGCGAAGTGGAACGTAAAAAGCCAGGTCGTCCAAAAGCACGGAAGAGATTCCAGTTTAGTAAACGTTAGAGTTTATTTAACCAGATGTTTAGTATCCAAACCCACGGAGACTTTGCCAAAGGCAGACTACTCCGGGGTTGATTTTAGTGAATGTAAACAAATACTCATATGCCAAGAACAACTTTTGAACAGTTATTAGATGCAGGTGCACATTTTGGTCACCTCAAAAGAAAATGGAATCCACAAATGGCTCCCTATATTTTTATGGAGCGCAATGGTATTCACATTATCGACCTACAGAAAACCATTATTAAGCTCGACGAAGCAGCCAATGCCATGAAGCAGATTGCCAAATCAGGACGTAAAATCCTCTTTGTGGCTACCAAAAAACAGGCTAAAGACATTGTTGCTGACCGCGTGAAGCAAATAAATATGCCCTATGTAACCGAGCGCTGGCCTGGTGGAATGTTAACCAACTTCCCCACAATCAGAAAGGCCGTGAAGAAAATGTCGACCATCGATAAAATGGCTACAGATGGCACTTTCGAAAACATGTCGAAACGCGAACGGCTTCAAGTTACACGTCAACGTGCAAAACTCGAGAAAAACCTTGGTAGCATTGCCGACTTGACCCGTTTGCCTGCAGCCATGTTTGTTGTGGATATCACAAAAGAGCACATTGCGATTCGCGAAGCACACCGTCTTAATATCCCGGTTTTTGCTATAGTCGACACCAATTCCGATCCCAATAAAGTTGATTTTCCAATTCCGGCCAACGACGATGCAGCCAAATCGATCTTATTAATTACCGATGTGGTTTGTCAGGCTATTCAAGAAGGTTTAGGTGAACGTAAACTAGAGCGTGAGAAAGAAACTGCCGACAGCGATGCCGAAAAAGCAGCCAAAAAGGAATCATCGCGCAAGTCGCTTATTGAAGATGAGGATGCGTTAGAAGTGGAAGAAATCATTCCAGCCAAACAAAAAAAGGTTCTAGCGACAGTGGTGAAATCAGCTTTGAAAACAAAGGCCGTAGAGGTCGATGAAGAAGAATTGGAAGAAGAGGCATAATAACAAAAACAGACACATTTAATATGGCAGAAATATCAGCTTCAGATGTAAGCAAACTCAGGAAAACGACAGGTGCCGGAATGATGGATTGTAAAAACGCACTTACCGAAGCCAATGGCGATTTTGAGAAAGCAATCGAAATAATCCGCAAAAAGGGTCAGGCTGTTGCCAACAAGCGTGCCGACCGCGAAGCAAGCGAAGGTGTAGTATTGGCTAAAACCAATGCAAACGCAACGGTGGGGTATATGATTGCCCTTAACTGCGAAACTGATTTCGTTGCAAAAAATGCCGATTTCGTTAAATTAGCCAATAGCATTATCGATACTGCCATTGCTGCAAATTGCAAGGATATTGATACATTGAAAGCTCAGAAAATTGGAGGTAAAACCATCGACGAACTTATTGTAGAGCAAATAGGTGTAATTGGCGAAAAAATAGAACTGGCTCTTTTCCATAAAATTGAAGCCGCTCAGGTAATTCCTTATATTCACTATGGCAGCAAACTGGCAACCCTTGTTGGTTTGTCCATTGCCGTAAACATTGAAATTGGCAAAGACGTGGCCATGCAAATTGCTGCCATGAGTCCTATTGCCATCGACAAAGACGATGTTTCTCCAGAGGTTATTGCGAAAGAAAAAGAAATTGGCCGCGAATTAGCTATTAAGGAGGGTAAACCTGAAAATATGCTCGACAAGATTGCCGAAGGCAAGGTGAATAAATTTTTCAAAGAAAGCACACTGCTTAACCAGGAGTTTACAAAAGATAGCAAATTGACAGTGCGTCAGTATCTTCAAAATGCCAACAAAGATTTAACGGTTACAGCTTTTAAGCGTTATTCGCTTGCCGGATAATATTTGAGCACAAAAAACAAAAAAAAGAGAGCTTCCTTGAGGCTCTCTTTTTTTGTTGTCTCTTTTTTATACGCTATTTTAGACAGAATTTTTAAAAGATCGAAATATGTATAAGTACAAAAGGATATTGCTCAAATTAAGTGGAGAATCCCTAATGGGTTCGAAGCAACAAGGAATAGACGAAGAACGGCTCGAAGAATATGCAAGCCAGATTAAGCAATTACTCGACAACGGGGTAGAGGTAGGTATTGTAATTGGTGGAGGCAACATTTTCAGAGGCATTTCTGGTATGGAAGCTGGGTTCGATCGTGTGCAGGGCGATTACATGGGTATGCTGGCCACGGTTATCAATGGCCTGGCTATTCAGGGGGCAATTGAAAAACTTGGGGGTAAATCGGTGGTTTTTACTGCCATTGACATGATGCCTGTGGGCATTCGCTATTCGAAGCGTGGTGTATTGAAATCATTTGAGCATGATGAAGCAGCGATATTTACCTTCGGCACGGGAAATCCTTTCTTTACTACCGACACCACAGCAGCCCTTCGGGCCGTTGAAATCGATGCGGAAGTTTTATTGAAAGGAACACGCGTCGATGGAGTCTATACCGCCGATCCTGAAAAAGATCCGAAAGCAGTTAAATACGATACCTTAACTTTCGATGAGGCTTATAGCAAAGGACTAAAAATAATGGATCTTACAGCCTTCACCATGTGCAAGGAAAATAACCTGCCCATTTTGGTTTTCGACATGAATACCAAGGGTAATCTCGAAAAACTGATGCAAGGAGAAAACATAGGCACCCTTATTACCAATTAGCACCTCTGCCGTCTTATCAAACTATGTATTAAATACGGCGAGGCTATTTTATGCGGAATATTTTTTTTTAATTTTGCCCAACCAGTTAAATACTTAAAATAGATGGAAGAAGAAGTTCAGCTATACCTTGATGACGCCTTTGAAAAGATGAACAAGGCGGTGATGCACCTCGACGAGGAACTAGGCCGTGTGCGGGCAGGTAAAGCCTCACCTGCGGTACTCGAAGGTATTATGGTCGATTATTATGGTTCACTTACACCTCTTTCGCAGGTTTCGAACATCAATACACCCGATGCCCGTACCATTGCCATTCAGCCTTGGGAAAAGTCGATGATAGAACCGATTGAGAAGGCCATCATGGCTGCTAACCTGGGGCTCAACCCTATGAATAATGGCGAAATGATCCGGATTAATGTACCGATACTAACCGAAGAAAGACGAAAAGATCTGGTAAAGCAAATTAAGCAGATGGGTGAAACCACTAAGGTGAGTATCCGCAATGCCCGTCGCGATGCCAATGAGGCATTTAAAAAAATGAAAAAAGAAGGATTGGCCGAAGACATGGAAAAAGATGCCGAAGCACAAGTACAGGATGCCACCGATAAACACATTGTTAAAGTCGATAAGCTTCTGGAGTTGAAAGAAAAGGATATTATGACGGTATAAAGCAACCGGAAATTAGAAACAAAGCACCACTCGAAAAGAGGTGCTTTTTTTATACCCTTTAGCTATAGGGTTTTAAGCAAGTATTCTCAGTATTCATCCTCGTACAGAAAGCTATCGAACGGATACCGGGCCGAGTGAATTTCTCGTATTTTGCTGTATAGCAGTTCCCGGAATTCTTCCACATTTTTCTTCTCCAATGCCGAGATAAAAATACAGGGTATTTCTGTCCTTCCCATCCAGCTATTTTTAAGCTCATCGAGGGTCCAGTGTTTTTGGGTTCGGGGCGCCAGGTCATCCTCGTCTTTATGATCGTAGCGATAGGCATCAATTTTGTTAAACACCAGATACGTTGGTTTGTCAGCTGCTCCAATTTCCTGAAGGGTCTGATTCACAACTTGTATCTGCTCCTCAAATCCCGGATGGGAAATATCAACTACATGCAACAGAATATCGGATTCGCGCACTTCGTCGAGGGTAGATTTAAAGGATTCTACCAGGTCATGGGGCAATTTTCGGATAAACCCCACCGTGTCCGAGAGCAAAAAAGGGAGATTTTGAATAATCACCTTGCGCACAGTGGTATCGAGGGTCGCAAAAAGTTTGTTCTCAGCAAATACATCCGATTTGCTCAGCATGTTCATTATGGTCGATTTTCCTACATTGGTATACCCAACCAAGGACACACGCACCATGCGCCCCCGGTTCTTTCGCTGGGTTGACATTTGTTTGTCAATTTTTTCAAGCTGTTCTTTCAGTCTCGAAATCTTATCGCGAATAATACGCCGGTCGGTTTCAATCTCTGTTTCGCCTGGTCCCCTGAGCCCAATACCTCCCCTTTGCCTTTCCAGGTGGGTCCACATGCGGGTAAGGCGCGGAAGTAAATATTGATATTGCGCCAGCTCTACCTGTGTTTTGGCATGTGCAGTTTTAGCCCTTCCAGCAAAAATATCGAGTATAAGGTTGGTTCGATCCAGCACCCTGATTTCCAGTTCCCGTTCAATATTTCGTAACTGAGTAGGAGTGAGTTCATCGTCGAAAATGACAATTTGCACTTCGTGAATTTTAATATACTGGTTAATCTCTTCTAGTTTGCCAGTGCCTACAAAGGTTTTAGAGTTGGGTGCATCTATTTTTTGGGTAAACATTTTCACAGGGTCGGCTCCGGCAGTTTCTACCAAAAAGGCCAGTTCTTCGAGGTACTCTTTCACCTGCACGGCATCCTGGCCGGAATTGATGATTCCAACCAGAACAGCTTTTTCACGAATCTTTGCGGTGGAAATGTCGGCCATAATAAAACTCTGTTATAAGATTTGCAAAAGTAGCAATAATTCACTTGCCTGAAAGATCTCTGACGCGATCTGCAGGCAAGAAGAATAGAACCATGGGCTTAAAAGCTCTTTAATAAATCAGCGACCTGTTTTGGTTGATGCTGTTTTCGATGGATTTTTGCAGGGCAGGAATACAGTTGTAAAACATCGAGATATCGTCCGGAAAGGGAGCCGGATCTCTTTTTATTAGCTCTAAGTCTTCGGGCAAGAGGGCTTTTGTATCGCCGAAAGCCTTGCCTGATACATGTTCAAAAACAGAACTTGCAACCACCTGCTCGCGTTTAATTACCTTACGCGGTAAGGATTGGAAATACTCAATCTGCACCTCTACTGTAGCCTCTTTTTTTTGTTCCCGTTTGGTAACGGTGCACTTCAGGTCTTTGTATTTAGGCACTTTTATATCGTTTCCGAGGCTGTCTTTACGCACATTGCCCCTATTGTCGAGCACATATTCATATCCATCCTCTATCCTGCGGGTGCGTAAAAATTCGGTCGAGGTAAACCGCTCGGGTGAAACAAAGAAGTTAACCAGGTCGATATTGATAAAAAAATCGAATTGCGTGGTGCGGTCGGTGCGGCCAATGTAATAATCGACCCAGGAGGAGTTTAATTGAGAGGTATTGAAACTTAAAAGTTTATCGTAATAGTCGGGGGGAAGTTGCACATTGGCCACATTCCGCACTTCTACCAACACGCGGGTGGTTCCAAGGTATTGAGCCTCGTCGATACGTTCCAGTATATCGGGGAATCCGTTTTCGTTATACCCTTTGGCTCTCACAAAATTATGGTAGGCATTGCGGTACGACTCTTTGGTTTTGTTGGCCATTAGCCGATTGCCAAGGGCATAAAAGTAGTCGGCAGTTTTATTTTTCGATTCAACCAACTCAGGAGTATAGTCGATTTGGGTGTAGTTATAAGCTTTTCCCTTTACTTCGAAGGGGAGTACTTTTCTAACTTCTTTTTGCCTCCAATCCAACCGATTGTAGGCCATATAAATACTCTCCCAGTTTTCGGGCCTGCCTTCGGATTTTAAAAGCCGAATTGATTCATTGTCTTGCTGGTTGGCCAGCTGGTATGCTTTATCCAGCATGAGCATGTCTTCGGTTTTGGCATTGCCTTTCAACATTTTTTTCACACATCGGTCTATAACCTTATCATAATTCCCGTCGTCGAGTAATTTCGAGGGCGATTTGCATGAGAGCATTAGTAAGGTGCCCAATACGAGTATAAAGGAAGTTTTTTTCATGGCAATTGAAGTTTATTGAACCGAAAATATACAAAAAAAGCCTTCCATGCTAAGGGAAGGCTTTTAAAAAGAAATATATTCTAAGCTTATTGCAGTACAAATACTACTGGCAGAGTAAATTGAACTTTAACGGGGCGGCCTCTTTGTTTTCCGGGTGTCCAGTTAGGAGATGATTTGATCACACGCTCGGCTTCTTTGTCGAGGGCTGGATCAACGCCACGCACAATTACTACATCGCAAACTTCGCCTTTCGAATTAACAGCAAACTGAACAAATACCCTTCCGCTGATGCCGTTTTCCGAAGCCACTTCGGGGTATTTCATGTTTTTACCGATCCAGGCACGAAATTCATTCAAATCGCCGCCTTTGAATTGGGGCATGTCTTCTACGATAACGAAAACCTCCTCTTCGGCAGATTCTTCTTCTTCTTCGAAAACTACAAGTTGCATTTGGCTGTTCTGATCTGCATCAGAACTTTCAAATTCTATTTCCTCGATGTCTACATTGTCCTCAACAATCTTGAGCACTTCTACTACTACAGGTGGAGGAGGGGGTGGTGGTTGCTCCAGAGGTTGCTGGCGTGTAATTACCATTTCTTCTTCCATTACTACTTCTTCAATACTGCCAAGCGAGGTATCGTCGCTAAGGGATACTCCCCACTCAAAAGCCAGAAGCAGGATGGCAAGTACTAAAACTATTCCGAATTCGGCAAAGAGAATTCTCTTCTTTTCCAGATTAGCGGCATTACTCTTCTTTAGTTCCATTATTGAATTATTTGAGGGTCGTAAAAATAAAGAAATCTTACTGAACAACAAAATTAATTTGTATAAGCTGAAGTTTTTATTTTCTATCAATTTTCTTGCCACATATTTTGGGTACAGCACTTTTATTTTTCAGAAAAATAGCTATTTTTGTGCCGCTATATCAAAAACCACTTTGGGGGATTAGCTCAGTTGGCTAGAGCGTTTGACTGGCAGTCAAAAGGTCAGCGGTTCGATTCCGCTATTCTCCACAAGAAAAGAGGCTGTTTCATTCGAATGAAACAGCCTCTTTTGCTTTTTATTCCTTAGCATTGGTTAACTCAATTTTTAAATCATTTCTTGTTTCTGTTTTGCATAGCCAGCCTCAGTTAAAAGCTTTCATTATCTTTACCCTTTACACAAAAAAGCATTAATCCCGTGAGTCTATATCTCCATAACCTGATTGTGCAGGGGGAACATCAACGGCTTGATTTTAAGTACGAGATTTCTGATGCAAAAAAGATTGCCCGTACTTTTTCGGCTTTTGCCAATAGCCAAGGTGGCACATTGCTTATTGGTGTAAAGGATAACGGCAACATTGTGGGGGTTCGCACCGACGAAGAGGAATATATGGCCGAGGCAGCTGCTCATGTGTATTGTAAACCTCGGGTGGAATACAAAATTCGCCATCATAAAATCAACGAAAAGACGGTGCTTGAAGTGATGATTCCTGAAAGCAAAAAAAAACCTCATCGGGCACCGTGGAAAGATGATTCTTTGAAAGCCTTTGTAAGAGTTTTTGACCAGAATTTTCTGGCCGACACAGTTTTGCTCGAAGCATGGCGAATCAGGCATCACAATAAAAAATTGCTGGTGCGATACGATAAGCAGGAGCAGGCACTTTTTCAACTTCTTCGAGAGCGTCCGCAAATAACCCTGCACGACTACCTTGTTACTTGCCAGATGAAGCGCCGGGTTGCCATCAATATTTTCGCCCAACTTATTTTAATAAAGGCCATCGATTACCGCATCACAGAGAAGGAAACCTTTTATTTTTTGCCATCGGACAAGCATTAGCTGGATTAACATGGGCCGGAATTTCTAACAGAATGCAACCGGCTGAAGTCTGTTTTCATTCACATGCTGCGATAGCCAAATAATCCTTTCTTATTAGTCCTCCCTGCGCTTAGGCAGATCAAATCTGGTTTTTAAAATTCAAGAAAAGACACATATTCTGAAAACATGCACCAGTAAAGACTTGTAGACTTTTGATAACTTTTAAAAATGATGAGCTAAAAAAGTGCAATTTTTGTTAGTCGATTTTAAAATAATCGACTTTTATTTTAATTATTCGGTAAGTTTTAATAGATTTAATATCAGGAATAGGGATAGATTGACAGATTAGTTTTAACCAGAGTTTTATGACAATAACCGAACAGGATTTTCAGTTGTTCTTGTTTGCGCTAAAAACGTCCTCAAAATATGATTTCAGTGATTATTCTGAAAAATCATTAAATCGCCGTTTAGCTAAGGTTTTAACAGACAACAAGCTGAATATTACTGCTTTGGTTAATAAAATCAAGAACGATCCTGAGTTTGTTGAGCGAATTGTTAAGGAAATTACTGTTAACACTACTGAACTCTTTCGCGATCCACAAGTATGGCACGCCATACGCTACGCTGTGCTTCCGAAACTAAAAAGTAATTCCACAATCAATATCTGGCATGCTGGCTGTTCAACCGGGCAGGAAGTATATTCGATGATGATTATTTTGAACGAGCTTGGAATGCTCGACAAAGCGAAGATTTATGCAACCGACCTGAACAGCGACGTGATGCAGCAGGCTCAGAATGGCGAATACAAATACCGTTTTAATATCGGTTACCTCGATAATTTCGACAAAGTAATTAAGGAAAACCCTTATAACTACGAGGAATATTACGAAGTGCCTTATGACAAGTATTTTACCATTGATAAGGCTACCGATACCATTAAAATGAATGATTTTTTACGACAAAAACCGATTTATAAAAAGCATGACCTGGTGAAGGAGAGTAACAGTCTTTTCGTGAAATTCGATATAATTTTTTGCCGAAATGTGATTATCTATTTTAATTACAACCTTCAAGGCAAGGTTTTCGATCTTTTTCACCGCAATCTTTACGATTCAGGTTGTCTGGTACTGGGCTTACACGAAACTATTTTAGGATCGTATTCTGTTAAATACCAGAAAAAGGGTCATATTTATTACAAGAACTAATTGCTGGTCGCTCTATGGCTATTAAAATAAAACATATCTCTACCCGGTTTTTACTGCAAAGTATCTTTACAGTACTTATCATCTCCACGCTCATATTTATTATGTTCTACTCGGGATATCGGAAAAAAGACACCCTTATTGCAGTATCTTATATCTCCGGTATAGAATCGAAACTTTCAGTGGCAAAAATCAACCTCGACAAAGCCTATGTTTTACAGAAATCCGACATTCATTTCTCCGACCGCACCTGCGATGAGCTTATTGCAGCCCAAAATTTACTGATGGAGGGTATCAGTGATTCGCTTCGTCAATTGGGTGATTTAAGATACCTGCGAAAACACTTTAAGCGTGCTTCTCTTGACGACAGCCTCTCGGTTGCTTTGCAAAATTACCTTATTAGCTATAACAAAGTTATTCTTAGTCTGAAAGAAAAGGGAAATAGCTATGGTGGCAAAGTTCAACTGGCGAGCGGACTATTTCAATCCATCAGCAACGAACTGAGCATGGCTCCCGATAATGGAATACAGGCCGCCAAGTTCAATGGCCTGGTAAGTCTCTACTTGCTTGATTATTCTGCTATTGCACTAAATAATTTGAAGGATTTCTGCGACAATGTGCTTATGGCTTTTTATTCTATAGGCCGATATGATATCGCAACATTAGAGAACGAAGTTGCTGAATTAAACGAAGTGTTGAGCAGTATTGCCCTGATCGACCAGCGTTTACTGAATTCAACGACCAATACAGGGCAATTGTCCGATCTTCAGACAAGCTACGGAAATCTAAACGATACCTTTGCAAGATTCAAACAGGACCTTGAGAGTCAAACAAAGCACTACCACAATTGGTGGAATCTGGTATTCATCTTTATGGCGCTCTTGCTTACGGCTGCATACATTCTGGTGATGCTTCGTTTTTCGCGAACCGTGGTGGGGTCTGTTCATCAGTTGCATTCCATTACCCATTCGCTTGCAAATGGGCATATTTCGCAAAAAGTACCCAACTCAGGCCCTTTTGAGTTTGATGCTTATTATGCCGAAATAAAGACTTTGTTAAGCCTTCTGAATAGCCGAAAGACCTTTATTGAAGATATGTTAAAGGATGAGCTGAATACAAAACTGCAGACAACCACTGAAAACGATGTGATTGGTAAGCTTTTAGCAGACCTTCAGGAGAAGTTACGTGTGGCACAAAACGAACAAAAAAAATACGATCTTGAGAACAGTTCCCGACGGTATACCAACGAAGGTTTGGCCAAATTCGGCGAAATTCTTCGACTTAACAGCCACGATACCACCATTCTTGCCGATGCATTTATCCGCGAATTGGTAAAATACATGGGAGCTCTTCAGGGAAGCGTTTTCCTTTTAGACGAGCAAAACAAAAATCAACTCCACCTGATGTCGGCATTTGCATATGATCGCAAACGCTACCTGCAAAAAACACTTAAATTGGGAGAAGGTCTTGTTGGCACCTGTGCCTTAGAAAAAAAGGTAATAAACCTTACCGAATTGCCAGAGAACTATATCACCATAAAATCTGGCTTGGGAGACACTCCACCCAACAATCTGTTGTTACTTCCGCTTATGACCAACGAAGAAATGGTGGGGGTGGTTGAGATGGCGACCTTGAAAATTTTCAGTGCAATTGAAATAGAGCTGGCTACAAGCATTGCCTCAAGCCTTGCTTCGACCATTATTAGTGCACGAAATAATTCGCGCACTTCTGAGCTGCTGCGAAAATCGCAACAACAAGCCGCCGAGATGGCAGAGCAGGAAGAAGAAATGCGTCAGAACCTTGAAGAGTTGATTGCTACCCAGGAGGAATCGACACGTCGCGAACAGGAAATGCAGTCGCTATTAGATGCCATAGGAAAAAGCTTTTATATTCTCGAATACGATACCAGCGGAACAATTAGTCATGTAAACGAGCGATTGCTTGCATTCCTGCGCTTACCTGCAGACCGTGTTTTATACCAAAAGCACCGCGATGTGTTTACCGAAGAAAGCCTGATTAGTGATGAATTTATCGAAGAAGTGATAGTAACAAAAAAGAGTATCATGCGCACGGAAGCCCTTCATCAGGGATCGAAAAAATACCAGTACAAATACAATTTGTCGCCAGTGCTTACTGCCAATGGCGATATAGATAAGGTTCTGAATCTGTTTAGTATTGAAGAAATAAACGCCTGAAGTTAAAAATATAACTGTTCATGGTAGAATTGGGAATTGTTGACATACGGGAGATAATAAGGATTATTCAAAAAGTACATGATTACGACTTTTCGAATTTTGCTTTAACTTCTTTTAAATATAACCTTGAGAAAGTAATTGCAAAAAACGGCTTACTTTCTTCAGAGAATTTATTTCGCAGCCTTTCAGAAGATCCTGAGTTCTTTGATAAATTTTTGTACGACTTTTTTGTGCCTTCCACCGAAATGTTTCGCGATCCATCGTTATGGAGGTGGTTGAGAGAAGAATACTTTCCAAAACTAACCGAAAGGCATTTCGATAATTTTAAAATTTGGATACCTCAATGCATTTCTGGTGCAGAATTGTATACACTATGCATACTTTTAAAAGAAATGGACCTACTCGATAAGGTAAAAATATATGCCAGTGTTTACAGCAAAAAAAGCATCGAATACATACAAAGTGGTCGGTATCCTATGAAAAAACTTGAGGTTTCTATCGAGAATTACAAGCGTTTTCATGGCGAAAAGGAATTCGAGTCTTATTATAAAATTATTGACAATGAAGTGCACCGCGATACATCGTTAATAAAATCTGTAGAATTTATCCTCGATGATATCTATTTTAGTAAAGCGCCACAAAACAATAAAATGATTTTGTTCCGAAATGTAATGATCTACCATACTCCTACATTTCAAACCCGAATTCTGGAGCGATTAAATCAGTTATTGTCGGCATCGGGTAGCCTGGTTGTGGGTGTAATGGAGGAGATTAAGCCAGTAAATGCAGTGGGGTCATCCTTTGAGCTGATCAATAAAAACGAAAGTGTATACAAACGTAAAATATAATTTGCAAGAGCTTATTCGAAGCAGATTAAAATCAACATAAAGTTGTAAATTAGTGAAGTACAAGGCAGTAATAATAGGTGGTTCGGCAGGAAGCTTTCAGGTAGTAACCCGAATTTTGAGTTCGCTTGATGATAGATTTCCCTTGCCAGTGCTTTTATGCCTTCACCGGCTAAAGCATGTTAGGTCAGGTTTTGTCGAAGCCTTATCGCTCAAATCGAATATCCCTATTGAAGAGCCACTCGACAAGGATACACTTCGCCCTGGCAGGGCTTACCTCGCCCCGGCGAACTATCATATGTTTGTAGAATTAGCTAACCGCATTGCACTTTCCACCGATGAACCAATCAATCACTCCAGACCTTCGATTGATTTGTCCTTTATCACCGCCGCCAATGCCTACCGCGATAAATTGGTAGGGATTATACTATCAGGTGCCAACCGCGATGGTGCAATGGGTTTAAAAGTGGTGGCCGAAAAAGGCGGGCTGACCATTGTGCAGGACCCTCGCGAGTGCGAGGTTAAAACAATGACAGAATCGGCCTTGCAGCTTACAAAGGTCGATCATGTATTTTCGACAGAACAGATTATTAGTTTTTTATCAAAATTAAAATATTAACATGCTTCAGGTAAAACACAGAAAAATTGCAGTTGCTGGCTTTAGCGCCGGAGTCGTGCTCGTTCTGGCCAGCCTGATTGCGGCATGGAATGCTTTTGTTTCCGGAAAGGAAAAGCTTGGTGTTTTCCCAGCATTATTTGCCATTCTAACTATTGCCCTGCTTGTCTATTTATTTTTTGTTTTTTATAAATTAACCGACTTTAAATTATTCGAAGAACATGTCGCTCAAAAGTCGGAAGAAGCACGTGCCGCCCTTCTTAACCAAATTCGATTGGAACAGGAAAAACTCAAGGAGCAGGAAACTGTTGTAGACGATACTCAGGAACAGGCAAAAACCCTTATTCCGCAAGGCAACTTTAAAAACAGCGATTCGTATGCCAAAAAAATATTGGTGAGTCTGGCCAACCGGTTTAACCTGGTTCAAGGCATCGTATATACTTCGGCCGATGGTGGCAACAATTTTGAGTTTTGTGCTGGTTATGGACTTACCACTGAGAAATTACCAACAGGTTTTAAAAAAGGCGAAAATTTGAATGGCCAGGTTGCCAGCGAGCAGCAGATGCAAATAATTGACGAAATTCCAGAGAACTATTTCATGGTTGAGTCCGGTTTGGGCAAATCGAAACCACATACACTGATACTCATGCCGCTAGTGGTGGAGAAAAAAACAATCGCTGTAATCGAAATGGCCTCTTTTGCTAGCATAGGCCCTAAGCAGCAAGCCATATTGCAAGAAGCATCTTCCCTTCTGGCTATTAAGATGAACCAATTTGTAAAGGCGTAAGGTAAATGACAAGGATAAAAGAACTATATCAACGAATACTAAAAGCCGAGACAAACCCGGCTCCAATTGCAGCGATTATAGGATTTTCGTTTCCTTTAATGGCCTGGGCGATAGAATTTATCAGGCTTAAAATTGCCTTTGGATTGAAAGGAATAGGTCTCATACATCAAATGAATCCGATCATTTACCTGATCGATATGGTTCCATTTGTTTTATTACCCTTGGCCTACTTTTTTTCTTTGCAATGGAAAAAATCGAAAGAAGACTTTCAACGCAGATTAAGTAAACGAGATGAGCGTATGGCCTTAATGGCTGAGTTTGCAAAAAAAATTGGCGAAGGCGATTTCAAATCTGCTCTTGATATTTCTGGCGAGACCGATACACTGGCTGATTCCCTGCTCCTTATGCGCGAAAATCTTGCCCAGAATTCAAACCGCGACTCGGAGCAAAACTGGATTGCCGAGGGAAAAGAAATCATTTCAGACATTTTGCGAATCAACAACAAAATCGATCTGCTTTCTAATCAGGTTATCAAAGAGTTAGTGAACTATATACAGGTAGTTCAGGGGGCACTATATCTTTACGACGAGGAACGGAAAGTGCTTACCAATGTAGCCAGTTATGCCTACAACCGAAAAAAATACATCAACCAGGAATTTAAATTAGGCTATGGACTCATTGGGGAGTGTGCTTTTGAGAAAGATTTTATCTACCGCACTGAAATACCTGAGGATTATGCCACTATTACTTCTGGTATTTTAGGAGATCAAAAGCCGGGAAGTCTGTTGCTGATACCGTTAATTTCAGACGAGAAACTTCAGGGGGTTATTGAGTTTGCAAGCATCCATAACGAGATACCCGAGCTGACGATACGCTTTTTAAAAGAACTTGGCGAAGTAATCGCGCGCACCCTCTTTAATCTCCGCATTAACCAGCGCACCGAGCAACTTCTGCAAGAAGCTCAGAAGATGACTTACGAGTTGCAGGAGAACGAAGAACAACTCAGGCAGAATGCAGAGGAAATGCGGGCTACTCAGGAAGAGCTTCAAAAATCGAACGAACAGCTAGAGGCTAACATACAGAAAGTAGAAGACGCCCAAAAACGCCTTTACTCCTTGTTAGAAAATGCCTCGGAGATTATTGCCATTTATAACCAAAACATGGAGCTCACTTACGAGAGCCCCTCGGTAACCAAAATATTAGGTTATACCCCTGAGGAGATGATGGGCGGAAAAGACATGGACCGCCTCACCCGTAGGGGAGAATCGGCTATGCGCGACATGTTTAAGGAATTGTTAGAGCATCCTGACCATACCGTTTCGATACAATACACTTACATGAAGAAAAATGGTCAGAAGATATTCCTCGAGACCACAGGCCGCAACCTGCTTCATGATAAAGCCATCAGCGGAATAATACTCAATTCAACCGATATTACCGAGCGGAAACGAGCTGAGAAAGAAGAGCGCATGCGCAGTAAAATGCAGGCGCTTTCGGAAAATTCGCTCGATATGATTATGCGTTTGAGTACAGTCGGCCAGTTTTTCTATGCCAATCCGGTTACCGAGAGATACCTGGGAATAGAAATCAAAGACCTGCTCAACAAAACACTCAACGAAGTAAACTTTACCGAAGTACTGTTTAATTACTTCCGCGAAACAATTGAGCAAATAAAGGCCAACCCTGCAAAAGCCAATGCAGAGATTACCCTACCGGTATTGCTCGATGGCGAACTATCAGACCGTATCATGAGTTTTGTGGCCATCCCCGAATATAACGAAAACGAACTGGAGACCATACTCTTTGTCGGTCACGATATCACCGAAGCCAAGAGAATAGAGCTTGAAATACAAGATAAAAACCGGAAAATTGAAGACTCGATTAATTATGCTCAGCGCATACAAACCTCCATTCTTCCTGATAACAATATAATTCGAAGGTACCTCCCCTCTTCCTTTATCTACTATACCCCCCGCGATGTAGTAAGTGGTGACTTTCCATGGTTTTTCCGTAAGAACGATATCACCTACATTGCTGCTGTGGATTGCACAGGCCACGGGGTTCCAGGGGCTTTGCTCTCTTTTATTGGTTACTTTCTGCTCAACAATATAGTCGACCATGACAAGGTACATTCTGCCTCCAGCATACTCGACGATTTGCATGGGCAAGTGAGGGCAACTCTCAAACAGGAAGAAAGCGATGCCGAAGCGCGAGATGGGATGGATATAGCCTTTTGCCTGATTGACAACAATAGAAAAATTCTTCAATACAGTGGTGCCCACAGACCCCTTTACCTTTTACGCAAAGAGGAACTGCTGGAATTTAAGGGCGATCGCAAAGCCATTGGGGGTATACCCCATAAAAGTAAAATGGAAAAAGAGTTTACCAACCATGTAATCAACTATGAATCGGGAGATAAAATCTTTTTCTTTTCCGATGGAATGCCCGACCAGTTGGGTGGTCCAGAAATTAAAAAGTATTCGCCCAAACGTATTCGCGACAACATAATTGAGAATAAAAACTTGACAATGGAAGAATTTAATGCTTTATTTGCCAAAGACTTTAAGGAGTGGATGGCCGATCATAAGCAAATTGACGATGTGCTTTTAATAGGTATTGAACTAATTTAAAACGGATTATTAAAAACGGTTAATTATGGATAATAAGAAAGATGTAAAAGGCTTCCTGGAGTTTGTTTATGAGTTTTATAAATCCATGAAAGCCCATGAAATTACCTTAGTGTACGAAGGCGAAATCACTCACCAGATTACCAAAGCCTTTACTTCACTAACAGAGTCGAACATGGCAAAAGAAGACGAACCAGGCACGGTTCAACGGAAAGTATTTCATGTTATGGTAGAATGCCTGCAGAACATCAGCAAGCATGCCGATGACTTTACTTCCAGCGACTTTCTATTTTCGGGAAGAGGAATCTTTCTTGTAAGCAAAGGCGAAAACGAATACAGTGTTACAACGGGAAATGCCGTGGAGAACAGCCGAATAGAGGATCTAACCCGCATGCTCGAAAACATAAACCGCATGGATAAAGAAGAACTTAAAGTTCTTTATAAAAAGCAAATGAAAGAAGGACGTCTTTCAGACAAAGGGGGAGCGGGTCTCGGATTTATCGACATAAAGCGTAAAACAGGCCGCGACCTGGAGTATCACTTTTTGCCTATTTCGAACGATACTTCTTTCTTTTTATTAACTTCGACCATTGGAAGAGACGAATAGATTTCATTGATACAAATCGCAAATAAAAAATAATACATACAATAAAATTGTTCTGATATGGAAACAATTAAAATTCAAGGTACAGAAGATACGCCCAAGGTTATTCTCGACAAGGAAAAGGAAATGATGGAGATATCCGGACGCTCTCTTCCAGAAGATGTGGCCTCATTCTACGACCCCATTTTAACCTGGCTCGATGAGTATTCCGAAAGTCCTAATCCGAAAACGGTTTTCAACTTTAAATTGGTGTATTTCAATACCGCATCTTCTAAACTTCTTCTCGATGTGCTCATGAAACTTGAAGAAATCCATGAGGCCGGTAACGATGTGCTCATTCGTTGGCACTACCCCGAAGACGATGAAGACATGGAAGAAGCAGGCGAAGAATATGCCGACATTGTGGATGTACCCTTTGAGCAGGTGCCCTATTCGGCATAATAGAGTTAAAAAACCGACGGATAGATGAGTGAAGAGATACTAAAGGCGTTGATGCAGCTCTTTGCCATAGTGGCAAAGCAGGATGAAGGTGTCGAGAAAACACAAGTAGAATATGTGAAAAATTTTCTCGAACAGCAAATCACTGCCGATAAAGTATCAGAATATTTTTCACTTTTCGAAGAGAATGCCGGCCTTTCTGGCGATGCCCAGGAGAAAGGTAAACTAACCTCCGTGAAGGATTCAGTCCGTACCTTGGGTCTTTGTAAAAAAATAAACAAAACTTTAACCCAAAAACAAAAAATTGTTGCCTTGGTGCGGCTTTTCGAAATTGTCAATGCCGACCGAAAATTCTCCGATCAGCGGATGGCGCTTATTAATACCGTGGCCGAAGTGTTTAATGTCAGCCAGGATGAATTTAAAAGCATTGAACTGTTTGTTGTGAAGAACGAAGCCCAGGAGCTTGACGATAACAACATCTGTATCATCAACGATCGTCATGAACATTATCAGCATGCTAAATTTATTGGCACCAAGCACCTCGATACCAATATCTTTATCCTCCGCGTTACAAGTGTCGATTTATACTTTTTAAAATATACCGGCAATCAGGATTTATATCTCAACGGATTGCCGATCAGCAACGCACGCATCTATCTTTTTGCCAGCGGAAGTACCGTGAAGGTACCCAAAGGCTCACCCATTTATTATAGCGATATCGCCGCACATTTTCTGGCCGATATTACTTCAAACCGCATATCGTTTAACGTGCAGGATATCAGCTACAAGTTTGCCAATGGCAACCTGGGCTTGCGCAACATTACTTTTTCCGAGGGCAATGGCCGATTGATAGGCATCATGGGAGCCAGTGGTGCCGGTAAAACTACTCTGTTAAATGTTCTTTCTGGCATTGATAAACCCACTTCAGGTGAGGTGCTCATCAACACCATTAATCTGCATACCGACAAGGATAAACTCGAAGGGGTAATAGGGCTTATTCCTCAGGATGATTTATTGATTGAAGAGCTTACCGTTTTTGAAAATCTTTACTTCAACGCCAAATTATGTTTTAAAAACAAATCGGAAGCAGAAATTAGCGAACTGGTAAACAAAACCCTTCAAAGTCTTGGCTTGTTCGATCGCCGTGACCTTAAAGTTGGCTCACCTTTAAATAAAACCATTAGTGGCGGACAGCGTAAACGCCTGAATATAGCCCTGGAATTAATCCGCGAACCTTCGATTCTTTTTGTAGACGAACCCACCTCAGGCCTTTCATCGCGCGATTCGGAGAATGTCATGGACCTCTTACGCGAACTCACCCTTAAGGGAAAACTTATATTTGTAGTAATTCACCAGCCCTCGTCTGACATTTATAAAATGTTCGACAAAATGATTATTCTCGATACAGGGGGCTACCAGATTTATTATGGCAACCCTGTCGAAGGGGTTATGTATTTTAAACGGATGGACGCTCAGATTAACAGCGATGTAGGAGAATGCCCTACTTGCGGCAATGTTAATCCGGAACTTATCTTTAACATCATTGAAGCTCATGTGGTAGATGAATTCGGGAATTATACCAATGTCCGTAAAGTTTCTCCCGAAAAATGGGAAGAGAGCTACCAAAATAATTTCTTTCAGGATTCCTTCGAGGAAGTCGATGAAACCCCTCCAAAATCTTTAGATATACCCAACTGGTTCTCCCAGCTTAAGATATATGGCATACGCGATTTTCTCTCAAAAATTGGAAACCGCCAATATGTGTACCTAAACCTGCTCGAAGCTCCGGTGCTAGGCTTTATTCTTGCGTACATTATCCGTTATATCGAGGATCCCAATTCGAAAATCTATATTTTCCGTCAAAACGACAATATCTCCATTTACATCTTCATGTCTCTGATTGTGGCACTATTTCTTGGTTTTATGGTAAGTGCCGAAGAGATATTTAAGGATCGTAAGATTTTAAAGCGCGAGAAGTTTTTAAATCTGAGCAAATCAAGCTATTTGGTATCGAAAATATCTATACTGTTTGTTATCAGTGCTATACAAGCTTTTCTTTTCGTTATTATTGCCAATAATATTTTGGGAATTAAAGGGATGTTTCTGCCCTATTGGCTCGCATTGTTTTCTACCGCAGCATTTGCAAATATGCTGGGGCTAAACATTTCTGCAACATTCAACTCTGCTGTTACCATCTATATCCTTATCCCCTTGGTGATGATACCGATGATGATACTAAGTGGAGCCATGTTCAGTTTCGAAAAGCTAAACCGCACTGTAGGCAGGGTAGACAAAGTGCCTTTCATTGCCGAACTGATGCCTACCAAATGGTCTTATGAAGCCCTGATGGTAAACCAGTTTAAAGAGAATAAATTCACCCAACGCTTTTACCTGCTTGAGAAAGAGGAAAGCCGAGCCGATTTCAAAAAGGTTTACCAAATACCACAAATGCGAGAAAGGCTAAGTCGCATCGATAAAGAGATACGCAACATCAACCATGTCGATGTAACCTCACAGGATCTGGAGCTGATATACAACGAAATTCGCAAGGAGAATAAACTGGCCGAATTGATTATGAAGGAAAATCAGGAGATTTTCGAGAATACAGGAGAAAAGCTTCCCACGCCAATTACATTTAATGATTTAGAGCTCTTAAAACCCGCCAACTTTGATCTGAATGCAGGTCGACAGGTGCATGAATACTTGAAAGAACTCGACAAGTATTACGGTCTTGCTTATACCATTGCTAACCAAAAAAGGCAGAACATTATTAACTATTTCCTCGAAAGCCGGCCTGAACAGTATAAAGAGGTGCGCGACCAATATTTCAATGAAAGTATTGCTGATATTATGAAGAAAATTTATGAAACCAATAAAATTCTAGAGTACGACAATCATTTAGTTCAGAATATCGACCCAATATATCTGGATCCTATTCCAATGAGTGTGTTTAATATTCGCACCCATTTTTTTGCGCCACGCAAACCTCTTTTTGGCAGGTATTTTGATACCTACTGGTACAATATTGTAGCAATCTGGATATTAGTAATATTCTTTTATTTTCTTTTGTACATCGATGCACTAAAAAAACTCCTATCAATTGGCGATATACTCGCTAAAAAGAAAGGATAATAAAGCCCGCTGTTTTTATTATTTTAAAAGTATGTTAAATTTGTAATTAAGGATAAATCAACACATCGCTATGATAAAAAAGATTGGCTATTTACTCGTTAGCGTTTTATTTATTTACGCTTGTAATTCGGGGGGGAACAAAAATCGGGACGATTTTAATGACATTCCTGAGAATGTAATCAATGAAGGTGTGCTCGAGATATCAGAGCAGGATGTGCAGGAGTTTGTCGACAACATGTCGTCGCCAGTAGAAATGGCTGCACTTATCAAAAGGCTGAATGTTAACTATTCAAACAAATACCTGGCCCCAACTACCAATATCGAAAATTATTCTACCAATTTTCAGCAAGCCTTCAATTTAGGTGTATATGGAGTTGATTTGGGGTACCTGAATATTTATAATAAAACAAACAGTGTGATCGATTACATCAGTGCAATTAAAACACTGGCCGATGGCATTAATGTAGGTCAATTTTTCGATTTTAATACGCTTAAGCGCTTGGCGCAAAGCAATTCGAATCTCGATTCGCTTATGTTTATCTCGGTGCATAGCTTTAACCGCATGGACCGCTATTTGCGTAATAACAACCGGAGTAACTTAAGTGTATTAATCATTTCCGGACTTTGGATCGAAGGTATGTATCTTGCCACACAGGTGTACAAAGAATCTCCGCACCCTGAGCTTAGAGAGCGTATTGGTGAGCAAAAAATTATTCTCGACAGGTTAATGATTTTCCTGAGTAACTTCGAATCGGATAAACAGTTTAGTGGCCTTATTGCCGATTTTAAGGTGATACAGGACGATTTAAAAGAAGTAACAATTACAATAAAAAAAGGTGAACCGGAAGCCATTGAAAAAGATGGTATGCTTACAATTGTTCAAAATGACGTGAGTTATGTAGAAATTTCCGACAAACAAATTGAAAAAATTATAGAGGATACTGAAAAGATCCGTAACAAGTTAATTAAGCAATAACCATGAAGAATATTATAAAATCCTTCTTTACCTTATTCCTGCTAGCAAGCTTATCAGCGAGCCTTTATTCGCAAAGCGATATGGAATTAGTAGGCCAATGTGCTGCTAGTGCAGGTGATGTTACTTTTCTGAAAGACTTTGTGGCCACACTCGATGCGGGTACACCTGGAGGTAAACCTCCTCAGGTTAAGTTTTCTTTGGTATTGAGCAAAAACACAAATTACCGTTTTTCCATTTGTAATGCGCCTGATTCGGAAGGAGAAGCTGTCTTACAACTGTACGATTTAAATATGCTTCAGGGAGCTACTTACATGGAGTCGCTTGGGAAGGACTTTCCATTCTTCGATTTTAAATGCCAGAAAACCGGAGTATACCATGTATTTATCTTTTTCAAAGACGGTAAACCGGGGAAGGCTGCAGGCATAATGTCTTTTGTCGAGAAACTTTAATTAACAGCGATATAAATAAAAAACCTCACCTCTGGGTGGGGTTTTTTACTTTTAGGGATGGATATCCGGGAAAATTCTTAATTCCACATTACTGCGAAAATTACCAAGAAGAAATTAGCGAATTGAGTTTCTCATAACCATCGGGGCAATCCGATTCAAGCAGTTGTTTGAGTTTAAGTTGTTGCCTTTTTGTGAGCGACTTGGCTTCTTCAGAAATCCTGACCAGTGAATCAGCAACCAGCATTAAGGTTATTGGATTCGATTCATCATACTGTTCCATAGCCAAACATATCTCCTCGGCCATTTCTGCTAATTTATTAGAATGGTTTAGCTGGCAGGAGGTTAAAAAGAATGTGGTGGTGAGAAAAATAAGTGCTAATTTGCGCATCTGTTCTATTCTTTGAATCATTATAAAAAGATAGAGCTTTTTCTTTAAACATGAAAATACACACAGCTGGTTTTTAGTATAAATAGCATAACATCATTGGAATCATGAAAAAATTTAGTTTTAGTCTTCTTTTATTAGTATCCGTAATTTTATTTTCTTGTTCCTCAAAACTTCAGGTTACTTCAGATTACGATGCCAAGGCTGATTTCAAATCTTTCAAAACCTTTATGTTTTTACCCTGGGATCCGGGTAGTTCAGAATACATAGGACCTAATGCCCAAAAGCGTTTGTTTGCTCAACTCGAACAGGAACTCAATGGCATGGGTTATCAAAAAGTAACCAAAGATGCTGACCTGGCTGTGAATGTTTTGGTACTACTCGATGAGAAAAGAGATGCCATTAATTACACACGCTATTATAGCACAGGCGGATATAGTTATTATTATCCTTTTGGTTATGGTCTTAACTCTTCGACCTATTATAAAAAAGTCGATTACCTCGAAGGGACGATGATTTTTGATATGTTTAACCAAAAGGAACGCGTGTTGATTTGGCAGGGGGTTGTGACCCTCGAAGTTGTTGAAAATCAAAAAAAGCGCCAACAATCTGTTATGGTTTCGCTTAAAAAATTGTTTAAGAATTTCCCGGCACAAAGCTAGTTTAGAGAATAGGGCAGAACAAAGGTATTTGCTTGCGAGAGTTTTTTATTTCCTGATCATCCATAGTTAGAACAATCCTTTCTTAGGAATGTTAAATGCAACATAAACAGGAAAACCTCAGATTGAATATGAACAAGATATACATTACCAAAGAATTTACCTGGTGCATGGCCCATATGTTGGCCAATCATGATGGTAAATGCAGAAATATTCACGGTCATACCTATTCGATGCAGGTTGAGATTGCAAGGAAGGAAGGTGGTGTAATCGACCATAAAGGATTTACTGACCATGGTATGGTAATGGAGTTTAATGATGTGAAGGGAATTATTAAACGACTCATTGTCGACAGGCTCGATCATGCTTTTCTCTATTGGAAGGATTCTACCGATCCGATGGAGCATGAAATAGCCTCCATACTTCGGAAATTCGACCGGAAGATGGTAGAGATAGATTACAGGCCTACTGCCGAGGAGATGGCCATACATTTTAAAGGCGAGATTGATCAGGAGATACAGAAATTAGGAGTTTATGTAAGCAGCCTGATTGTGTGGGAATCCCCCACCAGTTTTGCGAAAGTAATTGCCTGATGACTGAAATACTAGCCCGCTTTAAAGATACCCAGATTCCCATGGTGGAGATCTTCCACAGTATTTCGGGAGAGGGTGTTTCGACCGGTAATCTTACAAGCTTTGTGCGGGTAGCTGGCTGCGATCTGCGCTGCACTTGGTGCGATACAAAGTATAGCTTTAAAGAAAGCGGGTACGATGTGCCAATGATGCTTCCGGAAGAAATTAAGGAGAAGGTAGCACTATTTGGATGTTCTGAAGTGATTTGCACAGGAGGAGAACCTCTGGAGGCAGAAAAAACAAAACGGTATTTACCTGCTTATCTGCAGCAATCGGGTTATCGTGTGCGTATCGAAACAAGTGGTGGAAGTCCACTTTATACCACAGAGGAGTTGTCTTTTTTTAATCTTACAGAATTTACTCGTCCGGTTTATACAATGGATATTAAATGTCCTACATCGGGCATGGAGCGTCACAATATTTTTGCCAACATTGAAAGGCTTGACCATCGCGATGAGCTCAAATTTGTAGTTGCCAATGAACCCGACCTCGACTATGCCATGGAGGTAATTGCAAAATACCAGTGGCATCTCTCGAATTGCCAGGTTACGCTTAATTTTTCTCCAGTTTTTAAGGCAATGGAGTTACCCTGGTTGGTGGAATTTCTAAAACAACATAACAGGTTTTTCGAAGAGAAGAGGTTAAAAGTCCGCTTGAGCCTCCAGATACACAAGTTTATCTGGCCACCACATCAGCGTGGAGTATAAAAAAAGGAGGCCATTGCAGCCTCCTTTCGATTATTGTGCGAGTTTGAGATTAGAGTAGTTTGTTCTGAACAAGGTATTCGGCTATTTGCACCGCATTGAGCGCTGCACCTTTCTTAATCTGATCGCCTACGCACCAAAAAGTAATACCTTTCGGGTTGGTAAGGTCTTTGCGCACGCGTCCTACAAACACATCGTCTTCACCAGCGCTTTTCAAGGGCATAGGATATGTTTTTCCATCTTCGAAGAGGGTTACACCGGGAGCTACTGAGAGAGCCTTCTTAACAGCTTCTAAAGAAATCTCTTCTTTCGTTTCTATCCAAACAGCCTCGGAGTGGTTACGCATAACTGGAACACGCACGCAGGTAGCGCTCACGTCAATATCAGTACCCATGATCTTTTTCGACTCGTAGTACATTTTCATTTCTTCTTTTGTATAGTCGTTGTCGGTGAATACATCTACTTGCGGAATAAGGTTAAAGGCAAGCTGGTGGGCAAATTTTTCCACAGTAGGTTTTTCTCCGTTTGCTAATTGCTTGCTTTGCAACACTAATTCGTCCATTGCTGCAGCTCCTGCACCACTGGCGGCTTGGTAAGTTGCAACGTGTACTTTTTTAATGTGCGAAAGCTTTTCAATTGGCTGCAGGCACACCACCAATTGAATGGTGGTACAGTTTGGGTTAGCTATGATGTTCCGGGGCCTGTTTTTTACCGCATCGGGGTTTACTTCTGGCACTACAAGAGGTACATCGTTTTCCATACGAAAAGCAGATGAATTGTCAATCATCACAGTACCATGCTTGGTAATGGTAGTTGCAAATTCTTTCGAAGTACTTCCTCCGGCCGATACAAGGGCAATATCTACACCTTTAAAATCGTCGTTGTGTTTAAGTTCATTTACCACCAGAGTTTTGCCTTTGTAGAGGTATTCTTTTCCGGCACTTCTGCCCGAACCAAACAATACGAGCTCATCCATCGGGAAATTTCGCTCGTCGAGTACCCTTAGGAATTCCTGACCTACAGCACCGCTTACACCAACAATTGCTACTTTCATTTTAATAAATACTTGTTTTTTAGGATTATCGGATACAATAAATCCCCTGGTAAAGGGGATTTTTTTGTAGAATATGTTGCAAAAATCGGAATAATTTTCTTGATTGCATAACAGTTTGCTGATTTTTGTCATTCATTAATCAACCCATTCTACAATGCGCAGTATTAATTCCCTTGGTCTGCTGCTGTTAGTGGTTTGTATTGAAGCGCAGGAAATGCGGTTTACATTTAACGATTTCGATCTGAGTGCCTGGGAGCAAAGTTCGCCAGGGCACTGGTGCATCGACAGTGTAAATTCCATTGAAGGAATAGCTTCTTTACATCACTGTTTCGATACCATTGCATCCTATGCCGATGCAGCAGCATTTTCTTATGATCCTCTTAGGCTCGATTCAGTATTTACCGAATGGCGCTTTGCAATTCGCTACGATTACGATCCTTCAGCTGCCAATAATTGGGCTTTCTGGTTAACCAGTATTAAGGGGCCAGGCTATATGCAGCCTTCAGCCAGTAACCAGGGCTATTTGTTGGGGGTGAACTTTGCAGGATCCGACGATTTTTTAAAAATTTGGCGTTTTGATGGATCTGCTACTGTTATAAGCACGGGAGATTTTAACTGGCAGGATAATATATTGCCCGGCACACCAGTTCGAATTCGAGTAACACGAAATTTGTCGAAAGAGTGGCAGGTGTACCTCGATACTGCCGGGATTGAATTCTTGGTGTTGGAGGCTTTAGATTCCACCTATTGTACCTCGAATTGCTCAGGCATCTATTATCGCTATTCGGCTACCCAGGATCAGAAACTTTGGCTGGATGATGTAATTTTGAAAGGTAGATTTTTGGCAGACTACCAGCCACCTTTTGCAAAGCGTGTTGAAGTAATCGATGGAAATAGTCTGCTTGTTTCTTTTAACGAAGAAATTGATACTACTCGCAGGGTGCTCTTTGTTCTTAACCGTTTTTACAAGCCTGTTTCGCTTGAATGGCGAACAAGCAGTGAAGCATTGGTAAGCTATGACGCTGCATTTTCAGAAATGAATCTTTTGGAAATATACAATGTAAGCGATCTTGTGGGTAACACCCTGCCATTTATTTCTGCAAACTTTACTTACCACCAGGCCGGGTTTCTTGATGTTTTAATTTCAGAAATAATGGCCGATCCAACCCCATCGGTGGGAATGCCAGAGTGCGAATACATCGAGCTGTTCAATCGTTCGTCGGAGGCAGTGGACCTAAAAAACTGGAAATTTGTTTCGGGCCAAAGGGAGCCAGCCATTCTTCCTTTTTTTGTATTGTTTCCTGGGGCAAGTGTGCTGCTGGCTGATGATGCTTGCCTTAGTAAGTTCGACAGCAGCTTGTCGAAAATATCTGTTGGCAACTTTCCAAGTTTGCCTAACGAGGGAGAGGTTTTGTCGCTATACAACCAGGAAGGAAGCCTGACACATAAAATCGATTACGATCTGTCGTGGATAAGTGAGAAGGAAAAACAAGATGGTGGTTGGTCGATAGAAATGATCAATACTCAGTATCCATGCTTCACTGCAGGCAATTGGGCCGGCAGCAGGAACGAAAACGGCGGCACACCCGGGCAGGTAAATTCGCTTCCAGTGGAGCTATTTGAGTATCCTGTTGTGCGTCTTTCAGGTCTTTCTGAAATTACCCAAAACTCTCTGAAAGTAAATTTTACTGAATCGCTTGACAGTTTTTCTGCTCAACAAATTAGCCACTATTTATTTCTTCCATTTTCTTTATTTCCCGATTCAGCCCAACCAATTGGGCCTTCGTTTAAAGAAGTCAGACTGTTTTTTAACAATCCCTTGTCGCCAAAAGGAGAATATACCCTCCAGATTAATCCCCGTCTTTTAGATTGCGCAGGTTTGCCAGTGATAGCCGAGCCTGAAAGTTTCGGAATTCCTCGATACGCCGATAGTGCCGATTTGGTAATCAACGAAATTATGTTTGATGTTTTGGATGCTATTCCGGAATACATCGAGCTATACAATGCTTCAGATAATTGCATTGATTTGAAGGGTTTTCAGCTTGGGTCATACGATTTGTATGCCGACACGATAAAATCCACCATAAGCCTTTTCGATGAATCTTTTCAGTTGATGCCAGAGCAGTACCTTGTGCTTACTGAAAGTCGGCAACAGATTTTATCTGCTTATCCATCGCTCAACTCAGACTTTGTGGTGGAACCACGGAAATGGATAACACTGCTTAACGAGGGAGGCAAGCTTGCTCTTCTCCATCAGGATGGGAAGGTGTTGGATGCTGCCATTTTTTCGCCCAAGATGCATTTTTCTTTGCTTTTAAATTCAAAGGGAGTATCCCTTGAAAGGATTTCATCCGATTTATCAGGCTTGCTATTCAGTAATTGGCATTCTGCTGCCACCTTTACCGGATATGCTACCCCTTGTGAGAAAAACTCGCAAAGTGCCGAGATGGTTTATGCGGATGAAGATTTTTCATGCACCCCTTCTTCAATTAGCCCTGATAACGATGGTGAGGATGACTTTCTGCTTATTTCTTATAAGTTTGCCCAGCAAGGCTATGTATGTGGCATTAAAATTTTTAGTGCACAAGGGGTATTGATGCGTAATCTGGTTCAGAATGAATTGTGCGCCCTTGAAGGAAGTTATTTGTGGGATGGTCTTAGCGACAAAGGAGGAAGGTTACCAATGGGGTATTACATTGTTTATTTCGAAGCATGGCATCCGAGTGGAGAGAAAACACTGAAAAAGGAAACGGTGTTGGTGTTGCCAGAAAAAAAATAGCCCGAATACAAGGTACCCGGGCAAAAAATATTTGTCACAAAAGATTAAAGGCTGCTTACGTGCTTTGTTAAGCCCGATTTTAAATTTGCTGCTTTGTTTTTGTGAATGTCGTTGCGTTTAGCCAGTTTATCGAGCATGGAAGATACTTTAGGCAATAAGGCCTCAGCCTCTGCTTTATCAGTAGTGGTTCTAAGTTGTTTAACGGCGTTACGAGTAGTACGGGCGTAATACTTATTGTCAACTTTAGTTTCTTCGTTTTGCCTGATTCTTTTCAGCGCTGATTTATGATTTGCCATTGATCTTGATTATTACGTGCTTAAACCTCTTTATTTTGGAGCGACAAAATTAGTTAAAATTTTATATTTGAGAAATAATTCATCTATTATTTTTGATTACGACCCAATTCTTCCACCTGCTTGGTCCATTTGGCGAGTTTGCTTTTTGTGGCGCTTTTAATTGGGCCAAAGGCAGAGACTTTCACAGGCTTGATTCCGCAGAATTTTAGGGTAGCCTGTTTCATGGCGTTATGCCCTGCATTTCGGTAAATGAGCCAGTTATACCACTGGGGCGTATCCATAGTTACAAACAGGCGCGCCGATTTACCTTTGAGCAGTTTTAATGGGAGGGGGCTATTTTCCTGAAAAGTGAATGCATAGGTAGGCAAAAATACACGATCGATAAATCCTTTTAGTAAAGCAGGAAAGGTACCCCACCATGTTGGATAAACGAAAACAAGATGGTCGGCCTCAGTAATTTGTTTCTGCGCTTCAATTAAGTCCGGCTCCAGTTCGGTGCGCTTGCGGTAGCCAAAGTGAAGAATCGGATCAAAATGTAAGTCGGCAAGGTTGAGTATTTTACATCGTGCACCAGCTTGTTCGGCGCCTTTTTGATAACTGGCAGCCAATTGGTAGCAAAAGCTTTCTTTATCGGGATGTCCGTTAATTATGAGAATGTTTTTCATTTAAATTGAAACAGGTTTTATAGATTTAATACAGATGCAGTTTTCTTTTTCTTTAACACAAGGGCCGTTCGGCTTGGGAGATATAATTTGATCCAATCTTTACCGGCAGTACCTCCAATACGCTCTGTATTATGCACCAGCGTTTCGTCAACATTTCCATAACCTCCATATAATTTTGAGTCGGTGCATAGTGCAACTGAATAGGTTCCGGCAGATACATGGATACCATAGTCGGTAAAACTTTTTGCAGGGTTAAAGTTGAATACAAAAAGCAATTCGCCACGACTGAAGGCAAGAATCTGATCACCTTGATTGTCGGCCCACTTGTAGCACCACGGTTCGCGCAAGAACTTAGTATTTGTATGCAGGTGAATCATGGCGCTGTCGAAATCGGAAAGAAAATGATAGCGCAAGTCGGGATGATCGGCAAGGCTCCACTGGCGGCGTGCATGTTTGTAGGACCACCCGTTGCCTTCGCGCGGAAAATCTATCCACTCGGGATGACCAAATTCATTGCCCATGAAATTCAGGTAGCCACCACCGCACGCCGCAAAAGTAATCAGACGAATCATTTTATGCAGGGCCATACCCCGGTCGACCAGGAGGTTTTCCGAAGGTTTATTCATATGCCAATACATTTCTTTGTCTATGAGCCTGAATATAATAGTCTTATCTCCAACCAAAGCCTGATCGTGCGACTCGGCATATGAAATAGTTTTTTCATTTGTTCTTCGGCTGGTGAGTTCATAAAACATTTCGGTTACATTCCACTGTTCGTCTTGACGTTCTTTAATAATTTTTATCCAATAATCGGGCATGCCCATGGCCAGCCTGAAATCGAATCCAAGACCTCCGTCCTGCACTGGTTCGGCAAGACCCGGAAGTCCGCTCATTTCTTCTGCTATGGTTATAGCCAGCGGATTCACTTCATGTATCAGTTCGTTTGCCAGGCAAAGATAGTTTATGGCATCGGGGTCCTGTCCACCATCGAAATAAGAAGCATAGCTTGTGAAGGCTCTTTCGAGTCCGTGATCGTAATAGAGCATACTGGTGACTCCATCGAACCGATAACCATCGAATTGGTATTCGGCCAGCCAATATTGGCAGTTCGAAAGCAGAAAATGGATAACATGCTCTTTTCCATAATCGAAGCAAAGAGAGTCCCAGGCTACATGTTCGCGGCGGTTGTTACCATGAAAATATTGGTAGGGTGTGCCATCAAACCTTCCTAATCCTTCTACTTCGTTTTTTACTGCATGGGAGTGCACAAGGTCCATAATTACCATCATGCCCATGCTGTGTGCTGTATCGATGAGTTCTTTTAATTCGTCGGGAGTTCCAAAGCGAGAAGAGACGGAAAAGTAATTCGATACATGGTAGCCAAAAGAACCGTAATAAGGGTGTTCCTGAATAGCCATTAATTGTATGGTATTGTATCCTGCCTTTTGGATACGCGGCAATACCAGATTGCAAAATTCCTTGTATGAACCTACCTTTTCTTCTTCTGTGGCCATGCCCACATGGGCTTCATAAATAATGGGCACTTTAATGTTTTTTGCAGGACTTTCGTGCTTCCACTGATAGGGTTTTCTGTCGAGTACCACCGCATCGAACACTTTGGTATGTTCGTCTTGCACACAATACCAGGTATATGAAGGGAGGCGTTCACCTTTTCCACCATTCCAATGCACAACAAGTTTAAATTTTTGTTTGTCTTTCAGCTGGTCTCCCGTCAATTTAATTTCCCAATTTCCGTCTTCGAGCGATTTAAGTTTATAATCGGATGTTTCTAACCAGTCATTAAATTCACCTATCATGTAAATAGCTGTGGCATTGGGGGCCCACTCTCGAAATATCCAGCCCTCTGTAACCCGATGAAGGCCATAGTAAAGGTGTCCGGTTGCAAAGGCTTTTAGGTTGCCAAATTGATTTTTTAAACGTTCAATCAGGTGGAGGGCTGCATCGCGACGATTGGCAATGACAGGAGCAAAGGGTTCGAGCCAGGGGTCGTCGTGAACTATTTTAGGTAGGTTTTTCATCAATTTTATTTTTTTATTATTAAGGTATGATGGAACCACACATGTTTGTAAAATAAATACTTATGTGTTTGTGTTAGCTAAAACATGTGGGTTTCATATTTCGATGCTTTTTCCCCTAAATATAGCGAATGTGCAGGGATAATTTCTGGCCGTACTCAAAAAAAAGGTTGGTAACATTCCAGCCTGCCGAATCCTCTGGCTTTGCAATGATTCTTTGCTCCGGTTAATGCCTGCTGCAGTTTGCATCTTTTTGTTAAATTTACACATTCTAAAAAACACTTCGGGTTGAAGCTTTATAAAGATCTGTCGGCCGATATTCCCCTTCATACTGTGGCAACCATTGGTATTTTCGATGGTGTTCACCTGGCGCATCAGCAAATTATCCGGAGGCTTGACGAGGTAAAGAAACAATTCCAAACCTTAAGTACGCTTGTTACACTTTGGCCGCACCCCCGTTACATTTTAAACAAAGATGCTACGGGACTTCAGCTGCTTTCCACCCTCGAAGAGAAATTGTTCAGACTCGAACATTCTGGCATAGACCAGGTGCTGTTAATTCCTTTTTCAATAGAATTTGCAGCTTTGCCTTTCGATGTGTTTATCAACCGGGTTTTGGTAGAGAAGCTCAGAGTTCAACACCTGGTAGTAGGGTTTAATCATCACTTTGGAAAAGACCGGCAAGGTAGTTATGAAAGCTTGAGCCAATATGGCCTGCAAGGGGGTTTTACAACTGAGCAGCTTCAAAAGATAGAGATCGATGGCGAGGGGGTAAGTTCTTCGCGCATACGACAGTATATTTTGCAAGGTAATATCGAGGGCGCCAACCAAATGCTTGGTTACCCTTATTCGGTTTCGGGAAATGTGATACATGGCAATAAACTGGGAAGAGCACTTGGTTTTCCGACAGCAAATATTGAATTACCCGAAATATACAAACTACTTCCGGCCGAAGGGGTATATGCCATCGAAACAAGCCTCGATGGAAATGTTTTTAAGGGCATGTTGAACATTGGTACCCGTCCTACTGTTGATAACCGTGGACACAAAGTAATGGAAGCAAACTTTTTCGATTTAGAGCAAGATTTGTATGACAAACATTTAACTTTGCGATTCTTTAAGCGTATCAGAGCAGAGAAAAAATTTGAAACTCTCGAACACTTAAAAAACCAGATCGAAAAAGATAGAATAGAAATTTTAGAATACTTCAAAAAGAATAAGCATTAAAATCGAAAATGGGAAACACAACATTGACAGAACGAATTACCTACAAAGTAGCCGACATTAATTTGGCCGACTGGGGACGCAAAGAAATTGAATTGGCCGAGACCGAAATGCCCGGACTTATGGCCTTACGTGAAGAATACGGGAAACAAAAACCGCTAAAGGGAGCCCGGATCATGGGCAGTTTGCACATGACCGTTCAAACGGCTGTTCTTATTGAAACCCTTGTGGAATTGGGTGCTGATGTAAGGTGGGTTAGTTGCAATATATTTTCGACGCAAGACCATGCTGCCGCCGCTGTTGTGGTCGGTAAAAACGGAACTACATCGAATCCGAATGGTGTGGCCGTGTATGCCTGGAAGGGTGAAACCCTCGACGAATACTGGTGGTGTACCGAACAGGCCCTGCAATGGCCCGATGGCGGTTATCCTAACCTAATTCTCGACGATGGCGGCGATGCAACCATGATAGTGATTAAAGGTGCAGAATTTGAAACTAAAGGCATACCGGCTTTTAACCCTGAAAAAGATCCTGAAGAGTGGGGTGTTATATTGGAAACATTGCATCGTGTAAAATCAGAGAGCCCCGACCGTTGGAGAAAAACCCGCGACGCGATAAAAGGTGTATCGGAAGAGACTACCACAGGAGTTCACCGGCTTTACGAAATGTCGAAGAATGGCACTTTGCCTTTTCCGGCTATAAATGTAAACGATTCGGTTACCAAGTCGAAATTCGACAACCTCTATGGTTGCCGTCACTCTTTAGTCGATGGCTTAAACCGTGCTACCGACGTAATGATGTCGGGTAAAATGGCTGTGGTTTGTGGTTATGGCGATGTGGGCAAAGGATGTGCCCAATCGTTACGTGGCCAGGGAGCACGCGTTGTGATTACCGAAATTGATCCTATTTGTGCCCTGCAAGCAAGCATGGAAGGCTATGAGATAAAAAAACTAGAAAGTGTGTTGTCTACTGGCGATATTTTTATTACCACCACCGGCAACTTCGATATCATTACAGCTGAACACATGGCCAAAATGAAACATCGTGCTATTGTAGGAAATATTGGCCATTTTGATAACGAAATTGACATGGCTGGCCTGAAAAAAGTAAGCGGCATTAAAACCCGCAACATCAAACCACAATACGACGAGTGGATATTCCCCGACGGACATAGCGTGCTGGTTTTAGCCGAAGGCCGTCTGCTTAACCTCGGATGTGCTACTGGCCACCCCAGCTTCGTAATGAGCGCCAGTTTTACCAACCAGACCATCGCTCAGATAGATCTATGGAAAAACGCGCAAAAACAAGCTACCCTTTCGGGCATAGACTATAAAAACGGACAAGTATATACCTTGCCAAAAATTCTGGATGAAAAAGTAGCCCGTCTGCACCTCGCCAAGCTAGGCGTGGAACTTACCGTGTTAACTAAGCAGCAAGCCGATTACATTGGAGTAAAGGTCGAAGGCCCTTACAAATCTGAACACTATCGGTATTAGTTGTAATCCAATAAAAAAAGCAAAAGGCTGCCCGGTGTGGGCAGCTTTTTTTTGCTTTTTTCATTCTTTGCGTTTATTTCACTTAAAGGAATCTATCCTTCTTGCTCCTTTTTTTTCGATTTTTTTGGGTTTATTCAGTTATCGAGGGGTAAAAGCAGAATTGGATTTTATGCAGGAATAGCAGTAAAAAGCTTTTTACACGAATTAATTCAATTCATAAATATTACCGACAGATAGGGTAAGCGTGAATAATTCTCTTCGTCGCATGCCCGCTTAATTATTAACTTTACCCATATAGCCTGAAAAAAGCAATAAACCCCTGATGAGGAGATTTTATAAAATAGCAAAGTATTCTTTTTATTTTTTGCTGCTTCTTGTATTACTGCTTTTTGGTCTGGTTCAGCTGGCTCCGGTTCAGCGAAAGCTTGCAGAGCTTGCAATCGATAAGGTATTGCTGAAAAGGGGAATTACTTCGGTGGAGTTCGACCGGCTTAAAATAAGTCTCAATGGAAAGGTATCGGTGTATCACTTGCAAATTGACGACTCGAAATGCCATGAGATTGTTTCTATTGAAAAATTTGCTGCCCGGCTTGGTTTGATTGCGCTTTTAAATAACAAACTCGTAATTAAAAACCTGTTACTGAAAGGCGCAAAGGGTCATATATCAAGGTTTAAGGACAATAGCCTGAATATTAATGGATTAATTAAAGCCGAAACCGGCGATGTAAAAAAGCCTGCGAAACAAAAATTAGCCATCGACATTGGCAACATCGAACTTCAAGACATCGATTTCCGCTATCACGACAGTGTATCATCGGTATTTCTCGACATCAAACTGGAATATTTTTCTACCGACTTGCATGGCAGCGACCTGATGGCCTTAAGCCTGGTATTGGACAAGCTGGTGTTAAAAAATACAGAAGTACATCTTATGCAGGACGAGCCTTTGGCTGCCTTTTCACCAGAACAAAAAAAATCGAAAAAGAAAGCCCCTCAAATCCGGCTTGGAAACATTCTGTTAAGCAATGTGCATTTTAATCATTTGGATACCCGCGACAATAGCAGCCTGGTTGCCGGTTTGACAAAGCTCAGCGGAAAAAAAGCTTTTATCGATATCGGGGAGCGCAACATAAATGTAAAGTCGATTTCGATTCAGGAAGGGAGCTTTCTATTGAACGACTTCCTGGCGGGAGAGCTTGAACAGAATATAGAGCTTAACCCGACAGAATTACCTCGCGAGATTACCTTTTCTGGCGGATGGACCATAGAAGCTGGTCGGCTAAAAGGGAAAAACAACAAGGTAGCCCTTTTGCTCGAAGAAGAAGAAGTTGAGAATACCATCAGCTTTTCTCCGAAGAATTTTTCGTTCGAAGGCATCGATTTCGATATTCGAAAAGCAAGTGTGCACGATACCGGCATTGTTGCTCAGATAAGTGGATTGACTTGCCACAATGCCGATGGGTTCAGGCTCCTGAATGCTAACATCGAGGCTTCTATTCACAAAAATCTGGGCAGGGTTAAAGTGTATAAACTAGCCACCGACCGAAGTAAAGTAAAACTTGAGTTAGATGCCTTTTTGCCACTTCAGCAACCAGAACTTATTAACTTACAGCTAAACAAGCTCTTTGTAGAAGGAGAGATTGCCGAAACCGATTTAGGGTATTTTATGCCGTCTCTTTCCAAAACACTCCCATGGTTGAAGGGCAGGGTGGTTACAGGCAAAGTAAATCTTGCGGCCAGCGGAGAAACCCTTACATTAAGTGAATTCGAAATAAGCGGTGCCTCACTCTTAACACTAAAGGCAGCAGGCACATTTCAGCACTATCAGCAACCAGAACATGCTTTATTTTTAATCGATACCATTCAGCTTGTATTACCCGAAGGAAGCCTCATGCTTTCTTCTTTGGCCGATTCGCTGTCCGGCAATTTTCCAGAAGTCAGAGCCGGATTAAAAGTTGGAGGCAGATCCGATTCAGTAGGCATACAATACTATTTTACGGATTTTGAAGGATTTTCGGAGGGAAACATTCAACTTTCGGGCGATAGTCTGTTCCAGGCAGTTGAGGCACAAATTGCTTTGGAAGAGATACACCTCGAACGATACCTTAAGGGGAAATCCCCCTTGGTTGTGAGCGGCAACATCGTTCTCACAGCCGGCCTGGTGGCTTGGGATTCTGTCAATAATGCTAAAATTGATCTGTGCCTTAGCAACATAGAAATTGACACCTTACAGATCGACAGTGTTTTTCTGAATGGCAACTATTCTACCGGTAAGCTCGATATGGAGTTGAACCATCATTCAAGCCTTAGCCAGCTGAACCTGAAGGCAAAAGGAACAGTTTTGCCTCATCAATTGGCACTTGAGTACCAGACTGAAATAGTTGGTTTCGATGCTTCAGGCTTTTTGGAGTTGAAGCGAAAGGGTTTGCTTGATGCCAGACTTTCTGGAATAATACGGCAAGATGACAAACTGCGAACCGATTTTGCCGCACAATGCGACCACCTCCGATTTCGCAGCGCGGACCAGGAATACCAGATCAAGCATTTAAACCTTGCCGGGCAGCTTGAAGGGGATTATTTTGCAGGCAGCTTTTCGGGCGAAGGTGTATCACTAGAATTAGAGAGCAACATAGCGTTTAATCAATTTGGAAAAACCCTGAAAGGGTTTCTGGCAAATCATATCGATCCCACAATTCACGGGCCGGTAACTTTAAGTGACCAGTTGATTCTCCATTGTCAGGTTCAGGATGCCTGCAATTTGGAAGAGTTACTCAGCGAAGTATTTTTCGATTCACTGCGTGTAGAATCTATAGCACTTCGTTTCGATTTGCAGCAGGATTTGCTAAATGCCAATGTTTCCATTCCTTATGTGGCTTTTAAAGGCTTATCTATTGCACAAATAAGTTCGAATGTATTTATTGACTCTACCCGCTCGGAGTTCAGTTTTGAACTAAGTGAAACCGGCTATCAGAATATGCGCACATCAGGAATTAAGATGGAAGCCAAAGGCAAAGCCAATGAAGTGCAAAGCATTTTTCAGTTAACCGGCCATTCCGGTTCACCCGTGTTGATACTGCCCCTTGCCTTAAGCCGCCGCGATAGTTTACTCCTCTTTTCTGTTTATGACAGCATACAAATAAGTGGCAAAAACTGGCACCTCACCCATCCAGAGCTGTTGAGGTACAACAAAGGAGCTAATCGTTGGAGCACCAGGGGTGTGAATCTTGCTTATGGGGATCAATCCATTCAACTTGAAGAAACTCCCAAACAGATTATCTTCAAACTAAATGACCTGAACCTGGCTATGCTTACCAATTTTATCAGCATGGTCGAACAGCCCTATTTAACCTCCGGCATTCTCTCCGGAGAGGTATCCTTATCCCAGTCAGAAGAAAGTTCTTGGCTTCTACATTCTGCCATTTCAATAAGTGAAATAGCGATTTTGGGACGCAAACTTGGTACTGTGAAACTGGCTATTGATCAACTTGGGAAAGAAAACGCAAGTCTTCAACTTGATTTTTTAAACCGATCGGACTTCTTAAGCTATTCCGGTTCAGTAGGAAATCTTTCAGAAAAGAAGCATAAAGCAAAAATAGCGATAGAAGATGTAACCCTCTATTCAGGGCTTTTCGATACCAGCAATATAGCCTTTACCCGGGGAGGTTTGTTGGGCGAAATTGCAATCGATTTGCTCGAAGAAGGTATAAACCTGAAAGGCAACCTGCACCTGAAGAACAATATTGTTAGAATTCCTTCCCTGGGAATGAACTTTCTTATTGACGACGAGGAAATTCAGTTTTCCAGACAGGGAATGTATTTTGATGACCTGAAAATTTATGATGAAACAGGGAATAGCCTCCGCCTGTCGGGGAATGTTTTTACATCAGACTATTCCGACATACAGCTAAATCTGCGCTTGCTTGCCGATCGTTTTCAGTTGATGAATACCCAGGCTGGGCAAAACAATAAGCTTTTTGGTAAGTTTGTGTTGAGTGCCGATTTGCGCATCGAAGGAACTCCAAAAGTGCCTCAAATCGACGCTAAAATTGAGGTACACAAAGAAACAAATCTTACCTTAATACTTCCCGAAAAAGACCCTCTGCAGGCTGGAAACGAAGGGGTTGTAAGCTTTCGAAAAAGTAATGAGACCGTAAGCGACTCTACTTTCATAGCTGCAGGCTTTCAACAGGTACGCGATTCGCTCGATGCCAGGTTTAGCCTTGGGTCTTCAAGCATTGTACTTGCTTTTGATCCTGCTGCCCGTTATACCATTATTATCGACCCACGATCGGGCGATTTTGCCCGCTTCGGCTTAAACGGGGCACTTCAATACCGCACGCTTCAAAACAGCTTGTTTGAGCTAAGCGGAAACATTCAGGTAGTGGATGGGCTCTACCAGATGTCGTTCTACCAAATGGTTCAAAAAGAATTTTCCATTGTGCCTCAAAGCACCATTTTCTTTTCCGGACCCTTAAACAACGCTACCATCGATTTGAAGGCTATGCATGTGGTGCGCACCAACTCGCTTGCGCTGATGTCGGGAGAGTCGATTGGTAATTCACCTCAGGAAAAGTCTCTGTACAATCAAAGACTGCCTTATGAGTTGTATTTTAATGTATCGGGTCTTTTACTAAGTCCCGAGGTGAGTTTTTCGCTTGATCTGCCTGCAGAATACAAGAAAACATCGCCCATGATCGCCTCCAAACTCGACAAGCTTTCGGGGGTAGAAAGTGAGCAGGAGCGAAATATGCAGGTTTTTGCTTTGCTGGTTACTGGTGGGTTTATTGCTCAGAATGCCGGATCGGGTTCTTCAGGGTCGTCAGATGTGGCTACTGCTGCCGCTCGCAATAGCATTAATAGTATTCTTTCGCAGCAGCTCAATAACATCATGTCCGACAACATTCAGTTTTTCGATGTGAACATGGGGCTGAATACCTACGAAGACTATGCCCGCAAAGGAGGACAGACCACCACCGACCTGGATGTGCAGATTTCGAAAAACCTTTTCGAAGATCGCGTGAGCCTTGAAATGGTAAGTCGTATCAATCTTAGTGGCAATACCCATCCGGGACAGAGTAGTTCGAATTACAATACCGATTACAAGTTCTTTTACAACATCGATAAGGATGGAACCTATAAACTGAAGGCATACAACCTTGCTATTTACGATTTGTTCGATGGCGATATTACCAACACCGGGTTAGGAATCTTGTATTCGAAAGATTTTGACAGCAAAAAGAGAAAAAATTATGTCGAAGTAAACTCAACTCAGACCATTGGGAACGAATAGTAAAATAGGATTTGTTATATTGCTTGCAGTTCTGACTCTTGCTGGCTGCACTGGTACCCGGCATCTGGCAGAGGGGGAATTTCTTGCGCGTGATGGAGAGTTGAAGATAGAGCAAAAAGAAGCGATAAAGGGTTTTTCCGACATAACCTACCAGGCAAAACGGCTTGCAGATGTAAAGCAAAACAACAAGCTTCTTTGGATGCGCCCCAGGCTTAGTATTTACAATTCTTTTAAAGAACCCAAAAAGGAAAAAGGTTTTAAACACTGGCTAAAGTATAAACTGGGCACTCCCCCGGTTCTCTATAGCGATACAAAAACCGAACGAATGCGGCAGGCTATCGAGGGGCATTTGTTTAATCAAAGCTACCTGAATGCTCGTGTAGAATACAAACTTAATGTGGACCGCCATCAGAAGCAGGCGATTTTTTATATTTACACAGGCCCCTCCTATATGCTTGGCGAAAAAAGCTATCTTCCCTCAGGCACCGTGCACGATTCTACCATTCAACAGCAATTGAACACAGAAAGCCTTCTAATAACCAATCAACCCTATAAGTTCGATAACCTGCTCGAAGAGCGAAAGCGCATTGCTTTTTCACTCATGAACAGTGGATATTATTATTTTCGTCCCGATTATTTTGAGTTTCAAGCCGACACCTTTTCTCAACCTCAGCAAGTAAAGCTTGCCTTGGGTATGAAGGCGACTACCCCTGCCGAAGCCTACAATAAGTTTACCATTCACACTGTTACAGTAAAAGACTTTTTCAGGCTCGATACACTATATGTGGGCAATAAAGAGCGAATAGGAAACATCGATTACCTCACTCCCTATCCGCACATCAATCCCGAAGTGGTTATTAACACCATTCACCTGCAACCCGATAGCCTGTATAATCGCAATGTACATCTTAAAACACTCAATCAATTACGCAGCTTGCAGGCATACAAATTTGTGAACATAACCTATACGCAAGACGATTCGCTATCAGACCGCCTTAATGCCAATATACTTTTGGTGCCTCTCAGCAATATGTCTTTTAGTGGAGAGCTAAACGCCAACATCAAGTCGAACAATTTTGCCGGACCTGGTTTGCAGCTTGCATTTACCAAGCGCAATGCATTCAGAAACGCCGAGTTGTTTCAGATAAGCACCGGAGGAAGATTCGAAACCCAGATAGGGCAAGGTTTTAAAGGAAATACTTCCTACGAGGTAAGGGCCGATGCCGGCTTGCTATTTCCCCGCTTGTTTCCTTTTAAAATACACAGAGTGAAAGGGGTGAATTTACCCACCACAAGTATCAACCTGGGTTGGGGTTTACAGGAAAGGGTTCAATGGTATCAGATGTTAAATTATAATACAACATTGCGTTACAGTTGGCGGCGTTCAGAAAAAATAAGCCATCGCCTAAGCCCAACAGATATTAACCTGAGCAAACTTTTGTCTACCACTCAGCAATTCAAAGAATACCTCGACAGCAATCCTTCGGTGCGCAGAAGTTTTGAAGAACAGTTTATCCTGGGGTCCAATTACGATTTTTATTACAGCGCCTCGGCCGACCGGTTAAACACCCCCTTTTTTATGGGCATTACCCTCGATTTTTCCGGCTTATTGCTTGGCGCAGTTACCCAGCTTATTGAGCAGGAGCCTGCATCACCTAGCGAACCGTACGAGATCTTTGCACTGCCTTATGCGCAATACATGCGCACTGTATGGGATTTTCGAAGGTCTTTTCAACTTTGGCCCAAGCATTCATTGGCATTTCGGATCAATGCTGGTGCCGGGCTTCCCTATGGCAATTCGTTGGTGATGCCTTATATTAAGCAGTTTTATGCGGGAGGCACTAACAGCCTAAGAGGTTTTCAGGCACGGTCGGTAGGACCAGGTACCTTCCAGGCCGATACCGATGAGGAAGGTTTTATAGACCAGGCTGGCGATCTGAAGTTTGAATTGAATGCAGAATACCGCTTTCCTTTGTGGGGTGTGTTGCATAGCGCTATATTTATCGACGCAGGCAATATCTGGCTTGTAAATGAGGATGCTGCGCGCCCGGGTAGCCGTTTTCAGTATCCTGAATTTTTGAATGAGCTGGCAGTAAGCTCCGGACTTGGGCTTAGGATTAAAATTGACCCCCTTGTGATTCGTTTCGACTGGGCCTGGCCAATGCGATTCCCATATGAGCAAAACGGTAGCAATTGGGTTGTGAAAGACATTGATTTTTCCGATCCCAACTGGCGGAAGGAAAACATAATACTAAACATTTCTTTAGGCTATCCGTTCTAGGGATTAGACCAATTACTTTTTTCTGGTTTTCTGGATGCCTTGGTAAGCCCTTTTTAGGCAAGGCGTGTCAGCAAAAATTAGATTAGGATGAGTAACGATAAGCAAAAAAACCACCATGGCCATGGATGACAAAAAGCTCTTGTCAAACGAGCAAAAAGAAGAACTGCTAAGAGTATTAAAGGTTCGTTTTGAGGAAAATATCAACCGGCACCAAGGTCTTAACTGGGTTAACCTGAAAGAAAAGCTGGAAACCGAGGCCGAGAAACTATGGAGCCTCTATAAAATGGAAAGCACGGGTGGTGAACCGGATGTGGTTTCTTTTGATAAGTTAACGGGACATTATATTTTCTATGATTGCTCGGCAGAAAGCCCTAAAGGACGCCGAAGCATTTGTTACGACCGTGAGGCGCTGGATTCAAGAAAAGAACATAAACCAGAAAACAATGCCATGGAGATGGCGGCTTCCATGGGCATTGAAATGCTCACAGAAGCGCAATACCGCGAATTGCAGATGCATGGGATTTTCGACACCAAAACATCGAGTTGGGTTAAAACCCCCATTGAGATTAGAAAACTAGGTGGGGCACTTTTCTGCGACCGCCGCTATGACCATGTTTTTGTTTACCACAACGGAGCAGATTCTTACTATGGCGCAAGAGGTTTCCGAGCTTTATTAAGGGTTTGAAAGTTTTAGAATAGCAGTTTTTAATCTTTCCAGTTTACCTCAATCATTTCTTTGCCTATTTTTTCCTTGGCCAGGGCGGCTAGTTTAACGAGTTCTGACTTGCAGCAATCGATAGATTGGTTTTTGTCTAACCTGATCTTCAGTTCATCGGCCAGGGCCGCTACAGTAATTTTTTTCTTTGTCATGGTGGTAAAGAGAATTAGGTAATAATAAATGGCAGAAAAAGCTATAAAAGGTACGAAAAATAGAAAACAAATACCAGTCGCAGACCGGATTTTCTACCCTTCAGGCCTGCCTCTTAAATGCGTTGCGTGTTACAATCGCAGGGATTAAAACTCTCCTTTTTCTGGCATTTTATCTGCTTAGTCTTGAATTATAATTGCTCAAAATTTGCTAACTTAAAGAGGTAAACCCCTTTGGGTAAATACCCTTGCAAATGCTTTCGTTGCGCAAAAGAATTTACCGATGGTTTGAGCTTCAACTGGCGCAAGGTACGCTTGTGCCTTATAGAATTATTATTAATTATTGGTACTTTTATTAATGAAAATGGTCCAAGCAAATGCTTGAACCAGTCTCTATTTTTTTATTGTTTGCTTGGGCTAGTGGGAGGTTGCTCGAGCGCTTTTTTAAAGCGTTCGCATTTTATTCGTGTTCTTTATAATATTTGCAATAATTAAAAACCTTTTACTATAGATGCCGGATTACAAATCCTTTCCTATTGCTATTCAAAACAATTCAGCACGCTTTTAAAAGCGCGCCAGTGGGGGTGCTTTGTTCTGGCTTAGTGCCAGTTATTTGGACAAGCTACGCTCAGGTAGGGGGGGCATTGGGTCGGCTGTGGGTCTTAAAAGATGGCTATTTGTTTAATGGCTTTTGCCTGGCACCTCTTATGTTTACAAGGGTTATTTCTGTTTTATTGGGATTGTACCTATAAGTTAAGATGGCCAATCGATTTATAGGGCCGCGATACAAGTTTTTCTCTTTCGAAGTAGGTTCAAGTAAATGCGGATTTTCTTTTAAGAGATTAAAAAAATGATTTGTTTCACGAACAAAATTACTTACTTCTTTGTCCGTCCATTCTTCCTCGAGGTGGCGAACAATTTTGGCATAACCCTGATCGGCTCTTTTAGACCAGACGAGTTTTACAGCCATTTCTTGTATTTTTCCATTACTTCTTTATGAGGGATAACTTCGCCCCTTTCTGCCTCTGCCAAGCCCTGTTCAATTTCTGCACGTTCTTCATCGCTTATGGTGTTCCACCAATCTGCCGTATTAGCATTTTGCTTTGACAATAAGGTTTTTACAGCGCTTAATATATTGGCGTCGTTAATCCTATCAATCAGAGAATGCAAGTCCGATCTTAATTCTATAACATTCATGACTTTGATATTAGTAAGCTTTACAAAATTAACGATTATCTCTTTCATTTAGTTCTCTTTTAATGGATGATAATTTCCGACTGCGTTTTTCAAGCCTACCTGGTTGTTTAAATGGTATCTTTCAGTAATGCTTACCTATTTGTGATGGGCAAAGTATTGCACCTGACGTAAATTGTAGTTTTTAAGCCAGTTTGTTATTTAGGCTGACAGAATTATCTAACAAGTACCCCCCCCCTCTCAGCCTAGTTTTCACTCATAGCCGTCAGTTTAAGAAGGGGGTTTCCTGTATAATCCACATATAAAGCAACTTACATGGCATAAATTATGGAAACTGGATGTTTCCATAATTTATTTTTTTGAAGGCCATTTGACTCAGGCTTCAAGAACCCGGCCTATAAGATTCAAGTTGCCTTTTGCTTAATTAAAAATAAGCAAAACCCTCCCGTAAAGCAAATTTCATTCATTTGCTTTATCAACAGTAACCCCATATGTTATAAGCTGTT
>JAMIIA010000041.1:0-6185 GCA_035913795.1 Bacteroidales bacterium
ATTCTATGAATCAAGGCAAATTTATCTTCGCACAACTTACAGATTTTTTACCCCGCAGGGTTTTTGATCGGATTGTTCAAAATCATGAAGGGAACAAGTATGTTAGAACTTTCACTTGTTGGAATCAGATGCTTTGCATGGTCTTTGGACAGCTAACTTCAAGAGACAGTATGCGTGATCTAATGCTTAGTTTGGAAGCACATCAACCCAAATATTATCACCTTGGATTTGGATCTTCAGTATCCCGACGAAATCTAGGCACTTCAAATGCAAAACGCAGTTATAGAATATTTGAAGAGTTTGCCTACGTTTTAATTGAGGAGGCCAGAAGGAGTTGCTACAAAACCGATTTCGAAGTCAAGGTAGACGGCAACGTTTATGCATTAGATTCCACAACTATTGATCTATGTTTGAGTGTTTTTTGGTGGGCTGAGTTCCGAAAGGCAAAGGGAGGCATAAAACTTCACACCTTATATGATGTGAAGACATCCATCCCAAGCTTTTTACACATCACCAAAGCAAGTGTCCATGATGTCAATATACTTGATCTCATCCAATTTGAAGCTGGAAGTTTTTATGTGGTTGATAAAGCATATATTGACTTCCGTCGTTTGCATAGATTGCATTCTCAAGGCGCATATTTTGTAACAAGAGCCAAAGAAAATATGCGTTTTAGGCGACTATATTCCAGGGTTGTTGACAAAACAAAAGGAGTACAATATGATCAGGTTGGAAAGCTAGAAACACACTATTCGAAAAAGGAATATCCCGATAAACTTCGCAGAATAAAGTATTATGATCAGGAAAGTAAAAATGAACTTGTTTTCTTAACCAATAATACCGAGTTAGAAGCCAAAGAGATCGCCATGTTGTATAAGAAACGCTGGGAAGTTGAACTATTTTTCAAATGGATGAAACAACACTTAAAGATTAAATCCTTTTGGGGAAATTCAATGAATGCTGTCAAGATCCAAATATACTGTGGGATCATTGCTTACTGTTTAGTCGCCATAATTGGAAACAAACTGAAAGTTGACCGTCCAATCTACGAAATATTACAAATATTCAGCATTTCTCTACTCGATAAAACGCCTGTAAGAGAGATACTTACAAAATGCGATTACAAATATGTCAAAGAACTTCAAGTTAAACAATTAAAAATCTGTGGGTTTTAAGTGCCCACTAATGGTGTTAACTTGAAGATAAATATGCGTTTTTAGGTCTTTGTCCTCAAAAAGTACCTACACCTAACTTATAGAAAAGTGATTTCTCAAAGTTCTTTATAAAAATTCTAATTATGAGAGCATCTAAATTATTCCTTTTAGCGATACTCACATTGCTTTTAATCCCAGTTGCTGCCCAAACAGAAGAAGAAGGTTCCACTTCTGCTTTTTCGGCTGACCTTGGCACTGACCTGGTAAGTAGTTATGTATGGAGGGGACTGGCATTCGACAATGCCCCGAACATACAAGGTTCTGGCGAAATTGGCCTTGGTGGTTTCTTTGCAGGGGCATGGGCTTCGGTAAATTTTCCGGGAACTTACCAGGAAACTGACCTTTATGCCGGATATGGCATAGGAAATTTCACTTTGTCTGTCACCGATTATTTTACCGGATGGGAGGACTATTTTAATTTTGTACACGACCAGACAGGTCATGTGGGTGAACTGATTGCCAGTTACACGCTCAGCGAAAACATTCCGCTTACTTTTACACTTGGTACCTTGGTTTATGGTGCTGACAAAAAACTCGATTCCGATACAAGTTTTTCGAGCCGGAACAACTATTCCACTTACCTCGAAATGATGTACCCTTTTACTGTGGGCGAGACTGAGCTTAGCCTGGTTGCTGGAGGAGTGCTGCAGGAAAGCGCTTTTTATATATCCGATGGGGCTGCCCTCATTAACCTGGGAATAGCAGTTTCGAAAGAAATTAAGGTAACTGAGCTTTTTAGCTTGCCCATATCTTTTGCACTCACCGTGAATCCTGAACTGGAAAATGTTTACACCGTATTTAAAATAAGCTTTTAAAATTGTTAAAAATGAAAACATCATCTATCAGTACCCGTTTGTCGGTTATTCTTGGCTTGGTTATTTTATTGGCCATTTCGGTGCTTACCCTGGTGAATACCATCAATGCCTCGCGCCTTGCCCGTAAGAACGCACAAAACGAAATGAATGCCATACTTCAAAGTACCAGCCAGGCCATTGAGTCGCAGATAAACAATACCTTGTCGGAGCTTGATATGCATTGGAAAGATTTGCTGGTGCTTTCGGAGAAACCCAGCTTTGTGCGCACCGACCTGCAGGATATATTTCGGAACATGATGGAGGAAGATCCGAATATGATTGGGTATACCATATCGGTGGAGCCGGGTAAGTTCGATGGGAAAGAAGCCAGCTATATTGGATACCCGGGTTATTATGCCGATGGCCGGTTTTCGGAGTATTGGTACCGCGAAGAAGGAGAAATTATGCGCTCTGACCTTACCATTCCTTTCGAGCAGGATCTGGAAGAAAGTGGCTCGGACTGGTGGGAGATTCCTAAATCGACCATGCAGAATTACGTGTACATCGATTATTATAAACTAAACGATGTTTTTGTATTAATGCTTTCAGTGTCCAAACCATTGAAACGAAGCAATAGTTTTGCAGGTGTTAGCTGCGTCGATTATATTAGCGATCATATGCAGGCCGAGGCCTTAAAGGCACAGGCTAAACTTTTCGATGGTAAAAGCCGTGTGGTCATCTTTTCGCAGGAGGGTGCTATTGCAGCCGACACAAGGAATCCTGAAAACATTGGAAAGAACATTAAGGATTTGGAACCTGAAGAAGCAGACAATTTTATGCAATTGATAGAGAGTGGAGCTGAAGCTAATTTTAATTTCCGTGACGATTATTGCAGCGTGGTGCCCATGCAGTTCGAAGGTACCAGCACCTTCTGGCAGGTGAGGGCAGAAGTACCTAAGAAGGTAATCAATGCCAGCACAAAAGCACAGTTGATAAGGCAATTGGTAATTGGTATAGTGATGCTGGTGCTTATTGTCATTTTGCTTTTTGTACTAATCGGGCAATCGCTAAACCCACTCAGAAACCTTTCGAAAGTAGCTGAGCAAATAGCTGCCGGCAACCTTGTGCATAAAATCGACATCAAAAGACAGGATGAGATTGGACAATTGGCTACTTCGTTTTCGTTGATGATTGAAAAACTAAAGGCAGTGATTGGCCAGGTAAGGCATAGCTCGTACGAACTTTCTGTGGCCGGTAAGCAGCTTACCGATACTTCGCAGCACCTTTCGCAAGGAGCCAGTGAGCAGGCCTCTTCGGTAGAAGAGGTTTCTGCAACCATGGAACAGATTGCAGCAAATATTCAACAAAATACAGAGAATTCGCAGCAAACAGAAAAAATATCGGCCGAAGCTAACCAGGGAATCAAACAGGTAGCAGAGCGCACCGTGCTGGCTGTAGATGCCAACAAGGAAATTGCCAGTAAAATATCAATAATAACCGACATTGCTTTTCAAACCAATATTTTGGCTCTGAATGCTGCAGTGGAGGCAGCCCGGGCGGGCGAGCATGGTAAAGGTTTTGCTGTGGTTGCAGCCGAGGTGCGTAAACTGGCTGAAAGAAGTAAACTGGCTGCCGATGAAATTGTTACCCTTGCCCAAAAAGGACTCGACTTATCGCAAGGAGCAGGAAAGGTTATGGAAGAGGTATTGCCTAAAATACAAAACACTACTAAACTGGTGCAGGAAATTACAGCTGCCAGTCTCGAGCAAAATAACGGGGCCAGCCAGGTGAACAATGCCATTCAACAGTTGAATACCGTGACCCAGCAGAATGCTGCCTCGAGCGAAGAACTGGCTACCAATGCCGAAGAACTATCGGGCCAGGCCGACAGCCTGAACCAAATTATCTCTTTCTTTCAAACCGGCGATGACGAGAACTATAAACAGGAAAAAAGAACCAGTTCGAAAAAAGTAAATACGCCACAAATAAAAACCAGTGCAACCAACTGGAAGGGCACACACATTCAATTGCATTCTTCGGGCAAGGATGATGATTTTGAGAGTTTTTAAACCTTTACGCGAATACTAAGTTGTTCGATTGATTGACGCATATGTAGTAAGACCCGGCCTTTTGGCCGGGTTTTACTTTTTAAGGCAGGTGATTGGTGGTGGAGATAAGCTAAGGGTAAAAATGCCTGGCTCTTGGCAATGGAATGTTGGTTTGTGGAGGATTAGTGGGCTCCCCTCTTTGCCTGATTAATTCCTCATGCAGCTTGCTGCCATTATCCCAATTTATTTTTTCGGCTGATAAAAATTACCCCCTAATACCAGGGCAGCTGAAATAATCATTACATTTTTTATAATGTATTGTCCCTCAAGAGATGGTGTTAAAATATTTCCATTTTGGAAGGTTACTTCAGGCAATACCAGCAAGGGCATGAAAGTGCCAAACATCTGAAGAAAAAGCAATGCAATGGCAATCTTAGTCGTTCGCGGAAATAGAAAGGTGACTCCAATGGCTACTTCCCACCAGCCAATAACGATTAACCACAATTCAGGCGTACCAAATGGTAACCAAATTACAGTAGCTTTCAATAAGGCTTCGGCGGACGAAACGTCAAAGGGTTTCAATATTCCAAACCAAATAAAAATAATTCCGAAAGAAATTCGAATTGCAGGAATACTCCAGCGTCTCATCCATTGGGCAATTTTTTGGTCGAATTTAGAAATGAGGCTATTCATAGATTAGTGTTTTATAGATATATATTATCATTTAAATTATAGTGAAATGAAACGCTTGCCTTGCGCGAATGGGATTGGTTGTTGATTATTCCATTTTGCTCCATGAGGGCTTCTCCCTTTTGAGGCACTTTTCTGCAGAGATTCGCCGGAATTGAAGCGGGTTAAAACTCTTGTATAACCTACTGAATTGGCAATTTTTTATACCGATTGTGACTAGCAGTTGTTTTTAGTTAAGTATATAAAAAGGTTCCATAAATTCAATTTTTCTTTTTCCTGTTACCGGGTCGTTCCAGATACGGAAACTTCCGCCAAATAAATAGTCACAATTCTCTATTTTCTCGATTATTTTATTCATCTCATCAAAAGGGATTAATTCCCCAGATTTGCTTATATCAACCCATTCAATCTTTTCACAGCTTTCGGGGAGAATTAAAACTCCACTTTCATATTCTGCTGTATAATATTGCATTATTGTTGGGTTGGATTTCGATTCATAATGAAAGGTTAACAATCCACGTAGCTTAATGTTTTTAATTTTAATCCCCATTCTATTTCCCATCCAATTCAAATATTCTTTTATTGATAATGAGTCGTTATATCTTGCGCCAGTAATTTCTAGTCCATCCTTATCTCCTAAAAGTAAAATCTCTCCTTTTTCATTCGTTACAAGAAGTTTCATAAAAGAATAATTATCCTTTTTGTCTTGTCCGTAAGAAAAAAAATAGAATCCAAATAGTAGTAATAAAAGTATTTGAAGTTTCATAAGTTTTGATTTATGTTTTGTATCTGTTTATTGCCATTGCAAACTTCGCCCCCATGAATGGTGCGGTGCGGAATTACAAGGCGAGTTCTTATCGCGTTAAACAAACGATAGAGAGAGCCACAACCGGCGACGAACAAGGACCTCAGTGCAGCTATGCCTTTGCAAACCACTGCACTTTATTCACAGCCTGTCCCGTGCAGTGGGAACCAAAGGGAGTAAACCTGCAAGTACCATCACATTGTTTTATGCGCTGGCGATGCTTATATTATTACAAAATCTCTAAAGTTATCTCTTGTAATTAGTTTATCATAAGAATTGTATGCTTCGGTAAATATTTTTGGGAGTATTTTAGTTTTCCTGTTATTCCATTTAAACTCATATACATAAATTTTGCCGCAATATCTTCTAAAAATCAACCTCTTAGTATTCAATCTCTAGCGCTAATTCGTTGGCTGCATTTACAAATATTTTTACTAAGTACATGACAAAAATTTACAATATTTTCTAAACTCATTAATATTATCTGAGAATAATATTTTAGCAAGACTTGTCAACCCATATTTAAAAAGACTTTTAGCCCTTCTGCCATGGTTTTTTATGACAATTGGAAGCATTTCGTTTAAATATATGCCGATCTTATAAGCCCAAACAAATGCCACCAGTATCAGTGCAA
>JAMIIA010000042.1:0-1866 GCA_035913795.1 Bacteroidales bacterium
ACATTTAATTATTAATACCTAAGCTACTCATTCCTACAAAATGTAGAAATTCTAGATCTAGACTCTGGAGAAATACTGGCGGCCCAGGCCAACCTAACCTTTTAAGCAACATCCTTAATTAGCATTTAATTAACCATGGATCGCCTGCCTTTTTTTTTTCAACGTGAAATTATTATTTTAATTTTTGAAACAGTATTTTGAATAGATCTACCCTCCTGTTTATATTATTTATTTTAGTTAAGCCTAAGCTAGAGCGTTAGATCTAGATCTAGTAGATCGTCGCCTAGTTGAGTGTTTTAAAATGTAGCCAGAATATTAATAGACTGAAAATAAATGTGCCAGTTGTCGTGGGTAAAGGTTAAAAGAATAATTAATAAATGAAAAGCATTGAACTATTTCTCAAACATTAATTTAGTAGACTTGTAGGCGGCTAGATCTAGATGTGATGAGTTGGACTGAATGAATTCGTGCAGAATGTTTCGGAAGGAGTGAGTGAGCGGGAGACCCAAAAAAGTTAAAGTATCGCCTTTCCGATAGATCATTTCACATGAAAGCGATAGTTAAAGGACAGGTCGGATGCAGGGGGCACCTGGTTTTCTGATTTTAGTCAAGGAAAATGGGGAAAATGTATTTAGATCTATTTTGTATTTTACAACGCGCGATGCTCGAAAATTAGTAGCTCAGGGAAGTCTACCGGTGGTTACCGCCTCAGGTTAAAAATAGCGACCAATGGCTGTAGAGGGAAAAAAAGGCACATAGTATTCGATATTAAAACAATGTTTCGCTTTTGTGGCGATTTAGGGCGTTTTTTATTATTGAAATAATATGAGGAAAGCAGTGAAATCATTATTGTAGCCAGAAAAGGACGAATGACTGCTGATTTCGTTTGAGTATATTTATAAGCCCCAATTTTCTCACACAGATGTCTACGGCCATACCACGTTGAAAATACCGGTTCTCGTCCGATCACCGCAGTCAAGCAACGTCGGGCGTGGTTAGTACTTAGATGGGTGACCGCTTGGGAACACCACGTGTTGTAGACTTTTTTTCATCTTTTGTCTTTTATTTTTTGCCCCACTGGACACCTATTCTTACCACCTGTACTCTTTCCTAAGTTCACCACATACCTGTGAACACTTTTGTAATATCGAAATATTTTTTGTTTGTTTCTTTTGTGCCTTCACGGTAGGCTACCTCGACCCTACCCACCCATGGAAACAAACCCCTTAAAAACCAATGGAAAGCTGACCACTCTGCCCAAATTAAATAAATAAACGAAGTAGGCTACAACCAAATAATTGTACAAACAAACCTAAGTAATAAAGAGGAAGAAGTAACTCAGTAAGTAAGGGGTAGGTATGGAAAACATTCGTGTGGGGGTTACAACCACTCGAGCTAATTCGGAAACGTATGGGTGGCCCTAATAAGGGCCGGATGGGTAGAACAAATGGGTGGTCCTGGGTTGAGTTTAACCGCCGAAGCCGTACAGGGTGCGACCTTGACGTTTCAGAGCATAGACGACATCCATAGCAGTGACGGTCTTCCTCTTGGCGTGCTCAGTGTAGGTGACGGCATCACGGATGACATTTTCAAGGAACACCTTGAGGACACCTCTGGTTTCTTCGTAGATCAGACCAGAGATACGTTTGACACCACCTCTGCGAGCAAGACGACGGATGGCTGGCTTGGTGATACCTTGGATGTTATCACGCAACACCTTCCTGTGACGCTTGGCGCCTCCTTTGCCGAGTCCCTTACCACCTTTGCCTCGACCAGACATATTGAATTTTTTTTCTTTGTTGATGAACGAGTGTTCGAAAAACGCCGTCTGCAGAGAAACTCGCTCCTTATATACGGTCCTGGGCT
>JAMIIA010000043.1:0-4114 GCA_035913795.1 Bacteroidales bacterium
TTTAGCCAATGAAACTAATTTCGGGTTATAGGGAATTATTTTTCTTCTTTGTTTCATTTTCTAAAATTACTAACCCACCCCCAGCCCCTCCAAGGGAGGGGAATACACCGTTTCGGAATTCTAACCAAAATAAAAATATAGAATAAATTCTAAACAAAGATTTATCTTCCAATTGATTAGCGGAATTACACCCTAAAAAGTGTACAAAGCTCAAATATAAAATTTAGTTTCTTAGCCACTGAAGCATAAAAAGTAGAGATGGACGGTACGAATTATTTTTGAATTGAACCATATCTTACAATTTCGCCTCTCAATTCCCCTCCCAGGGAGGGGTTAGGGGTGGGTATCTTCGACAATATCATCAAAAGACTCGAAAAGGAACTGTGATTTGCAAAAAAAGACAAAGGATTAAAAGGCCAGTATAAAATGTTGGCAGAGAGAACAATTTCTTACAATTTCGCCTCTCAATTCCCCTCCCAGGGAGTGGTTAGGGGAGGGTATCTTCGACAAATTCATCAAAAGACTCGAAAAGGAACTGTGATTTGCAAAAAAAGGACAAAGGACGAAAAGACCGGTACAAAATGTTGGCATAGACAACCCTTTGGTTACAAATAGTTTCTTATTTTTAACAGATAACTCTTTAATACCACTGTCGTGAAAAAACTCTTTCTTATATCGTTGTTTTTTTTAATTTCATTCCTGCAGCTCAGTGCATCGGATAGCCTGCGTGTTGAACCGCCCTTCTGGTGGGAAGGCATGGAATACAACACCATTGAGTTGATGGTATATGCCGAAAATATTCAGCAATACACCCCAAGAACCGACAATTCCGAAGTGGTGATGAACAAGGTGGTGAAACCTGAGAATAAGAATTACTACTTTATCGACCTTACCATAGGGGCTTCGGTAACAGAAGGCTTTAAGCTGATTTTTAGCAACGAAGATGGACAGGAAGTGCTTGCCTGCAATTACGAGCTAAAAACACGCCGCCCGGGCTCTGCAGCACGCGAAGGCTTTAACAGCAGCGATGTAATGTACCTTGTTATGCCCGATAGGTTTGCCAACGGCGACCCCACCAACGACAACATCCCTGGCATGCTCGAGAAGGCCGACAGAAGCAATTCGCTTGGCCGCCATGGAGGCGATTTGCAAGGCATTTCGAAAAACCTGGGTTATATTGCCGATATGGGTTTTACCGCATTATGGCTTAATCCGGTGCTCGAGAACGATATGCCTGCCTTTTCTTACCATGGTTATGCGATTACCGATTTTTACCAGGCCGATAAACGGTTTGGTGGCAATGAGGCTTATCTTCAACTGTCAGACGAATGCAGCAAGCAGAACATCAAACTGGTAATGGATATGGTGTTTAACCACGCCGGCACCGAAACCTGGTGGGTGAAGGACTTGCCCATGGCCGACTTTATTAACCAGTGGCCAGAATACACCCGCAGCAATTACCATGGCGAAGTAAACAACGATGCCTATGCCTCCGAGTTCGACAAAAATAAAATGGAGCGTGGATGGTTCGACCGCACCATGGCCGACCTCAATCAGCGTAATCCGCACATGTTTAAATACCTGCTTCAGAATAGCATCTGGTGGATCGAGTATGCCAATCTTGGCGGAATACGCATGGATACCCATCCTTATCCCGAAAAACAAGCCATGAGCGAATGGGCGCGCATCATTCAGGAGCTCTACCCGAATTTCAGTATAGTAGGCGAAACCTGGCTGAATTTTCCTGTGCACACTGCCTATTGGCAAAAAGATGCGATTACCCCCGATGGCTACAATGGCCACCTGAAGTCGGTTACCGATTTCCCGGTCAATTATTCCGCTATTAAAGCTTTTAACGAGGATGAGGGCTGGCAGGAAGGCCTCTCCAACATCTATTTCACACTTACCCAGGATTACCTTTACCCTGCTCCTCAAAACCTGCTTATTTTTCCCGATAACCACGATGTGGAACGCATTACTACCAGCATCGATGCCGACTGGAATAAGTTCAGGCAGATTATGGCTTTTTATGCCACTACACGGGGTATACCTCAAATTTACTATGGAACCGAAATTATGATGGACGCCCGTCCATACAAAGACCACGGCTCGTATCGCCGCGATTTTCCGGGGGGCTGGGCAGGCGATAAAACCAATGCTTTTACGGGCGAAGGCCTCACCGTACGCGAACAAGAGGCGCAGGCCTATATGAAAGCCTTGCTCAACTGGCGCAAAGAAACTCCGGTAATTCATACCGGCAAGTACAAGCATTTTATTCCCGAAGACCACACTTATGTCTACAGCCGTTATTCCGATTCTGCGGCCATTGTAGTTGTGCTGAACAAGAACAAAAACCCATATAGTCTTGCGCTGGACCGCTACCGCGAAATATTCGAGGGATATAGCACTGCTGTGGATATACTCTCTGGCCGCGAAATGGAACTCGCCGGCTCCATTTTGCTCGAACCCCTTACCCCCCTTATTCTTGAGTTGAAGAAGTAATAGAATTCTAATCCCCTAACAAAGATAAAATGAAACAACTATTTTATGTTCTGATAGTCTTAAGTCTGCTAGCCTGCGGCACGAAGCCCCAGCCCAAGCAGCAGGAACCCGTAACCTTTGTAAAGCGAACTGTTACCACGGTTGAGTGGGCCAACAATGCGGTTATTTACGAAGTAAACCTTCGGCAATATACCCCCGAGGGTACCATCGAGGCCTTCATCCCACACCTTGGCAGGTTAAAGGAGTTGGGTGTGGACATTCTGTGGCTTATGCCAATTCACCCCATCGGAGAAAAAAACCGCAAAGGTACTCTTGGAAGCTATTATTCGGTGAAGGATTACCAAGCGGTGAACCCCGATTTTGGTACCCTCGACGATTTTAAATCCTTAGTGGAAGAAGCACACATGCAGGGTATGTATGTAATTATCGACTGGGTGGCAAACCATACTGCCTGGGACAACCATTGGATTACCGAACACCCTGAGTTCTACGCCAAAGACTCACTGGGCAATATGTACTACCCTGCCGACTGGACCGATGTGTGCCAGCTCGACTATGAGAACAAAGACCTGCATGTGGCTATGATCGATGCCCTGAAATATTGGGTAGAAGAGGCCGATATCGATGGTTTTCGCTGCGATGTGGCAGGGATGGTTCCCGTTGAATTCTGGAACAAGGCCCGCCTTGCCCTCGACAGCATCAAACCAGTGTTTATGTTAGCCGAAGACGAGCATACCTACGGTTTGATGGAACAAGCCTTCGACATGAACTATGCCTGGCACATGCATCATATCATGAACCAATTGGCAAAGAGTGCCGACAGCGTATCGGCGCTCCGTGAGTATTTCGAACGCTACGATACTATCTTTCCGCATTCTGTAATGCGCATGAACTTTATCACCAACCACGACGAGAACTCCTGGAACGGAACCGAGTTTGAACGCATGGGTGAAGGGGTAAAAACCTTTGCGGTGATGAGCTTCACCCTTCCGGGTATGCCGTTGCTCTACACCGGACAAGAGGCTGGATTGAACAAAAGACTGGAGTTTTTCGAAAAAGACCAGGTCGACTGGAGCAACGAGAGTATGGTGCCCTTTTATCAATCGCTTACCAACCTCAAAAAAGAAAACGATGTATTCTGGAATGGTGCTGCCGGTGGCAACATGCAGGTGCTCGACACAACCCACCAGCGGGTATTTGTGTTTAAGCGCACGAAAGGGGAAAAAGAGGTTTATGTGGTCTTAAACCTTTCGGCAGAAAAACAAGAAATCGTTGTTCCTGAAGGTATGGAAGGAGCTTATAAGGAATATTTTAGTGCCCAAACCGAAGTGATGAATGCAGGCGAAAAGTTGCCACTCGAGGCCTGGGCCTACAAGGTGCTTTTTAAAATGTAATGACAAACAAGAAATTTAAAGAGGGTGTCCAAAAATGGATACCCTCTTTTATTTTAAATTGCACTTAGTTAGTATTTTACGTCACAAAAAATTTGTCATGTTCTTGATATTTAATATATTAAGGCATGAAAAACATCAAATTCAAAGAATACAACCAAGGTCAGTCAGAACTATTTCCCATGCGTCTGGATGCCTATATTTCGGCTAATTCGCCGGTT
>JAMIIA010000044.1:0-2479 GCA_035913795.1 Bacteroidales bacterium
CTTAAATTCCCGGAAAATGAATAGCGTGTCATAGATCAGGGTCAGCGCAAATTATTTCTACAAAATGCTTTCAACCTCTTTACTTTTCCTCTTAAACAAGCTATAATATAGCTTGTTTAAGAAATGGAGGTTTTTATGAGTCGCCTGGTCTACCACCGCAAAAAAGAAACTGGTTTTACTTACGTCTACGAAGTAGTAGAAGAGTATTGGGATAAAGATAAGAAGCAGATGCGCAGCAAGCAGCGGTGCATCGGCAAACTCGATCCTGCGACCGGCGAGCTTATTCCTTCCAAGCGACTCGGAAAACACGGGAATGCCGTTCTTGATCCTGCGGTAACCGCGAAGACAACGGTAAGTGGCCCGAAACTCCTGCTTGAAAAGATCGACCAGGAGGTCGGTCTTTCAAAGGTTCTGAAAAAGGCTTGCCCCCAACACTGCGAATTAATGATGTCTCTGGCCTGGTATCTGGTTTGCACAGGCAAAGCCCTTGCTTACGCAGAAAGCTGGTGTCAGAATCACGAAACGCCCTTCGAGGGGGAATTAGCCAGTCAGCGAATCAGCGAATTTCTCAGCAACATATCCGAAGACGAGTGTCAGACATTTTTCAAGCTCTGGGGAAAACAGATCGCCGAAAGGGAGTTCCTCTGCTACGACATCACATCAGTCTCGTCTTATGCTGAGCAGAATGAATTCGTGCGCTACGGCTACAATCGAGATCATGAAAAGTTAGCTCAGATCAATCTGGGTATGGTTTACGGTCAGAAAAGTTTATTGCCAGTAAGCTACCGCCAACTGCCAGGAAGCATCACAGATGTTGTAACGGTTCGACACTTATTGGACCAACTCGATAAACTTGAGTATCCCAAGCTCCACCTGGTTATGGACAGAGGCTTCTACAGCCAGAAAAATATCAACGCCCTCGCAGAAGGTGGGCACAATTTTACGATTGGTGTACCAACGAACCTCAAATGGGTCAGGGAAGAAATCGACCAGGTTAGAGATAAAATTGACGGACCAGAATGCCTGAACTTTGTCGGGAAACAAGCCCTCTATGTTCATTCGCGGCTAAAATCGTGGGGTGACACTGGTCGCCGCTGCTACCTTCATCTTTTTTACGACGAGCAGAAGTTTGCCGATGACAAAATCGCCTTTAACACGGCCCTGCTGACCTACAAAGAGGAACTGGAGCAGGGACGACGAATTCCAGAGCATGAAGAAGCCTATTCAAAACTATTCATCTGCCACACAACCCCCAAACGCGGTTTAAAAGTAACATTTAACAATGCTGCAATCGAAGCGGCACGCAAAAAGTATGTCGGGTATCAGGTGCTTCTATCAACAAAATTTAAAGACCCGATGGAAGCATTGAAGGTTTATCGAGAAAAAGATGCCGTAGAAAAATGCTTTGATGACCTTAAAAACGAGCTGGATATGAACCGCCTGAGAGTTCATAATGCATGCCGTATGCAATCCAGAATGTTCATTCAGTTTATTGCATTGATACTTCTGAGCCAGATTCGAAAGGTAATCCGGGAGAAAATGCCAAAAAGTGGTTATACCGCAAAGGGCCTGATGATGGAAATGGAATCGCTGACCACAATTCACTACAGTGGAAAATACAACAACAAACTTACAGAAATTACCAAAGCTCAGCGTGAAATACTCGCGACATTCGGGGTGGAGCCAGAAAACACGCTATAAATCGATCGGGAATTTAGGTAGACAGCCTTTTTTCAAGGCAAAATAAGACAATGAGGACAAATTTAGGGCAGATTTAGGACAAAATGAAGACAATAAAAATGCAAAAAATTCGATCAAAGCTGCCAATTCTAACATTTGCGTCGAGACGGAAAAACCGGCCGGATCACGGGTCTTGCTTGCGCAACACCCGCGCCCGTCTCGTTTTTCCGCTCACGACTTGCGTTAGATCACTGAAGACAAAAAAATAATCACACAATCCAGCTTTACGGGCGGCAGAAGAAGTTATTGTGGCATTGAATGGTTGAAAAAATTAAGACAATTTAGGACAATTAAGACAATACAGGCGCAATGAAACTTTGCGGCGATAAAGCTCATTTATAGAGGAGTTCAAGCGATACGATTAAAAAGTTACCTGGCCTGGGTGCCTTCGACAATGTGCCTGAAATCGTTTGTCACAGTTCTTGACGATCGCATAACCAAGGCAAGCCCAGTGCCAACCGTTTTCAGGCGTAGCAGGTCGATCATGAACAGCCTAGACAGCCTTTTTTCAACGCAATTTCAGGACAATAAAATGAATAAATTTGACCAAAAAGAGGAAAAAAATGACACAACCAAAATTTGTAGCCAAAATTGAATCAGAAGAACCAACATTACGCCTCGCAGTTTTAATTGATGCAGACAATGCGCAGGCCACTGTAATAGAAAATTTGTTAGCTGAAGTAGCCCGTTATGGTGAAGCCACTGTGAAGAGAATTTATGGTGATTTTACAACACAGGC
>JAMIIA010000045.1:0-190554 GCA_035913795.1 Bacteroidales bacterium
TGGACCGCTACCTGCGATGGTGATGGTAAACTGCTCTTCTGAGCTGCAGCTTCCGTTGTTGTCATAAATGTACAGCGTAGTGGTGGCGCTGATTACATCACCTGCATCGTACTGCGTGCCTGCACCGCCCGAAAGGGTGTAGTAGGCTTCGTTGCCAGTAAGGCTTGTGCCTGTTATCGCTGGCAAGGTGTATTGAACACAATCTGTCTGATCGGCGATGTCGTTCACCACTGGACCGCTACCTGCGATGGTGATGGTAAACTGCTCTTCCGAACTGCAGCTTCCGTTGTTGTCATAAATGTACAGTGTAGTGGTGGCGCTGATTACATCACCTGCATCGTACTGCGTGCCTGCACCGCCCGAAAGGGTGTAGTAGGCTTCGTTGCCAGTAAGGCTTGTGCCTGTTATCGCTGGCAGGTTATACTGTACACATACTGTAATATCCGCAATATCATTCACCAATGGAGAAGTGACTATACCGATTGCGAAACTCTCTTCGCTCGAACAAGTTGGATTAGTGGCAGTAGAATCAAAAATATACAAAGTTGGTATGGGTATATTTATCACATCACCAACATTATACCGCGTTCCGTTTCCACCTGTAAGGGTATAATAAGCCTCATTTCCTGATAGGTTTGTTCCGGTGATGGCCGGCAATGTATAGGCATCACAAGCGTTAGTGTCTGCCAGATCATTTACTTGTGGAGTAAGATTGATTGTCAATACAAAGCTTTCCTCGCTAATGCATGCCGGTGAAGTTGAAGTAGAATCGTAGATGTAATAGGTGCCTCCAACAGTGAGCACATTGCTTGCAACATAACGGGTTCCTAATCCTCCGCTAATTGTATAGTATCCTTCATTGCCTGTGAGGTTAGTTCCCGTAATAGCCGGAAGTGTAAAATTTTCACAACCGCTGGTATCTGCCAGATCGTTCACCTGAGGGGTGGTATTTACGGTAACTTGAACTACCAATTCATCAGTACATCCTGAAGGACTGGTGGCCAGGATATAATAATTGGTTGTGACCATTGGTGAAACAATAGAACTTGCCAGTTGATTAGCAGGTAGGGCAGGTGAAGCAGAATGATAGGTGTAAGTCGATGAAGTATTATTGGCATCGGCTATTACAACACTGCTCAAATTGTAAGAAGTTCCGCTACAAATTTCCGGAGCAGTTGCTGTGCTCAAATCAGGATAACGCGGAAAACGTATGGAAACTGTATCGCGCGAAACGCAAGTTCCATTGGAAATTACCCATTGTAACTGATAATTAAAGCCACTGGTTGCGTTCAGTAAACTTGTATTAGAGAGAGGATTAGTAAGACTAGCGCCTGTACCACTTACAAAATACCACCGACCAGTACCAATCGCTGGAGCATTGGCCGCCATAGTTGTCTGGTTAGCCCCACACAAAACCTGGTCTGGTCCTGCATTAGAAGGTGTAGGTTCGGCATACACATTAACCGTTACCGATAAAACAATTCCCGTTCCACCACCATTGTTATAGGTAAAACCTGTGAGTTGGTAGGTGCCGGCTACAGGTGTCGGTAATATATAAGGTAAAGCTGATACGATTACTGCTGGTTGAGCAACACCATTGACGGTGTACTCCAACTCGTAATTTAGGTTAATAGCAAATGAACTTGTAAAGGTCACCGGAATTCCAGCATTGCCACAAACCGGGCCAGTAGGAGTTAAACGTGCCAAAGGCACCGTTGTGTTGATGCAAGAAGTTGTAAAATCGTCTGTTCCGGTTGTAAATGTATGTCGGTCAAAAGTTTGCACTCTGCCAATAGAGTTTGTGCCAGCTGAAATAGAATAGATCTCATTCCAGTCGGTGCCATCGTATAATGCAACCCGCATATCAGGGGGGCCATTCGTTGTAATAGCAGGAGTTAAGCCGCTAGATGGTGTCCAGCTAATTCTTATTACAGCTTCACTACCAGGAGTAGATGTAACTGTCCAATATTCATCAGGGTTTACAAGAGTAAGAATTGGATTGAAGGTAACATCAGGATTAGGTCTAAAGTATTCAGCGGTCCATAGCAGTGTACCTGTTTGAGTAGAACGCACACTCAGGTTGTTGCCAAGATTATTGTCAACTCCAATGGGAAATATAAATTGGTCGCCCTGATTAATGCGTTTAACGAGTGGTCCTCTTACATAGCTTGCTGCACTTCCACCATTGGGTATTACAGCATTTACGGCTGTATTGGTAATTGTTAGCACATCTGATGCTGAAGTTTCGATATTACCATCAGTAAGCAAAAGATTTCCTTCCACTTCAATGGCTGCGCCACTATTAAGTGTTAACCGTGATCCGTTATTGATTTCAAGATTATTAAAAGCATTGATGCCGGTAAAATTACCAAGCGCACCTCCGATAGTTTGGGGGGAATAACCTGTAAAGCGCACAGAGGCATTATTACCTGTTCCACTATTAAAGGTACCTGCACCATACCGCTCGATGCTACCCATTATATTGAGTCCACGATTATTTACGCTGTTATCGAGTACTGGTCCGTCGATAATTAATTGATTACAAATGGTAAGGTCTTTATCAGGCAAAACGCGGGTTCCAGTGCCGGTGAATGACAAACCAGAGATGGTGTCGTATACATCAGCAATTAGGGTATAGCTTCCTGTGCCACCATATTCCAGGGTTCCATTGCTACCGCAACTTAAAAAATTAGAATAACGACCAGCAGGAATCAAGGCACTTTCGAGGTAAAGGGTTCCCGTACCAGACACAGTACCTAGATTATGCCCATAAAAACCTCCAATATTTTCTAACCTACCGTTAATGATGGTACGGTAAGCAGTATTGTAATTTGAACTGGTTGCAACAGTATCGTTGATGGTTAGAATAAAACCGTTGGGTCCACCAACAGGACAGGTTATTGGTGTACCGCCTGTTTGAGTCCAGATGCTGCAATCTGTCCAGTTGCCACTTGCTATTGTTGTAAACTCCGGAATATTCGGTGGAAATGCACCTGCGACTCCGGCAGTATATTCTCCACTCACATTGTTGACTCCTGTATAACTGAATGTGGCCGTATTGGCAGCAGGGTTCACAGTCAAGGATTCGCTCCAGCTCGAGCCAGGTATTAAAAGTCGGGCTGCTATATAATTCGTTTCATCTGGCCCCTTAACATCTTCTTCGAGGTAATTAAAAACAAAGTTTCCATCAAAGCCTGCTATACCACCACTGGCTACCTCCCAATAATATTTTAGGGCATTGGCAGTATCGATTGAGGTAGGATGTGTGCTGTTGATGTTGTTTACGCGGATATAGCCGCTATTGCTATTGGCCGTAATGGTAAGTATGGCAGGAGTATATTTACCTTCTGTTCCAATCGGATATGTAAAAGTGCTAGCACCAGGCGCAAATTGCTTTTGCACACCCACATTACTATACACACCATCGGTTGAAATCATTTTGGTGCTGCTAAAGGGGGCACCAAGAATATCACTGGTATCGCTGAGAGTGATAATATAACGATTGGCATCGAAAATTCCCTGTGTGAGGGCAAGATCCTGAAGCATGCTAACATTGTTTAACATTCTTGAACCTTGTGCATTGTTTAACTCAAGTCTGCCATATGTTCCAGTGCCGGAAATAAACTGCTGGCTGATGCCAGACAGAATCACTCCACCCGTTCCGCTGCTTAGGTAAGATGAATTATTAATCAAATCGCCCAATAAATTCAGTGTGTGAATATTACAAGTCAGAGTTCCACTCTGAATACGCAAATCGTTTGTAACTATTGCTGAGTTATTAAGACTTAAACTTGCTGTAGAATTAGCAGTAAGATCGTAAAAAGTGGTTACAGAAGTTCCGGAAATATTCTGGTTACCTCCGCTAAAAGTAGTAAGGTTATTGCGTGCATTGTATGTTCCATTATTCACCAGGTTACCCTCGATTGTTACATCAACGTTGTAGGTAGCATTGGCATCGAAAATACTATTCGCATTCGAAAGGGTAAGGTTACCGTTTAAGTGAAGCGGACTAATTAATAACTGTACGGTTGCATTTTGACTGTTAGTAGCATTTATTGTAATATTATTTAACATAATATCGGCATCGAGCAGGTAATTCTGAACGGCAGACAAGGCACCTTGTGAAAATATTATCTCCCCGCCGGTTACATTCGATAAGGAAGGCCGTAAATACAAGTCGCCATAAGTATTTCCGCCTCCTCCGCGTACAATAGTGAGTGTACCGCCTGACATGTTGAAATTGCTTCCGGCATTTAACACTTCGAGCTTGGCACGTGAAGAAACTGCCGCATTGCCATTAATGGTTACTGTTCCTCCGCTTTGGCTATAATTTAAAATACCTGTTGTAGTAGAAATATTGCGACGGATTTGTCCATTCACAATCAGGCTGCCAGCCCAGATATCCATTTCAGAAAACCCTGTTCCAGAATATTCAATGTCGTTATTGAAAGCCGTACCAGTTGATGGACCTACATATACGGTTCCATTAATAAGTGTAAAATTTCCTTGTAAGTATATATCGTTGCTATTCACATCGCTATTGGCAATATACACACTCGAAGGGGTATTGATAGTAAGACTGGCAGTTGCCGGAATAGTTAAAGGTGTAATGGTACTTATATTCAAGTCACCGGTACGGGCGTAATTAAACATGCCATTTTTCAAAGTAAGCCAATCGTCGGTTAAGGTTGTTAAAGTGCCTCCTATATTGACTGTAAGTGATGATGCCAGCGAATTTCCTTTGTCAACAGTTACCCTGTTAAAAATTGTGCCAGGAGTACCGGCAGTGTTGGTTATAAAAGCATCGTCAGGTCCAAAAAAGGTAACTGGAATAATGCTGGTTCCGTTGTTAAAATTCACCCTTCTTGGTGTCGTAAGACCGCCACCGGTAGCATTGTTTGTATTGTTAATAAGGCTTCCTCCAATCGCAAGGCTCTGGTTAGTAGCTCCACCCCAACCAGTCCAGCCAGAAATAGCAGCTAAGGGTGCAACAATCACATCGCCATGCACTACGATATCCTGACGCAAGGAGCCATTACCAATCCAAATCAATGCTCCACCTTTGATATTCATGTCTCCACGAATAGTAATGGTTTTTGCCACTGGCACAGTTGGTGCCGTTGGATATGGAGTGAGATTGATCCAGGTCGGGCAAAACCATGAATCGGCATTCTGTCCGCGTGTTTCGAGGTTACCATAAATGGTAAGGTCGTTATTTCCAAAAATAATGTTAGAACCCCCAAGTGGCGACAATATCAAATTACCATATTCGAACACTCCGTTGGGCAACCAGTAAGTAGTGCCGGCAAAGGGATTAACCGAGTATAACTCTGTTGTGCCAAGGTTAAAATTAAAATCGGAAAAATCGCCCGACGGGAACTGGTAGGTTGCACCGGAATTATAATTTGTAGTGAGTCTGAAATTTCCATTGCCATTGGTATGGCTAAGTACCATACCGAAATTACAACCAGGGTTATACCCCATATCGAGGGCAGAACCCACTTCGATTTGCAGGCTGGCACTATTTTGCACTCCTGTATTGATAACAGTATTGTTTGTAGAGAGATAGATAGAATCGTTACCCCCGATAATAACTATATCACGAGCACCGGGAATAGCTGCTGCTGCAGGGCCAACATGACTTACCGTCGACCAGATGTTCGCGTTATTCCAGTTTCCGGTCTGACGGCTATAATAAGTTGTTAAAGCGCCAAACGCAGCATCGCCTGCTGTATAATCGCCAAAAATAGTATTTGTGTTTGTAAGCCATGGGTCGCCAATTATGTTATTGGTTTCGTCTACACTGGCTGCTGTTCCCGAGGTCCAGGTATAGGTGGTCCAATCGTAACGGGCAGGTATATAGTTGGCTTCGGTACCTACCACATTTGCCTGATTGTATGTGTAGGCATGGGTAACCGATCCGGCAGCTAAGCCGGTGAAACCAGATTCTTTTACCCGCCAGAAATAAGTTAAGCTTTGTCCGGTAGTACTTACAGCCGGATGTTCAAAAGCTCCCAAGGCCACAGTAATAGAACCATATGTTGTAGGTGCAGCTGTTAAACTGATTGTTGCTGGTGTATAAGCACTTACACCTATCGGGAAAGTAAAGGCAGTACTTGCAGCAGAATAGGTTTTGGTGATGCTACCCCCACCTGCTTGTCCATTGGCAATAACATAGCGGTTTGCATCGGCACCTGTAACGGTACCATTGTCAGGTAACGAAAGATTAAAACGCTGAATATTCAATCGTTTATATCCAGTGGCAGGTCCAGAGAATATGAGATTTCCTGTCAGCCTGACATGGCTTCCCGCAGTTACAGAGGAAGTACCATTGGTAGTTCGGGTTAATTCAATGTTACCAAATAAAAGAGTATCGGCACCACCAATTGTATGGTTCACATCGCCGCTAAATACCAATCTTCCAGTACCTTCGTGAGTACCAGTTGTATATAAATTGCCACCTAGGTTAATGGTGTGTCCGCCATCGTTAAAAATACCTTCGAGTAGAATCAACGAGTCGGCAATGTTAAGAGTAGTTTGAGTGCCTGCCATTTGCACCACATCGGCTTCGTTGTCTTTGTCAATACGTAACTTATGTATTGATAAGGGTGCAGCCAGATTCACATTAAACAATTGATCGTCTAAACCTCTAAAAATTGTTCTGTTGGTTCCGGTAGTATATGTGGTACCGGCATTGATAGTGAAGTTTCCTCCTATGCTAAGGTCGAAATTATTGGCATTAAGTACCCCGCTATTGAGTAATAAATCGCTATAAACATATAACGCTCGTGTGAGTCTGATTTCAGAAATACTGCTTGCACGATTAATGGTAAGGTTTCCGAGTGGAGCCGCAGAATTTACAGAATGGAATGGAGCATCGGGTAAAATATTTCCGGTTGTTGGAATAAGGATAAATGTACCTCCGGTAACATTGAAGTTTGCCGGGGAAGAATTAATTCGGATAGCCTCTCCACCAGCTCCGCCAGAAACATCATAAATACGCACTTCCCCAGCCGACATGTTAAAGACGTTATCGGAACTATTAATATTGAACGGGGCAATTCCAGGGTTAATGCCATTTTCTGCCCTGTTCACATTAATTGGTGCGTTTATCAGGTTAGCGACATTGGTGTATGCCGAGGGTGTGCGCTGGAAACGACCACGAAGTTCGAATAAACCTCCGGTTTGTATGTAGGACGATAATCCTGATGCACCACTTGAAGCACGGTATTGCTTGGCATCGACTCTACCTCCGTTGAGCTCAAATTCACCTGAAACAAAATCGAACACTACAAATCCTGATGATTCTTTCGTAGAGAAATATCCATCGTTCATGATAAGTTTACCATAAATCGATACAGCACTGTGCAGTCCCGATGTAATTCCAATAGTTGCATTATCAGGAGCAGCCACGCCATAGGCAGCATTAATTTCCCGATAATCGTCTGCAGAACCAAAAACAGCCACATTGGGTCCGTCGATTTGCAAGGCTGCGTTGGCCGGAATCACAAAATTTGTGGTTGCATCACCAGGTATGGCTCCACCCTCAGCAAGTGAAGGTATCACTGTTAATCCATCCAGCACCACGGTACCGGTGCGTATCCATAACGCTTTACGAATATTGGGATTGTTTCCGGGATTTTCGTAATAGCTATTGTTAGCACCAAAAATTCTGAAATTCTGATAGGCTGAAGAATAAATAGTTAAACGAAAAGATTGATCGATTCCCTTATCTACTACCAGATTGTAAAAATCGGTTGTGCCGTTGCATGTAAGATTGTTATCTGCAGCGCCCAAAAAATAAACCGTGGCTGCTCCTGAAGTTGATCCGGAGGTTAAAGGTGGGAAAGAATTGTACAATGGATAATTTAAATTCGTAAACCTTACATTACCATTGTTAACAAAATTACCGTGAAAATTTACAGTATGAAATGCGAGGTAATAGTTCAGATAGGGGGCCGTTCCTCCATTGTTACTCCAGTGCAAGGGATCAATTGTGGCAGTATTGGTAGCGCCTTCTCCAACGCGAATGGCTCCGGTGGCAGAAACATTCACATCTCCGTTAACAGTAAGAGTTAAACGGGTTGTACTAACATTATCGTTTATTCTAAAAGTACCATTTACGATGCTAAGGTTGCCATTAATCGATAGGTTGCTTAATTGTGTGGCAATAAAACCTGCAGAATTAATTCTTAAATTATTATACACAGCCTGGGTGGCCGGTAATGTAAAATTTGAACCATTGTAATACTCGGTCGTTCCTCTGTCGGCATTTACAAAATTATTGGTAGTGGCCGTTGGAAAATTTACGGTAGCCAGCCTTAGGGTTCCTTGTCCATCGAAGTAATCGAGTGTGTTTGTAAACCGAAAGGTAGCCATATCGAGAAAAGCACCATTGCGTATGATAATCCGGAGATTCAGGTTTGTGATATCTGCTGGCAGTGAGACAGTTCGCGAAGTAAGAATAACCACAGTATCGTTATCAGCAGGTATCCCAACAGCTGTATGGGTTGTGCCACCCGGGTCATGAGTCCAGGTTCCAACCTGGTCCCAGTTTCCAGACTGGTAGGAGTAGAATACCTGCGAAAATGAATTTATCGATAGAAATAAAATACCCGTAAAGAATACTATTTTCTTCAAAATACCCGTTCTGGCTATAACTGAAGTAATTAGATGGGTAAAAGCTTTCATATATACGTTGGGTTTTATTTGATTTTTGTTCATAGGGTTAGCAAGAAATAGGTAGGCACTATGTTTTGTGTGTAACAAGCGCAATAGTTCGAAAAGACTGCAAATTCAAGTACATATTACACACAGAGATAACCTCGCCGAATGTGGAGGCTTTAAAAATAAACCATTTTGCATTGCAAAACTGGCGGGTCGGATGGCCAAAAAAAACTCTCATCAATTGGTTAGGGTTTGTGGCTTTTATGCCAACTATTGCATGATACAGTATCTCTGCAATATAGAGCGTGAATATAAACAATATTAATAATCTGTGAACGAATAATTTATTAACTGTTAATAAACAATCCTTTCCGTAACATAATGCGAATGTATGGGCTGTTAAAAGAATATTCCGAAAAAACAGATTAAACTGCGGCATGTAGTGAGAGTGGTTAGGTTATCTTAAACGTATACAAGCCCAGGTAGGCAAAAAGTTTCAAGCCTTTGACCGAGGCGGATATTCTATAGATAAAAGTTTTATTCGGTTGTATTAAAGCAAACTGAAAGAAAAGCTCCTTCCTACTATTTCGGTCGAAATAGGGTAAAGTCCGAATGATTAATAATATAAATACCATGGTAAAACAATGCCTGAAAAGGTAAATGAGGAGTGGTGAATCAATTTTTTACTGATGATAGCTTAGCAAGATTCTATTCGGCAGCTGTCTTTTTAGTTGTGGCCAGAAACAAGCCCAATACTATGGACAACACCGCAGCAATAAGTATTCGGTATTGCTCGGGTAAAAGAAAAGTAATGGTATGGATTGGAATCCAGAACAATGGAATGGTTTTCTTAATTACAAAACCCCATAGTTTTTCCCAGTCGATCTGCTGAAGCAGCGGCATTACTCTGAATTTAGATATTGGGAACTTCCCCCCCTGATTTGCAATATATCGATCGCTGATATGATGAGCAGTCATTAAAACCGGTGCATAGAAGATATTCATAAAGAATGAAATCGAGAACGAATGAACCACTCTCATGACATTGCTTTCGGGCTCACCACCCCTAAATAATAACCAGGTTACACCACCATAAAAAATGGTAAATGCCAGATAAAGCGAAATACCTAATACTCCCCATACCATGGCTTTAGGTAACAGACCAAAGCCCGTCTGATTGTAACTACCTCTGAAAAGACGCAAGATTAGCATCTCGCCAAAAGTTGCCAGAAGAGCAAATTTTACAAACGACAATATTATCGGCATTGCTTCATAGGCCTGGTTATATGCCAAACGGCTTGATGGTAAAATAAAAAAAGTGAGCACTGCGGCTATAAATAATAGGGCATAAAAATCGCTTCGTTTCATTCGAATATGTTTAATCGTTTATTCTTGTCAGACTAAGAGTGATATGAATTTCTCAGATTCTCAATTATTTTAACGCTAAAAATGAATAATCTTCGGCGAACAGAGTATGATAAATTTTAGTTTCTACATCACTTACGAATTATAACTCTATCCCTATCACACTAACATCATCGATCTGTTCGTATTGGCCTTTCCATCGAATAAATCGATCCAGCACTTCCCTACCCTGTTCTTCTATGCTCATATAACGGGTTTCGATTAATAACTCGCGGAAGTTTTTTTGAAGAAATTTACGATTCTCCTCGCCCCCGAACTGATCGATATAACCATCGGAAAAAACGTACAAGCGATCTTTGCACAGCAACTGAATTTCGTGATTGGTATATGTTTGTTCCTTCCAACTGCCTTCTATACTGTTTCTATCTCCTTTAAATACTAGCATTTCTTCATTACGCAAAAGGTACAGTGGATGTCTTGCTCCGGCATAATTAAGTAATAAACTTTTTCGATCGAGAGAGCAGAGAGCAATATCCATTCCGTCCTTTACATCGGTTTCCGATTGCTTAAATGCATCGGCCAACATAAGGCTTAATCTGGTAAGAATGTCAGAAGGCGTGCTCAGATCAAACTCATGCAACGACCTGTCGAGGCTTATTTTACTAATTAAACTCATAAAAGCACCTGGCACGCCATGCCCGGTGCAATCAGCATTGGCGAAGAATAGTTTATCCTCTTTCTGGTTTATCCAATAAAAATCGCCGCTTACAATATCCTTCGGCAGAAATACAATAAAGCTCTTAGGTAAAGCAGATTTTATAATGCTTTCCGGCGGAAAAACAGCAGACTGAATGCGCCGGGCATAATTAATGCTATCGGTAATTTGCCTGTTCTTTTCTTCTACAATATCAAATGCATTCTTAAGTTCTACGTTGCGAAGTTGATAGATTTCTGCTTTTTGTCGTGTCTCTTCTACTGAAAAAGCAATTTGCTGATTGCGGATTCGGTTTGCCGACTCGTTATTCAATATCTCTTCCTTAAGTTGATTATAAAGTTTTAGGCGAGGATATGCTTTCGAAAAATTTCCTTTTCTTTCGTATAAACCAGCGAGCAATTTATTCAAATCGGCCAGCAAGGGCTTAATCTTTATTTGTTCCGCCTTTTCCAATGCCAACAGAAATTCACCTTCTGCCTTTTCTGTTTCCTGGATTTGTTGGTAAATCTCGCCCAGGCCTTTTCTACACAACACTTCGTAGCGCAGGTCAGAGATGGAGACGTTTAGTTCCAGACCCTTTAAATAATAACTTTTGGCAAGTTCCAGATCACCTTGCTGAAAAGCCACATCAGCAAGACCTAGATAAGTCCAGGGCAATCCAAAACGGTCCCCATCTTTTTCCCTCACCTCCAGGGCCTGATAATAATAATCCAAGGCAGAGGCAAATTCTTTTTTAAGGGCCTGGCATCTGGCCATTAGGTTTAAGGATGATGCTTGCGCTTTGCGATCGGATAATTCGCGACGTAAGTCCAAGGCTTGTTGAAAGGATAAAGTAGCTTGGTGGTAATCCTCGAGGCGTAAAAAAACCTGACCTTGCATGGTAATTGCATCCGACAATTCACTTTTGGCATCCAATTCGCGCGCAAAACAAATAGCCTTATTGGAAAAATCCAATGCTTTTTCATATTCGCCAAACTGATCATAAACACCTGCAAGAATAGAATTTAATCGCGACAACAAGACTTTATTTTGCGAATGCCTGAGTAGATCGTCAGCATGGAGCAAGTCAGCCAGATAATTGGCGTCTTCCTCAAACCAATATCGCAACAAGCCTGTATATACGAGTGCTTCGGCTTTGCCTTCGATATATCCCAATGCATCGGCTTGCCTTAACACTTCTTGCCCCTCAATCAAGGCTTCGCGTCCTTGGGTATATCGCTTTTCCCAAACTGCCTTGTTGCGACTATCAATTTGTTGATGTTGATTCTCTTTTTCCGGATTCATTTTTATCGGGGTAAAGAACTAAGAGTTGCATTAACTGCCTGGCTGTATATTCCTTCTTTATCGGTCTGAACAATATAACTAGCTTGTTTTCTAGCCTCATTGAAATGGCCTAAAGCAGAGCTTGAATTAAATATACCATATCGCTGCAGTACAATTTCCTCAGGAGATAATTCAAATTGGCGTAAGAGCTGGTTACGCAAGTTAATCTCAAGAAGATATTGTTTATAATCGCGGCAGATATCGGCCTCACTTGCTAATATTTTTTGTTGTAACGGGTAATTCAATATCCGTTCTTTATAGGAACGCTGAGCAGATTTTAAAGATCGAAGGCTTTTCTGATAATCTTTCAATATTTCATCGAAGTCGGCAGAATCATCAAAGAGCTTTTCTCCTTCTTTCTCAAAATCAGCCAAAAGTTTTTCGTATTTAACAAGCTCGGCTGTTTGCTCATAAACCGAAAAAAGGTTATCAAATGCCTTCGCCTTTGTTCTTGCCACTTCCGCTGAAGGGCGCTGATCGTTGGAAGAAAGATACCGAAGCGAAATCTCCTCTACCAGTACATAAGCTTCGCTCCTGAGCATATTATAAGCCCTTTCGACCAGTTTGTATAACTCGCTTGGATTTGACCCTGAATATTCAGCCTGAAAACTTTCTTGTGATGCACGTTTGTCGTCTTCCTCTTCAATAAATTCATCAAGGCTCTCTTGCATTTCGAAGATGAGCTCATCGCTTTCGAACGACTGATTCAATTCTGAAGCCAATAGAATTAAGGCTTCTGCCTGTTCGGGCATTTTGAGTTCCAAACAGATTTCAAACAAATCATCCAGATCATCGGAATCAAAATCAGCGAAATACTGAGGATGAATATTAAAAAAAGCAATAACCTGCGATGTAATTATGCTGCTAAACTGATCCTTATTCGTTTGACTAATAAACTCAGTGTCCCAATTAAACCGATCGAGGTAACTCACATGCTGAAGCATTCTGTTCTGAGCAAGGGCCAAATCAATCTGCTGAGCTCCTCTCTCTCGTTCTTCCAACTCCGAAAGCGACATGTTTAAATAGGTGCGTATGCTAATAAAATAATTGCTGGTAGGAAACTCCTGCATAAAAACCTGCGATCGATCAATTACCTGGCGATGCTGTTTAAGCATGGTATGGGCTAAAATTGAATACATATCCATCATCTCGCCAAGAGTGAGAGGCAGGGTTTCGCCAAATAGCAGGGCCTTTCTATCAACACCCTTTTGAATTAAGCGTTTATTAAATTCCAACAAGGCTTCGTAAGAAAAGGATGATATCAAGGCAGACCAACTATTGTTCACAACTGTTCCATAATTTGGAGAAGAAACATCGATGTTGGCAAGAATGCTTTCTATTTGCTTATTCAATAATTCTTCTCGTTGTTTATCAATTAAAACCAGATTTTGCCTAACAATACTAAGTTTGTTGGATGCCTGCAAAAAACCAGGATTGTCTTTTAATGCATATTCTAAGGAATTGACAGCCTCTTTATCCAAGCCTTGGTCGAAATAATCTATTGCATTTGAATACTGCACTACTGCTGATAAACCTACAGGTTGATACTTGAAGTCTGCCTGGTTTATTTGTTCCCTGCTAAAATTAAGCGATTGACTTAATAGCAATACAAGACTATGGTGAACCTCGAAAAAATTCGAAACAGAGCCTGTAACCTGTTCAGCCATAAGAATTTCAGACGACTCAACATCTACCAGCCTGGCATCGATACGCAACTGATTACCTATAACCATAAAAGCACCGGTTAAAACAGCATCTGCACCCAGCCCCTTCCCTAATTGCTGGGCTGTATGTGGATTTATATACTTGGTTTCGCCGAGTTTAATTTCTGTAAGCAGAGCTTCAAGCTTATCTCTTTCGACAATGGTAATACCCTTTACCTTCCAAAGGTCGGTAATAAGCATATCGGCAATGCCTTTCGAAAGTGCCTGGTAACGTATATCGTTGCTGGTATTGTCGAAATAAGAAATTGCAATGGTCTTTGCATGGATAGAGATTGCTATAATTCCAATTATTACACTTAAAATTATTCGCTTTTGCCTCATATCTCAGTTTGTTTCAGGGCCGATTGAGCAGCTTCGAACTGAGGAGCATCCTCTACAATTAACTTTAAAAGCTTACGAGCCCCTTCGATATTTCCCTTATCAAGTAAATCGAGAGCTTGCGAATAGCGAATACCCGTCTGAAGTCCATATTCATTTGCTGGAGCGGTGCGAAGGTATTGATCCTCACCTTCCTTCAATTCGACCGATAAGCCGGAAAGAATCTTGCTTGTAAGTTCCTTTTCAAGCTCAAAGAACTTGTCCGACGTTCCGGTAACTCCCTCCGATTTTAGAATGGCGCTGGTTTCTACATCGAAAATTCGGGCATCGATTCGAAGGTTACCGGCCATTTCGAAATAAGAGCCTGTTAACAGTGCTTCTGCACCTAATATTTTCCCGATACGCACGGCTGTAGCTGCATCGAACCTGCTTGTGTTCGATAAGTCCTGTTCCTGTAAAATACTTTCCAGTCGGTCGCGCTCTACTACCTGAAGCATATAAAATTTCGAAAGATCAGTAATTAGCATGTCAGCAAGTCCCTTTGATAAACCTGCTAAAGAAGCATCTCCCGAACTATTTTCGAAATACAGAACCATCAATCTGATGGCATTCGCCGACTTGGCAGGCACCTTCTGATTCGAATTGAGGCCCGCTTGCTCCAATCCGGGTATTTGTTTCAGTGCCATTTCATCTGTGCTATTTTGCGCTTCTGCTTTATCCTGTGCCGGTTGATTAACCGTTCTGATAATAAACATAATTGCAATAAGCAGCAGAAGGACGAGGCCAGCCGCGAACCATTTTTTATTTCTGCCCCGCCTGCGACTAGGCGTTTCCATGCTTTTCTCAGTAATATTTCTTAACGAATTGGTCAATTCGCTTGGAATATCGCCTTTCAGGTATTCAAGAAAAAACCAGTTTGAAAGATTAGCCAGGGCAGTCTGACAGGGTGAAATCCATTCGCGGGGTGTTTCAGATAAATCGTCCTGAGCATGGGCCCCATAATTACCATAGGTTTGTATTGTGCCAATGAGAATGCCTATTCGTTCGGGAATGATGCGCTTCGTAACCAGGGCTCTGCCATAATCGTTCAACATCATCTTTCGTCCCTCTTCTTCGCCAATTTCTTTGTTGTAAATGAATTTACAAATAGTTTCGGTAGTTTTTCTGGCGTTCAACAAAAAGGTATCGGGGTCGGCATCGGCATATCCAAATGATTTAATCAGCATTTTACTAAGCATCGAGAGTTTCTCGTGCAAATCGCTGTTAATATCGATACTACTTTTCTTTGTACTCATCTGAATTCTTTGTCACACTAATCAGGTTTGAATATAGGAATATTTTAACAAAATCTATTAGCAATGCACACTCATAAGGCGCAAAAAGGTTCTCACTAATTTCCGCACAGCCTGAACCAAGAGGTGGTCGAAGTATTAATTTTATTATCTTCACGCTTTCTAAACATTGCCCAATGGATTTTTGGTACTTTACACCAGTTGCAATCGTTTATTTTCTAGCTTCCGGAATTTCAATTTTTGTAAGCATAGCCGCCTGGCGTATGCATCCTGTGCGGGGAGCCCGCTTATTCAGTATAATGATGATGCTGGTGACCCTCTGGGTGTTGTCCTACTCCCTGGGCACGTTTTCTACTAATTTCGAGTTTAAAATTCTTATGCTGAAGCTCGAATACCTGGGCATGGCAGGGGCAGTTTACCTGTGGCTGGTATTTGTTGCCATATATACTCAATACGATTTTCTGCTTAAACCCTGGGTATTAATCAGCATTGGTATCATTCCCCTTTTTACACTTTATAATGTTCTTCAGGCACCAGACGATACATTAATTCACGAATCTTACATTATTGAAGAAGTAAAGGGGATATTGACCTTTAAAAAAAACTTTGCCGGCGGTTTTTTTCTTTGGACTGCACATTCTTACCTGATGATGCTCACCGGAATTTTATTTCTGGTTTTGCGTATTGTTAGAATGCCGAAAGCCATGCACAGTCAGTTGTATTTTCTGGTATCGGCCATACTTATTATCATCTTTCCGAACATCTTTTTTATTGTCGACAACAATCCAATCGAACCTTTCGACCCTACTCCACTGGCGCTGGTGATAGTGGGGATTCTTTTTCTGGCTTCCATTTTCTATCATAAATTTTTAGATGTAGCCCCTGTGGCACATGAGCTGGTCTTTAAGAATATGGAAAGTGGAGTTATTATTACCGACGCCAGATTTTCGGTAATTGAAACAAATCCTGCGGTAAAAGTTATTTTAAACAAGCAAGACAAAGAATTACTGGGTGTGCACATTTTTTCGATTCTGCCATTCCTTAAAAACATGATTGACCCGGCATTCAATACCACCGAGGTTACTGCAGAAATAGCCTTAGGCGATAATAACCGCACCTATGAAATTAAGATTACCCCATTCAGGGATAAATCGAATAACCCTTATGGACTAGTAATTGTGTTGTGGGACATTACCGAACAAAAACAGGCCCTGTACGAACTCGATGCCTATGCCCGCACAGTTGCCCACGATCTGAAAAGTCCGCTTGGACAAATGATAGGTATAGCCAAATTATTTAAAGAAGGACTTATTGTAGATTCCGAAAAAGACGAATACCTGACCAACCTTTTGGGTACAGGAGAAAAAGCAAAAGATATTATCGATGGTTTGCTAATGCTTGCTAAGTTGCGAAATATCGAAAGCATGGAGGTTTCGACATTAAACATGCAAAAGATTGTGCAGTCGGCCCTGATCAGGCTTACCGACAAAATCAACCAATACGAGGTGGTAATTAATCAGCCCGCGCATTGGATTGGTTCAAAAGGTAATAGTTTATGGATTGAAGAAGTTTGGTATAACCTGCTCAGCAATGCCCTCAAATACGGAGGAAGCCCACCTACCATACAAATCGATGGCAGGATTGAAAATAACATGGCCGTTTGGAGTGTGTCAGACAATGGTGTAGCCTTAAACCCCGACGAGCAAAAAGAAATATTCAATGAATTCAGTAGAGTGCACCCTCAAAAAGATAGCATTAAAGGGCACGGATTAGGTTTGCCCATTGTGAAGCGAATTGTGGCAAAATCCAAAGGAGAGGTAGGTATTAGAAACAACCAGAATAAAGGAAATACCTTCTACTTTAGCTTACCCCTATAATAAAAAAACCCCTCTTTCGAAGGGCTTCAGTGTGATCTCGGCGCGATTCGAACGCGCGACCCACAGCTTAGAAGGCTGTTGCTCTATCCAACTGAGCTACGAGACCGTATATTTTTGCTTTATGAAGGCGTTAATAAACCTAATTAAAGCACTGATTATAAGTGTTCTGCACCGAAACTGTATCATACAATACAACTTATCTAAATCGCGTGCAAAGTTAAAATTATTTGGTCGATTACCTAACGAATTAAAAAATTATTGAATGCGCCAAGCTGTGCTTACTCCGAATCGCGCTCTGCCTTTTTCCAGATTGTTAGAATGCCTGTTTCTGCTTTTTGCTTAAGTAGAAATGGTTTTTTCTCAATAACATACTCTACAAGTTGTCCTTTCACATTTTCAGATCGGTAACCAATGTAAATGCCTTCCAGAAGCGCAATCTTATCGAGTTCATGCTCACTATCTTGCAGACTTACATCGATAAGTTCCGAATCGCTGATTCCTTTTACCCTATCTATGCTTGTATTGTATCGATTGCACGCTTGTATGTTGGCCAGTACTATCACGCCATGACTGTCTTTGAGAATTACCTCGCCAGGAATGGCATCCACAAGCGATTGAACCATTTCATTTGCCAGATCAACCTGATTTAAAAGCTTTTGTTGCTTGCGTTCATCCTCTTCACGTAAACGGGCAAGCTCTTCCTGGGTTGCCTGCATTTCTTCAAGGTTTTGGCGCATTTCTTCTTCCTGCTGTGCAATTTCATGTGCCCTTCGCTTCGACTCTTCTAAAAGCTCTGAAGTGCGGGTATTCAATTTTACCGTTGAGAATGTAGCGGCAATACTCTCGCTGAGTTTTTCAATAAATTCAACCTGATAATCTTCGAAATTGGCAAGTGAAGCTATTTCGACAAAGCCTAGAACCTCCTGATCATTCATTAAGGGTGAAATATAGAGCGTTCGGGGAACTGTACCTCCTAACCCGGAGCGGACTTCGATATAATCGTCTGGTATTTGCTTTAAATGAACCGATTTTTTTTCGAGGTAGCAATTACCAATCAATCCCTCACCAATCTCAATTCGTTTATCTAAATATTTACGCCGGTCGTATGCATAGGCGGCAACTTGTGCAATGTGACGTGCTGATTCCGAATCACCTTCAACCAGGAATACTCCACCCTGGTTGGCTCCAAGATATTCTACCAGGTTTTCAATGACAATAAAGGCCAGATTATTAATATCGTTGTTACTCTGACGTAAAAGATCGTTGAATTTGGCTATCCCCTGGTTCATCCAGTTATGCTTCGCGTCTTCACGGTTGCGTTGTTCAAGCAATGTTTTGTTATCGATAAGTTTTTCGCGTAAGGTATTAAGTGCAAGGGCAAACGAGTCGTCTTCTGAATTGGCAGAAAAGGGGATATCAAAATTATTTTCACTCAGCTTTACGGCAAACTCTCCTGCGGTTCTGATACGGTCGTTGAGTTCATTAAACACTTCCATGGTATTACCCAGCTCGTCGTGCCATTTACTGGCTAAGGCATCGTTGTTTTGACCCTTCGATAATTTAATAAAAGCCTTGCTCAAAATATTAAGCCTGCTGATAATGGATTTTATTACTCCTTGAAGGGCTAAGGTGGACATTAGTATCAATAACAAATAAACCAAAATTACTTTAGAACGGGCTGCCTTAATCATTTTTACCTGGTAGTCGATTGACATTTGTGTTACTACCGACCATTCGAATCCTGGCAGGTCGAGTGGTAAAGAAATGGTGTAATATTGATCGCCTAAAAAGTCTGTGGTTCTTTTCATACCCAGTGAGCCATGGTCTTCTGATTCTTTAAAACCCAAAACCATAGCACCACCCGCTAACTGTGAAGCTTTCAGTAATTCTTCATCCCGTAGTCCAAGTTTTTCGAGGCGCTTAAGGTATTCTTCTCTCTGATTTATTTGCGCAAGATCATGCAATCGAAATAGAGCATCAGTACCTACTACATTCAGCTTTATGGTGTTATAATTCTGATGCATCCAATTATCGTAAACCATTTGCTCGAAAAACTCAGCCCGTAATTCGATTACAGCTACTGTTACTTTGTCGCCATAGAGATACAGGGGTTTTACAATATAGGCAACGGATTGATTCAGCTCGGGCACAAAGTGTGTAAAATCTGAGTACAGAATTTCTCCGCCACCCTTAGTGGAGGCAATTGCTTGTTGGTAAAGCTGAGCCATTGTTGAACTTTTGTAAGGCCCCGTAAAGAGGTTCGTACCCAATGCAATGTTTTTGTTCAGGTTGTAATAAATATCGCCTGTTTTCTCGTCGATCAGATAAATATTATTTACAGCATTGTTGCGGGCAAAAGAGCGAAAAACTGCCTGCACTTTCTGATGATTATTATCGTAGCTGGTACCGGCTTTGGCAGTAATAAGTTTATCTTTTTCTCCAAAAGGCCATTTATTGTCTACCAGGTAGGTGCGCTGCAAAGCTATTTCAATATCTCTTGCAGGAAGTATCGGATCGATCTCAGGACGATTCCAATGTATCTTCTCAAAAATCTCCGATTCGTAATAATCTTTAATTAGTATTGAGCTCTGCGCAAGTGTATCTGGATTAAAAGCATCGTAATCTTCGTTCGGATAATCAATAAACCCTTGTTTTAACTCCACAATGGTATTCAGGAGATCACTTGTAAACAAAGCATCACTGGCGTTCAAAAAAGTTGCATATTCTTTTTCAAATGTAATTTTCTTATGATAGGCCAACTGTTCAAGTTTCTGAAAAGTGCTTTTTTCTACCTGCTTCCTGAAAAATTTTATCCCAACTATTGTAATAACTGTAAAGCATATAATTAACAAGGCATTCACAAGTACGTTAAGCTTAATGCCGAGTTTCCAGTTATAAATACTTAGTTTTTTAAACAGAGACTTGTGATCTATTACCATCGCTGTGCTATTTTCTATCCTTATTAAAGTCGCTCCTCAATTTTTGTCAATTTAGCAAAAAAAATCATTCAATTAAATAAAACTTATTCATCATACGCGTTTGCTGCCGGCAATTTAGCAATAAATCTTGCTAAAAAAGATGTAGTATATTTGCAACACAAAAAAATAAAATGCCATTTCGGAACCTCACCTTACTTTATTTTATTAAGCTTTCGAAATGGTTTATGCTTTACATGCCGATTGGTTATTTGTACTTCCTCGAGAACGACTTTTCTCAGTTCGAATACCTCACCCTTCATGCTATCTATTCGGGAGTAATTGCCTTACTCGAGGTACCAACCGGCTATATTGCCGATGTATGGGGAAGAAAAAATGCCCTTGTTTGGGGTTGCCTGATGGGTGTGCTCGGATTTGGGGTTTACAGTCTTTCGGGTAATTTCGTGTATTTTTTGTTGGCAGAAATTTTGTTAGGCATTGGCCAGAGTTTAATTTCAGGTGCAGATTCGGCCTTGCTGTATGATACCTTGCAGGAAAGAAAACAGGAAAAGAAATACCTAAAGCACGAAGGCTACATTAGCGCCCTTGGCAATGTTGCCGAGGTATCGGCAGCCTTGTTTGTATCGGTATTTATATTCAGTACCTACAGACAGTATTATTATTTACAAACATTGGTGGCCCTTACGGGGTTGATTGCTGCATTTTTTCTGGTCGAACCAAAATCACATCAAATTAAATTGCTTGGTAGTTTTAAAGAAGTAATCAGGGTGGTTAAAACAACTTTGCATAGCAACAAAATCCTGCGCAACCTTATACTATTTTCTTCAGTTATTGGTTTTTCAAGTCTTAGCATGGCTTGGCTTGCCCAACCTATTATGGAGCATATTGGAATTGAAAAAAACCACTTTGGATATTGGTGGGCAGCTCTTAATACTTTAGTCGCTATGGGCAGCTTAACGGCATTCTGGCTTGCGAAGCGCATGAAAATTATACAAAGTATTCTATTTACCGGAATCCCTCTTTCACTCTTATATTTCGCCCTTGTTTTAGACACAAAAAACGCTGTGCTGATACCACTTGCCCTTTTCTTTTTTTTCAGAGGTACCGCTCATCCGGTGTTAAAAAGCTTTATCAACCAACATACCCCATCGGAACAGCGCGCCACAGTGCTGTCGGTACGTAGCCTATTTATCAGGCTCATGTTTCTTATGATGGGACCCTTGCTTGGTGTGGTATCGGAGAAAATAAGTTTGCAAATGGGTATTGTTTTATGCGGAATTACTGTAACGGTGCCAGCGGTAGTATTCTTTTTCCTTATCAGAAAACAGCGCTCCAGTTTATCGTAATAGAACACTCAGGTTGTCGTAAGCAATAAAAATTTCGGGCGGCAAGAGCGGTTCCTCATCAGCATGAAGCCCAAAACGGTGACTGAGATGTGTGAGAAAGGCTTTCCTGGGGTTCACCCGCTTAATTAAGGCAAGTGCTTCGCTCAGGTTCAAGTGGGTGGTATGTTCTTCTTTTTGCAGGGCGTTAATTACAAACACCTCCAATCCGGCAAGCTTCAGTATTTCAGAATCTGGCAAAGTTTTTATGTCGGTTAGGTATCCCAATTTTCCAATTCTGAAACCCAGTACCGGCAGACGATGATGATAACCTCTGATGGGAATTATTTCTAAACCTGCCACATGAAAAGACTCATCACCAATTAAGTGCATGTTAATTTTGGGTACACCCGGATAAGGATTTTGGCTGAAAATATAAGCATACTCCCGACCCAATGCTTCCTGCACCCTCTCTTCGGCGTATACATCAATGGCTTTTTTATGAATGTAGTTATAAGGACGTATATCGTCCAAGCCTGCAACATGGTCTTTATGCTCGTGGGTAAAAAGCACCGCTGTGATGTTATCGACCCTGTGGGTAAGCATTTGCTGCCTGAAATCGGGCCCTGTATCAATCACAATCTTTACTTTGCCGGTTTCGACCAACACGGATGTACGAAGCCGTTTGTCGCGCACATCGTTCGAAATGCACACTTTACAATGACAACCAATTACCGGAACACCTTGCGAGGTGCCAGTGCCCAGAAATGTAACTTTTAACGACTGAAGCATGAAATAAACGACTATTTACGCTATGCTAAGTTAGCCAAAAGGCTGCTTGATGAAACATATAAATTATCTTTGCGTTTTAAAAACTCATGTAATGAAAGGAAAACTCTACCTCATCCCTTCCACTATCGGCGAAACACCCGTTCAGAATGTAATTCCCCAACATGTTATTGATAGCATTAACCACATTAAGTATTATATTGTAGAGAACGAGCGCACTGCTCGCAGGCAGCTTATTAAAATGGGAATTAAAACCCTGATTAATCAGCTCGAGTTTATTGTGCTCGATGAACACACCGATAAAACCCGTTTGGACGACTTTTTAAAACCCTGTGAAGAATTTGATATGGGACTTCTCTCGGAAGCAGGCGTGCCTGCTGTAGCTGATCCGGGAAGCGAAATTGTAGCGCTTGCGCACAGCAAGAATATTAAAGTAGTTCCGCTGGTAGGCCCCTCTTCCATATTATTGGCACTTATGGCTTCCGGATTAAACGGACAATGCTTTGCATTTCAGGGTTATCTGCCTGTTAAGGGTCCTGAAAGGATTAAGGCCATTAAAAATTTAGAAAATCTGTCGTTCACGCAAAAACAGACACAAATATTCATCGAAGCACCCTACCGAAATAATCAAATGCTCGACGACCTTATTGCCAACTGCACCCCTACTACGCTTATTTGTGTAGCTTGCAATCTCACCACTCCCGGCGAATTTATAAAAACACTTACACCTGCCGGATGGAAGAAACATAAACAAGACCTGCATAAAAAACCCGCTATATTTTTAATACAGCGGGTCTGATGGTTTTCAATTTACAATCTGTGTTTTTTTCACCTAGGGTTCTCGTTTCGAAGAAATAAGTTCGATCCGATAATGCAAGGATGTATAGGGCGAGATAAGAACAATGTTATACTCATTATCAATTACTCCATTTGTACCGTATCCCCAACGATATCCTGTAGGTGCTTCGGCTCCTGAAAGGCAAGCAATTTCAATCACTTGTCCCTTTCTCATGTATTTTACCGCCGAGTCGATGGCATCGGTAATAGGATACATGGTGGTAGAACCATACAAATAATTCGTAATCGTTTCCTTTTCGATTTTACGTGGGTAAAATACACGGCCCAGGTTGTTATCATAATAGGTTTCGGCATAACGGGCAGTTAGCTTAATTGTGATAGAATCATTTAGTTTGAGAACTGGAACGGTTCGAAGGGTATCATCGGCCTCCAAAGTTTTATAGAGTAGACCTTTTGCGGTGGAAATATACCTCGCGGTATCAAAGCCATTGGCTTGTGCAAATTCAAGAAAGGTCTCAGATTCCCATGCCGAGTCATTTTCAATAATTTCCAGTAATTCAACATCATACACCACAGGCTCGTAATTTCCAAAGGCATATTGGTAAGGAATTACAAACTGAGCCGAAGCCCCTTCCGGCAAAGTGCGAAGGGCTGTATCAAAGCCCCATATAAGGGTTCCTACTTTATGCCTCTTTGGGCCATAGATAATAACATCCCTGTATGGAAGTCCAAACGATTTGGCCGAATCGGTAGTCTCGAACAAGCTGTTATTGGTATAAAAACCATCGTATTGAAGCAAAACTGTCTGCCCAACTTTTGGTTTTGCATTGTTGGTATCAGCACCTGCTGCCAGACGCACATACACACCATAACCAATCTGCTCGTCAGCTGAATAGTTATTTCTTTGAAGATAGGTTTCGTACTTAGCCTGTGCTTCTTCGGCTTCCTGGTCAACAAAATTATTCAAGCAAGAGGATAAAACAAAGGCTGATAAAAGACTAAAGAATATTACGCGCATAAGACTTAATTTATTTTTATGTTTATCTTAAGAATGTTCATGTGATATATGATGTAAAAACTCCATAAAGGTTGCTTTGGTATATTTGCAATTTTAAATTTTCGCCTTAGCACCCTCTTTTACCGACATAACTTCCACTTCAAAAACCAAAGAAGTAAATGGAGGAACAATGCCTGTTGAACTGCCGGTAGCCCCGAAAGCAAGTTCAGACGGAACAATGAACATCGCCCGGTCGCCCTCGCGCATAAAGGAAAGTCCTTCCTCCAACCCTTTAATTACCTGCCATTCGGTACCATAAACAAACTGAAAAGGCTGACGCCTGCGTTTGGTGGAATCGAAATATTTACCATTCAGAAATATCCCTTCATAATCGATAGTGATGGTATCGCCTGGTTCAATTTTTTTTCCTGATCCTTGCACAAGGGGTACATAAACAAGGCCTGATGCAGTAGGTTGTGTATTTAACTTTTCTTCAGCCATGTATTGCTGGAGCAGCACTCGTTCGTATTCACCAAAATCTTCCGTCCAATTCAGAAATGCCTGCTTTTCATTTTCGTAATCCGATGTTTTTTGCACTTCAATTACTGTAACAAGCACTTTCATAGATGCTTCAGGAGCAAGAAAGCCCGGAATATCTGTTTCGAGTGTTTGTTTAAAAAAGGGTTCGGCTGCGATAATAAAGGAGGCGCTCTCGCCCGGGTGCAGACTCATAAAACAATCTTCGATAGCGCCTTTGTAGGCAGGCTCTTCAATTCGTAACTTTCTGCGTCCAGAGAAAAATACCGAATCGGATATTGTCGAATAGGCAATGTCTATGGTAATAAAATCACCTGGCACAATTTCCTCCTGCGACTCTCCCAGTCCTTTCAATTGATAATAAAAACCTTTCGGCGATTTTTTATATCCTTCGTACGGAGATTGGCTGCATGCTGTCAGCATGAATACTGCAATAATCAGTAATAATCTATTCTTCATGGGCAGAAGGTTTTAGTAATTCTATTAGTTCAATTTCATATACCAATATAGCCCTGGCTGGTATCCTATCTCCATCGCCAGTGAGGCCATGAGCCAAATGTGGAGGCAGAATAAAACGGGCCTTTGTACCTTGTCTGCATAACAAAACCCCCTGTTCCAATCCACTTTCTACCCCACCCTTTCCGACAATAAAGGTTTTTACTCCCGTTTCGGCCGAAGAATAAAGCATGGTGCCATCGAGCAAAGAGAGGGTATATTCGAGGGTAATCTCATCGCCACCCGCAACAAGCTTACCGCTCCCTTCCTGAAGAATCTGCCACCAAAGGCCTGTTTCTGTCTCCTGCATGTTCCATTCAACCCGCTGTATGTGTGCTGCTATGCGCTGCTGGTCTTTTTTAAGCAAAATGCGGTTCACTTTAAGCAGTTCCTCTTGACCAAATGATTTTTTATCCTGGTCTGGTGCTTGCTGTTCTCGAGAACAGGCAAATCCCAGAAGAAGAAAAGCAAGGATTAGTATAGATAGGTTTTTAATTGGCATGCAATGATTCCTTATATACAGGCAACAAATCGATAAATGTTTTTATAGTATCGGATAGGTTTTTCTTCGACTCGCCTCCGGCTGCATTTATGTGCCCACCCCCCTCGAAATATTGTTGTGCAATAGCATTCACGGCAAAACTACCTTTCGAGCGCAACGAAATCTTTACCACATCGTCTCGCTCTGTAAAAAGAACAGAAAAAACTACATCTTTAATCGACAAGGGCACATTAACAAAACCTTCCGAATCGCCTATTTTGAAGTTGTATTTCTTCATCTCTTCGAGACTAAGACTAATATAAGCAGTGCGGTACTCGGGCAGATATACCATTTTTTCGTGCAGGCAATATCCGAAAAGTTTCATTCGTTCGAAAGAAAAATTATCGTAAATGCGGTCGTAAATCTTATCCTTTTCAATTCCCAGGTCAAGGAGGCGACCGGCAACATCAAAGGTTTGCCGGTTCGATGAGTTAAAGCTGAAGCATCCTGTATCGGTCAAAATGCCAGTATAGATGCATTCGGCCACTTGTTTGTCGATGAGATGATCCAAACCCAGGCTTCGCAGAAACAAAAAAACTAACTCACAGGTAGAGCTCACAGTGGTATCGGATATCGCCAAGTCGGCAAAATCGGCCGGATTGGGATGATGGTCGATAAGCACTTTAAAAGAATGGCTCGGCATCAGACTTTTCGAAAATTCCTTGATACGCGACAGATCGTTAAAATCGACTGCTATCAATAGGGTGCATTGCTTAAAAACTTCATCGCATTTGGCCGGCGTATATTCATACACCAAAGCCTGCGAGGCTCCCGGCATCCAGCGTAAAAACCCGGCAAACATATTGGGTACCACCACATTTACCTGGTGTCCAAGCTTAGAAAAAGCATTGTATAAAGCCAGCGAAGCACCCATGGCATCGCCATCTGGATTGCGATGCGATACAATTACAATTTGCTGTTTCTGCTGACCAAGCAGGATGCTAAGCTTACTGGTGTCAAAACGGGTTGAGAGTTTCAAAGGGTAGTTTCTACTGATTAATTGTCAAATATAATTATATAATCAAAAACAGAACAATCGAAATATTTTATATATTCAACCTATAAACCTTTTAATCGATTTGCTATGGCCGGAACAAAAACATTCACCATCATCAAACCAGGTGCGGTTAGTCACGAATTTATTGGACCTATCCTGGCCATTATCAACGAATCGGGCTTTCATATTTCTGCTATGCGCATGTTAAGGTTAACACGAAATCAGGCCGAAAATTTTTATGCGGTTCATGCCGAAAAAGCGTTCTATTCAGGCCTTATTGATTTTATGATTTCCGGCCCGGTGGTTGTGGCGATACTCGAAAAGGAAAACGCGGTAGCCGAATACCGTAAGCTTATAGGGCATACCGATCCGCATAAAGCCGAACCCGGTACCATACGCAGGATGTTTGCCGAATCGGTCGAGCGCAATGCAGTGCATGGTTCAGACAGCGATGCAAATGCCAACCTCGAAAGCGATTTCTTTTTCTCGCTCAGCGATCGATATTCTATTTATGATAAAATGCATTTTTAAACAACTCGAAAATCTAACACGAAGTTTTTTAAAAGGTGATTTAAAATAGGTTCGCTCCAACAGATTTTTAAACTAAAAAGGTTTTTGGCGCGTGTTTTTGCTTTTTTTGCAAAAACCGTGACAAAAACTGAACCCGAAAAACAAGCCGATGGCACCAGTGTCGAATTAACGGAACACGATTTTTTGAATGATCTCCGAACCAGAGTGCTCATTGATTTTATGGATAAAATCATCGCGCATCATCATAAGCTCGTTTCGTAACACCGCAGAATTTAAGTACACGTAAAGCACTTTGTTTTTTACATATATTTTTTGCGTATGCCTGGCAACCAATTTCCCGGCAATAGCCTCCCAACTCACTATCAGATTTACTTCCTTTAACTTTTGCTGATGACCCAATGCCGCAATATATTCTCTGATGATGCCTTTCAATGGTTGGGTGCTGCTCTTTCTCATAGGGTTACCGGCGTTGGTTTTCCATTTTCAACCTTAAAAAGTGCATAGGAACCATTGTAGGCTTTCAGCAAATCACGCATCCGCATTTCGTTGGTGTGGGTAATCAATATCTGGCCAAAAGGTTCGTCAGTTACCAGACGCAATATATGCGAAACTCTTTCCACATCAAACTTATCAAAAATATCGTCGAGGAGCAAAATGGGTTTGATGCCTTTAATCTGTTTTAAAAATTCGAATTGGGCGAGTTTGAGAGCTACAAGAAATGTTTTCTGCTGCCCCTGAGAGCCAACTTTGCGAATGGATATACCATTCATTGTTAATTCCAAATCGTCTTTATGGATACCCACGGTACTAAATTGGGCACTTCTGTCTCTCGAAAGATTGCTTTTAAGTAATTCTTCAAAATCATCCTGCAGCAATTGCGACTGGTAGGCGATTTCTACTTTTTCGAGTCCGCCGGAAATTAGCTCATAATAATGCTTAAACACACGAGACAGTTCCTCAACAAAAAGCATTCGCACCTGCGCTATGCTCCTACCAAGGGGTACAAGTTGCATATCGTAAATTTCCAAGAGCTCATCCGACGCTCCATAACCCTTCATTTCTTTGAGTAAACGGTTTCGCTGAGCCAGGAGCTTATTGTACTGAATGGTTTGTTCGAGGTATTCGCGGTTGTATTGTGCGATTACTGCATTCATATACCGGCGGCGCTCTTCGCTACCCTCTGTAATAAGGGCCGAATCTGCTGGCGAAACCATCACTACCGGATAATTCCCGATATGGTCGGTCAAGCGCTGATATTCTTTTTTGTTTTTTCTGAACTGCTTCGATTTTTCAGCTTTTAATCCGCAATACAATTCGTCGGTTTGTTGGTTGTGGCAGAAATCGCCCTGAAGAACCATGAAGTTCTGTCCCTGCCGAATGGTATATTGGTCGCTGGTATTAAAATAACTCTTACACATGCACAGATAATACACGGCATCGAGCAGGTTAGTTTTTCCAACTCCATTATTTCCTACAAAGCAGTTCACGCGGGCATGCAATTGAATGCTGGCTTCTTCGTAGTTCTTAAAATTGATGAGCGAAAGTTTCTCGATGTACATGCAGCCTAAAATATCGGCTTAAAAATAGACAGAATAACACAATTATTTTTGCGATTCCTTGTAAATAATATACATTTGCAACCGTTTAAAACGGATTAAATAAAACCCAATGAGTAAAGAAATAAAGCACGAACATGATGGATTTGAAACGGTTGAAAATGCACTTTCGAAAACCGAACAATACATTGAAGATAACCGCAAAAGCCTTACTATTATTATTGTTGCAATAGCCATAGTAGTTGGTGGATACCTGAGTTATCAGCGTTTTTATATCGCCCCTAAAGAAGTAGAGGCTCAGGGCCAAATGTTTGTTGCCGAACGCTATTTCGAGTTAGATTCGTTTCAAATAGCACTCGAAGGCGATGGTACTTATTATGGTTTTCAGGAAATTATCGATGAATACCGAGGCACTAAATCGGCCAACCTGGCAAGATATTATGCTGGCATTTCCTATTTACATATGGAACAATACGAAGAGGCCATCGAAAACTTAAATAAGTTCGATGCCAACGACCGTTTGGTTTCTTCTATTGCCCTGGGTGCCATTGGCGATGCTTATGTGGAACTGGAAAACCTTAAAAAAGGCGTTTCTTATTACGAAAAAGCTGCGGCTAACGTACCCAACGAATTAACATCGGCTGTTTATCTTAAAAAAGCCGGTATTGTGTATGAGGAATTGGGGCAAATTAAAAAAGCACTTGCTGCTTACGAAACCATTAAAAAAGAATATCCTACTTCGGAAGAAGCCCGCGAAATTGACAAATACATTGCTACTGCTAAGCTGAAATTATAAAGTTAAGAAAGCCTATAAGAAAGTATCAGCATAGTAGTGTGCTGGTACTTTTTTTATTTCCACCAAGTCAAACTTTCTATTCTGCAACCATTAAGCTTAATATATGTGTAGAATATAGCTATAAATCAGCTATTTTTGAGTCGGCATCAAGAACATGCTCTGCAATTTTTCAAGAAAAAAAATACAATCATGGCAACAGCCTTAAAAAATCTTTCTGACTATAACCCTCAACTGGTGCCAGATGCATCAGGCATGAAAATAGCCATTGTGGTGGCCGAATGGAACGAGACCATCACCTTTGCCTTGCGCGATGGCGCGGTGAATACCTTCCTTAAACACGGCGCAAAGCAGGAAGATATTAGGGTGGAACATGTACCAGGCACCTTCGAGCTCTCAGCGGGTGCCAAAGCCCTTGCCCAAACCGGTAAATTCGACGCAGTAATTGTGCTGGGTTGTGTCATTCAGGGCGATACACGCCACTTCGACTTTATCTGCCAGGGAGTTACACAGGGTATTACAGAGCTTAATGTAACTTTCGATATACCTTTTATTTTTGGAGTACTCACTACCGAAAACATCCAACAGGCCCTCGACCGTGCCGGCGGAAAACATGGAAACAAAGGCGATGAAGCAGCCATTACAGCCATTAAAATGATCGATTTAATCAGAAGAGTTCACTAAAAAAATCATTCACCTATTCACCCATTCAATCATTCAATTATTCACCCATTCAATCATTCATTCACTCATTCACCCATTCAATCATTCAATCATTCAATCATTCACCCATTCAATTATTCAATCATTCAATCATTCACCCATTCACTCATCCAATTCTAACTAAAAACTAAACAAAATGGCCAGGGTAGTTGTCGGTTTATCGGGCGGTGTCGATTCAAGCGTTGCAGCCTACCTGCTCAAGGAACAAGGGCATGAGGTGATTGGCATGTTCATGATCAACTGGCACGATACAGCAGGCACCCTTTCGGGCGACTGTCCCTGGAACGACGACCTGATCTTTGCCGAGCTGGTAGCCCGTAAGCTGGACATACCCTTTACTACCATCGATTTTAGCGAGCAATACAGGCAAAGGGTGGTAGATTATATGTTTAACGAATATCAGCAGGGCCGAACCCCTAACCCAGATGTGCTGTGCAACCGCGAAGTGAAGTTCGACTTATTTGCCAAAGCAGCTGCCGAAACAGGCGCCGACTTTATCGCTACCGGACACTATTGCCGGAAGGAGACCATCGAAAAAGACGGTAAAACACTGCACCGGCTTTTAAAAGGTACTGATCCGTCGAAAGAACAAAGCTATTTTTTATGCCAGGTGAGCCAGCAGCAATTGGCCAAAGCCCTTTTTCCCATTGGGCACCTGTATAAGTCGGAAATTCGGCAGATAGCTGCCAAACTCGACCTGCCCACTGCCGAAAAAAAAGACAGCCAGGGAATATGTTTTGTGGGCAAAGTAGACCTGCCCCTGTTTTTACAGCAAAAGCTCCAGGCTAAAAAGGGACAAATTATTGAAATCCCAAAAGAATCGACCTGCAACCCTCTGGCGTTAAAACCCACTTTGCAGCAGAATTATTCTATAGAAGAGTTAGAAGCATTCGCGAAGAAAGCAAGTTACTCACCTGAGTGTGGTAAATTAGCCGGAGAGCACAATGGTGCCCACTTTTATACCCTTGGGCAGCGTAAAGGATTAAACGTTGGTGGCCGACCCGAGCCCCTGTATGTGCTGCAAACCGATATCGAAAAAAATATAATCTATTTAGGGCAAGGCCACGATCATCCGGGACTTAACCGGCATGGACTTTTTATTCCTGCCAACGAAATACACTGGATAAGGCCCGACCTTACACTGAAAACAGGAGAAATACGGCCGTATGATGTGCGCATACGTTACCGGCAACCCCTAAAAGAAGCCTGCCTTTACCAAACCGATAAAGGACTATACATCCTTTTCGAAGAAGCCCAAAGCAGCATCACACCCGGACAATTTGCAGCCTGGTATGAGGGCGAAGAGATGATTGGCTCGGGGGTGATAGGGTGAGGTTTTAAACAAAAATACTCTCTGGCATCCCCCCGCTATCCGGTTGCGAAGACATTACAAAGAGGACGCAGGCCAAACGCAGGTAAATAAATAAATATAAAAATCAGTTATCCGCTACTTATACTACCTTCTTTTTATTTAGAACCTATTTAAATAATTTACAACTCTTGACACGAATTATAATTATTGCTTACTATTGCATAAGTATAATTTTAATGCGAATATCTATCTAACCAAATGATGGCATTTTTGCCTGATAGTTAAATAAAGAAGTCGTTAAAAGTAATTACTGCCTCTGGCCTTACTGCTATTTACGAAAAAAATGGAGCTGCAACACAAATGTATTATGTACACAAAGACCACCTGGGGTCTATAACCACCCTAACCAACGCCACCGGGGCCGTGGTGGAAGAAAAGAGTTTCGATGCCTGGGGCCGCCCGCGCAACCCAGCCAACTGGACATATACCGGACTGCCCGCCACCAACCTCTTCGACCGCGGATATACCGGCCACGAGCACCTGGCAGCCTTTGGCCTGATAAACATGAATGGCCGCGTGTACGACCCCCTTCTCGGCCGTTTTCTTAGCGCCGACCCCTTTGTGCAGGGCGCCGCTTCTACCCAAAGTTACAACCGCTATAGCTATTGCTTTAACAATCCGTTTTCGTATACCGATCCTACAGGGGAATTAATACTCGGGTTTTTAAGAGGAGTAGTTGATGCTGTGGCAAGTGGAGGTTTAGAATTTTGGAATTGGAATGATGAGTACACCCATGATGCTTGGTCAAAGGCAGACCCTACATTACCAGGTACTGCTGGAAATAATTCATATAGATTATGGGAAGGTTATTTAACCACAGAGGATTTCTGGAGGCAACTGCCTCAAAATACTTATGGTTTTTTAACAGCACAAGGATTAAATACATTTCTCGATGTTGAATATGTCGATAATAAATATGGAGCAACTGTAGTTTCTTCAAAGTATATAGATGATGGGGCATTCACCATGGGTTCTTTTATTATGGGGCCTGAAGGAATGAGAGCAGATTATCATGATCATTTGTTTGTCCATGAATATGGTCATGTGCTTCAGAGTAGGGATATGGGATGGTCCTATGTAAGACTTGTTGCAATACCTAGCTTAGTAAGCTATAGGTGGGATAAAAAAAATGAAACAGACCTTCATGATACAAGATGGTTTGAAGCAGATGCAAGCAGAAGAGCAGCCGACTATTTTACTGCGTTACCTGATAGTGATTTTGATAGGGAAAGTTTCATTACAGGAAAAACGTCAACTTATACAAATCCACGGCGATCTAAAAAATATGGTTATAATGTTTATAATGATGAAGCTCATCCAATACAAGGTAAATTTCATTGTTCTGATTTACTTATTAATTTTCCAGGGTTGAATATTTTTTTAATGTTTTAATTATGAAAAATTTATTAATGGCTTTTGCTTTTATAGTATTTAATGCATCAACATGTGTAATGGATGCAGATAAGCCACCTAAAATTGATTCTGTTTTAACAGTTTTAAATAATACGGACAATGATATCCTTTTCGTTGCATCCTTTAATGCAGATACTTTGATTAGCATTTTCTCCTTTCTAAAGGATCATTATCAAATGAATAGTGCAACTGTTATAAGAAAATCACAAAAAGAATTTAAAGCCAATTGGATTTATGCACTAAAATACGATGGAGATTCTGGAATAATGCATGGTTTTATTTTCGAAAAACAAACTGTAATTGAGCAACCATGGGATACGATTGTTGCAAATAATATGATTTTAAAACGCTATGATTTAAGTTTAGACGATTTAGAGAGAATGGACTGGACAATCACATATCCATAACAAAAATCCCCCTACACTGAGGGTGTCCAAAAATGGATACCCTCTTTTATTTTAAATTGCACTTAGTTAGTATTTTACGTCACAAAAAATTTGTCATGTTCTTGATATTTAATATATTAAGGCATGAAAAACATCAAATTCAAAGAATACAACCAAGGTCAGTCAGAACTATTTCCCATGCGTCTGGATGCCTATATTTCGGCTAATTCGCCGGTTCGGTTGGTCAGCAAAATCGTAGATGAGCTGGATATATCTACTATTACAAGCAGTTACAAAGCGGGCGGATGTACGGGATATCATCCCCGTATGATGATTAAGGTATTGTTTTATAGCTACTTGACAAATGTTTATTCGTGCCGAAAAATGGAGGCATCACTCACTGAGAGCGTATATTACATGTGGCTTTCGGGTAAACAATTTCCCAAGCACAGTTGCATTAACGACTTCAGGAGCAAACGCTTAAAGAGACACATCAATTTGCTCTTTACACAGGTGGTGCTAATGCTTGTGGAAATGGGCTACGTTAGCCTAGAAGTACAGTATATCGACGGAACTAAAATAGAAAGTGCAGCAAACCGCTATTCGTTTGTTTGGCGTAAGTCAGTGGAGCGTAATAAAGATCGGTTGGAGAAGAAAATAGCTTTTATTCTGGCACAAATAGAACAGGGCATTAACGACGATAACCTACCTGAGGAGTCTACCTTTGAGCCGATAGATTCAGAAGGACTAAAGCAAAAAATCAAGGAGATAAACAGCCGAAACAAACCATCTGGGGGCGAAAGCAAAAAACTGATGGAAGAGCTCGAGCAAAAACACTTGCCCAAACTGCAAGAGTACGAGAAGAAGCTGAATGATATAGGGCAGCATCGCAATTCCACATCTAAAACCGACACAGATGCGACCTTTATGCGGATGAAGGAAGACCACATGAAGAACGGTCAGCTAAAACCCGCATACAACATCCAAATAAGCACCGAAAACCAGTTTATCACACATTATGCACCTTACCAAAACCCAACCGATACACGCACGCTCATGAGCTTTCTGGAGGGTTTCAAGGCCAGGTTTTCAAAACAATCCGATGAAGTTGTGGCCGATTCGGGATATGGCAGTGAGGAAAACTATGAATATCTTGAAAAAGAGGGGATTGAACCTTACGTAAAGTACAATTATTTCCATAAAGAACAGAAAAAAGCGTTTCGCAACAATATTTATCTACCTGAAAATCTATACTATAACTCCCAGTGTGATTATTTTATTTGTCCTATGGGGCAACGTATGACTTTGATAGGCGAGTATACAAAAACAAACCCGTCGGGCTATGAAAGCAGCATCAAACGATATGCCGCAGCCAATTGCAGTGGCTGTCCCTTAAGGGGTAATTGCCATAAAGCCAAAGGGAACCGAATAATAGAGATTAACCACAAATTGAGATTATACAAACAAAGAGCTCGCGAAAAGCTTACCAGCGATAAGGGTTTGGAGCATCGAAGTAAAAGACCAATTGAGCCAGAAGCCGTGTTTGGTCAAATAAAATACAACAAAGGGTTTAATAGGTTTAAATTAAGAGGTCTTGATGGTGTAAACCTTGAATTTGGTTTAGTAGCTATTGCTCTCAACCTATCGAAAATGTGCAAAAAGCTAGCTTGCTTGCCAAAAAGTGCGATTTCTGTGACCTTTTTAAGCCTTTTTGAGGCAAAATACAAAGCTTTATTAAATTATTGCATGGTTACACTTTTAAAAGTTAACCAATCGCAATACCTTAAAATTTATCTGTTGGCTAAATAAAAAGAGGATGCCCATTTTTGGACACCCTCTTATGGGTATAAGCAATCTGTAAGCTGGCTATAATTTTGGAAGACACTACAAATAATTAAAAATTACAGAAAAATTAAGATATTTGCAGGAAACAAGTCTTAATGAAGCTGGATAAATATGAATTAAGATCAGGAGAACAGCTTGAAGTTTTTGAGTTTGTTAGTATTGGGCCTAAAGGAAAGATTCCGAAAATTGTTCAATATACACCAACCAACTACAAAGATTTGTATAATCTTGGCTTTGGAGATAAAAATAGTGAAACAGGAGAAATTGATGATATTGCAATTTCAGATAATGGAGATAGCGAGAAAGTATTAGCCACAGTTGTAGCCACCATGTATGCATTTATTGACAAACATAAGGATGCCATGGTTTATGCAACAGGAAGCACCAAATCGAGAACCCGACTATACAGAATGGGGATTACAAAATATCTTGAAGATATAAAAGAAGATTTCGATTTATTCGGTGAATTGGAAAATGGATGGGAAGAATTTCGCAAAAACGTTGAATATGAGGCATTTCTTGTAAAACAAAAGGAGATTAAGTCATGGGAATAAAAAACATAAATACAAAAAAGAAACCGATTGTATTGGTTGATAAATCATTAGACTTTTTTAATGATAAAGTACTTTTCCCAAAAAAATTAGAGAAGGCTAATGAAATGTTAAAAAAAATTGGGCTTCCGAAATTAGATAAGAAAGCTTTTTAGCTAAAATAATACAATGCATATGTTTTTCTGAGGTTTGCAAGGCGGTGTAACCTTATAAGTTTTTCACCTGTTGTCTTTTTCAACATCATTCCATCAAACGGCACTTTCAATAAAACCTATTCAAACCCCTCCTGTTTCCTCTTCTGATCGAAAATTTGTTTTAGCAGGTTGTTGTCTTCGTTTTTGTCGTATTCTTTTATCTCCATTCCTGTCGATAAGAGGCCATAGCCTACCAACCGATCGTTCCATTCGCCAGGTTGTCGATAATATAAAAATGCCTGGTAGCTGTTGCCGGTTTCGTAGTGATGCCCCTCGGTTATATCGGAATAAACCAATTGATCGTTGTATTCCTTGGTTACATAGCGGTAATTGTAAATTCCCTGCTTGAGCAGCAGGCTTAGCTCATATACCCCCTTTTCGCTATTATAAATCATATTATTTCCATTGAGCTGCCACAAACAAAAACTTCCATCGACATATACCTCGGCAGGGAAAGGATAGTCTGTTTCGAGTGTAAAATGCACCCAGGCATAATCGGCATCGAGCATTTCGTCATCGTGCGATTCCTGATTCCAGATATAAAAGTTGCCATCGAAATCGACTTTAGAGAAAAAAAGCTCTTGTCCACGCAAACCATCGGGCCTCAAGTACACATTGTAAAAAGGTGGCCTGTATTCGATACTCTCCACACGGGACGAGGGGGTGCGCAGCGACTTGGTATCGAAAAACCGAAACTCATTTAAACCTTCGAATTTCAGTTCTTTATGGGAAATATATTGAAAACCAAGTTGGCCGTCGGTATAGTAATTTTCGAGGTATCGCAGGCTATTCCAGTTCGCATTCTGCATCACAGCCAACTTCATGTTGCCCCCAAGCTGACTGTAAGAAAGCGATTGCGGATTTACCTTCACCTCTATCGCCTGATTGCCTGAATAGGGTTCGGCCGAAAGTTTATCGAGGCTTACTATAAGATCTACTCCCGACTCATATAACACAAACCTGCGCTTGAGTATAATTTCATCCTTGCTGTTGAAAACAGTAATTAAATAATTTCCACTGAGTTTGAATCGCAGCTCTTCATTTGGTAAAAGCAACCTGTACTGAATGTAATCCACTGTGGTATTAAATGAGGTTGAATAGGCATCGATTGAATTATCATAAAAACCAACTATATATTCTGAATAATCTAAGTTGGCTATCGTCCAATCGGCTTGGCAAAGGTCAATGTGGTAGTGCAAGGCATCGGCTTCGGTTGTAAGTATATCGAACTGCAGCAGCAAAGATTGCGAATCGTATAAATTGGTTGCCGGAAAAGACAAGGGGCTTTCGAGTGGATGAAAAACAACATTACCTATTGAAGAATGATGAAATTCAGAACTTACAGTAGGTTGGCTAACAATCTGAGCCTCTATTGCAGTGGTTTGAATAATCGGCAGAAGTATCAAAAAAACAAAAAATCGCATAGGGTATTTTTTCTTTTAAAACGCAGAAGTAAAATTAAAATTAGCACAAATTAAAAAAAATAAAGCCCCTTGCTAAACAACTGTTGGTTTTAGGGGTTTAAGAGTAATAAAAAATAATGTCTGGTCTCACTCTTAGCTACAAAATCTGAGCGATGAAGTAATGATTCAGAAAATTGGTTTACTGTGTTTTTTACTTATTTTTGCACCTCTAAAAGCTTAATCAAGCATGTCAAAAGTTATAAGTATTAAAAAGGGGCTTCGAATAAATCTTGCTGGTAAAGCTGGCAAGACACTGGCCAATTGGCCAAAGGTAAAAGCCTATGCGCTGAAACCCTCCGATTTTATTGGGGTTGTTCCGAAGCTACTCGTAAAAGAAGGTGATGAAGTAAAAGCAGGTAGCCCGCTTTTTTGCGACAAGGCACAGCCCGAAATTCTTTTTACCTCGCCGGTTAGCGGACAGGTAAAAGAAATCTTAAGAGGCGACCGCAGGAAGATTCTTTCCATTACAGTAGAACCCGATGGAAAAGGCCAGTACGAAAATTTTACCAAAGGGGCAGCAAACAGCCTAAGCAGGGAAACTATTATCGAGGTCTTACTTAAAAGTGGGCTTTGGCCATCGCTGAAAATGAGGCCCTACGGTATCATTGCCCGCCCAAAGGATAAACCAAAATCTATTTTTATTTCTGGCATGGACACTGCTCCTCTCGGTGTCGACTACAACTTTGTGATGCAGGGCCTCGAGAGAGAATTTCAGGCAGGCATTGATATCCTGGCTAAACTCACCGACGGTAAAATTCACCTGGGTTTGGATGCAAATGCCGAAACATGTTCTGCATTTACCGGTGCACAAAACATAGTGCTTACTTCTTACAAGGGCCCTCACCCGGCAGGCAATATAGGTACGCACATACATAAGCTCGACCCAATAAACAAAGGCGAAGTAGTTTGGACCCTCGATCCACAGCAAGTAGTAACCATAGGTCGCTTATTTTCTGAAGGCCGCTACGATGCCACAAGAATAATAGCCTTAACCGGTTCGGAAGTCAAGAACACTGGTTATTTTAAAGTAGTTTCTGGCGCACAACTTTCTGCACTTCTCAATAATAATCTCAAAAGCACCAACGTGCGAATAATTGGTGGCAATGTACTTACCGGAAGCTTACTCGATGCGGATGATTACCTAGGGTATTATGAGCCACAAATTACAGTGATTCCGGAAGGTAACCATTACGAATTTATGGGCTGGATTGCACCAGGACTCAATAAATTCAGCCTTTCCCGTACATTTTTCTCCTGGCTTACCCCAAAAAAAGAATACATCATCGATACCAACATAAAAGGTGGGCACCGTGCTCTAATGATTACCGGAAACTTCGAAAAAGTATTTCCCTTCAACATTTTTCCGATGCAATTGCTTAAAGCCATCATCATAGAAGACATTGATTTGATGGAGCAACTGGGTATTTACGAGGTAACAGAAGAAGATTTTGCTCTTTGCGAGTTTATCGACACTTCTAAAACCGATATTCAGTCCATCGTAAGAAAAGGATTGGATTTGATGGTAAAGGAAATGAGTTAGTACAAAACCGATTTTACTAAAACAGAGATTTGAATGAAAGGTCTTAGAAATTATCTCAATAAGATAAAACCGAATTTTGAAAAAGGAGGCAAGCTCGAAAAATTCCATTCGCTTTTCGATTCGGTTGAAACCCTGCTTTTTGTACCCAACAAGGTAACGTATAGCGGCTCGCACATACGCGATGCCATTGACATGAAGCGCACCATGATTATGGTAGTGCTGGCTATGGTTCCTGCCTTGCTTTTTGGTATGTGGAATGTAGGTTACCACCATTTTCTTTCGCTTGGAACCTATGCCGATAAAAGCTTTGGCGAAGTTTTCATCTTTGGTTTTCTGAAAGTGCTTCCTATAATAATAGTTTCTTATGGAACCGGATTAACCATCGAAATAATCTTTGCCCAAATAAAACATCACGATGTTCCTGAAGGTTTCTTTGTAACAGGAATGCTGATTCCTCTTATATTACCTGTAAATATTCCGCTTTGGATGGTAGCACTTGCTACCGCATTTGCGGTTATCATTGGAGTTGAAGCCTTTGGTGGCACGGGAATGAACATTTTTAACCCCGCTCTTTTAGCACGCGCCTTTCTTTTCTTTGCTTATCCGTCAGAAATGTCGGGAGATAAGGTTTGGGTAGCTGGTTTGCCCGAAGGCACTGGCGTTATTGATGGCTTTTCGGGAGCAACACCCCTGGCCCATCTGGCGCAAAACGAAGCATCGAAACTTGCCGATTTTTCTGATATGTTTTTTGGTTTTATACCGGGTTCTATTGGCGAAACATCGACACTTGCCATATTATTCGGTGCGTTTATACTTGTATTTACCGGCATTGGTAGTTGGAAAATTATGGTCTCTGGTGTTTTAGGCGCATTGGCAATGGGATTTACATTCCAACTAGTAGGAATGTTCAACCCGTCGATAGAAAATGCTTACATGCACATTCCTGCCTATTATCACCTTGTGATGGGTGGTTTTGCATTTGGAATGGTTTTTATGGCAACCGACCCGGTTTCTGCCTCACAAACCGAAAAGGGAAAATGGATTTATGGATTCCTAATAGGTATAATAGCCGTGCTTATTAGAGTGGTGAATCCAGCCTATCCTGAAGGTGTGATGCTGGCTATTCTTCTTGGAAATGCCTGGGCTTCTCTCATCGACCATTATGTGATCGAAGCCAATATAAAAAAACGCCTCAAACGTGTGAAAGTAAAATCATAATATCAAATTGCGAAAAAGATGAGAGAATTCAGTAATACATACATATTTACCTTTTCTTCTGTAATGGTAATTGTTGTTGCTCTGTTGCTTGCTATGGCAGCATTGCAACTTAAACCTTTGCAGGATAAAAACATTGAAATTGAGAAGAAACAAAACATTCTCGCTTCTATTAATATTACAGCAACCACAGAAAATGCCGAAGAACTCTATGAAAAATACATTACAGAGAGTTATGTGATTAACACAAACGGAGAAAGAATTGATGGCGTAGATGCCTTTAGTGTAGACATGAAAGCTGAACTTTCAAAACCATCTGCCGAAAGAGCCCTTCCTATTTATAAAGGCACACTTGATAATGGTGAAAATGCTTTTGTATTTCCCTTAAGAGGCAAAGGGCTTTGGGGTCCAATATGGGGTTACATTTCGTTAAAAAAAGATTTAAACACCATTTACGGGGCTAATTTCGACCATCAGGGAGAAACCCCTGGTTTGGGTGCCGAAATAAAAGAAGGCTGGTATCAGCAGAAATTTATCGGAAAGAAAATATTCGAAGATTCAACCACTTTTGTGTCTGTAAAAGTGCTTAAAGGAATTGTTGAACCTTCCAATCTGCATGCGGTAGATGCTATTTCAGGAGGGACTATCACCAGCAAGGGCCTTGAAGCAATGATTGATTCCTGTCTTGCAGCCTACAAGAATTATTATTTAGTAAACAGAAAATAACCATCATATAAGCTGATATGAGTACATCATCGAAAAATTTAAAACTCTTTACTGCTCCATTCAATCTGCATAACCCAATTACAGTGCAGGTGCTTGGAATTTGTTCGGCACTGGCTGTTACAGTAAAACTGAAACCAGCAATTGTGATGGGACTTTCGGTATTGGTAGTAACTGCGTTTTCTAACCTCCTGATATCGCTCATGAGAGATTATATTCCACCGCGCATCAGAATCATTGTTCAACTGGTGGTGGTAGCTGCTCTTGTTATTTTGGTAGACCAGGTTCTGCGCGCCTTTGTTTACGATGTCAGTAAACAATTATCGGTGTATGTGGGCCTAATTATTACCAACTGTATCATTATGGGAAGGCTGGAAGCCTACGCAATGGCAAATAAGCCATGGCCTTCTTTTGTAGATGGCATCGGAAACGGAGCGGGCTATGCAGTAATTCTGATTATAATTGGTTTTACCAGGGAATTGCTTGGTTCCGGAAGCCTGCTCGGATACAACGTAGTTCCGCAATCATTCTACGAAGCGGGTTATATGAATAACGGCATGATGATTATGCCGCCAATGGCGCTGATAGTAGTTGGCCTTATCATCTGGGTGCAACGCAGCAAATTCCCTGAACTGACAGAATCGCATTAATTTAAAAATAGTACAACCCATGCAGGAGTATATAAATATAATAGTTAAGGCCATTTTCAGCGAGAATATGATTTTCGCTTTTTTCCTCGGTATGTGTTCCTACCTTGCCGTATCGAAAACAGTAAAAACATCGCTCGGACTTGGAATCGCCGTAATTTTCGTGCAAATGGTTACGGTACCAGTAAATTATCTATTACTGGAAAGAGTTTTAAAACCAGGAGCTTTAACCTGGCTCGGAGGTTCTTTTTCTGAAATCGACCTGTCGTTCCTAAGTTTTATGATCTATATTGCTACAATTGCTGCTATGGTGCAATTGGTAGAGATGATTGTAGAGAAATTTTCACCTAGTCTCTATAACTCTCTGGGAATATTTCTTCCGCTTATTGCTGTGAACTGTGCAATTCTTGCAGGTTCACTTTTTATGGAGCAACGCGAGTATCAAAATATGGGCGAAGTGTTGTCTTTTTCGTTTGGCTCCGGTTTTGGCTGGGCTCTGGCAATAGTAACACTTGCCGCAATCCGCGAAAGAATCCGTTATTCAAACATTCCAGCTCCATTACGTGGTTTGGGAATAACCTTTATTATCACCGGGCTGCTTGGAATAGCATTTATGAGTTTTATGGGCATCAAACTTTAATGATTTTTAACCAGTTAGAACATGATTATAGCGGCTACAACTTCAATGGTAATTCTGATAAGCATCTTATCTTTTTGGATTATCATTTTGCTACTTGTTACAAGTTTAATTATTGCACGCAACCGACTTGCCCCCCAAGGTAAGGTGGTGATTAACATCAACGATGGCAACAATGTAGAGGTTAGTCCAGGATCTACTCTATTAAGCACACTATCGGCCCAAAACATATTTCTGCCCTCGGCTTGTGGCGGAGGCGGAACCTGCGGTATGTGCCGTTGTCAGGTAATTGAGGGTGGTGGATCAATCCTGTCGACAGAAACTGGGTATTTTACGCGCAAGGAACAAGCCAATCATTGGCGCCTCGGTTGTCAGGTGAAAGTACGCAACGATCTTAAGGTTCATGTTCCGGAAGAAGTTATGGGTATTAAAAAGTGGGAGTGCGAAGTTGTATCGAACCACAACGTTGCCACTTTTATAAAGGAGTTTGTTGTAAAACTTCCTCCGGGCGAAACCCTCGATTTTAAATCGGGTGGATATATTCAGATTGATGTTCCTAAATACGAAATGGCCTTCAAGGATCTAGACGTTGAAGCCGAATACCGCGACGAGTGGGATAAATACAAACTTTGGGATTTGAAAATGAAAAATTCCGAAGAAACCTACCGTGCATATTCTATGGCCAACCATCCTGCCGAAGGAAATATCGTAATGCTTAACATTCGAATTGCCACACCACCCTGGGATGCTAAAACCGGTAGTTGGGCAAAAATCAACCCTGGCATTTGTTCTTCGTACATTTTTTCGCGTAAACCGGGCGATAAAGTATCTATCTCCGGCCCTTATGGTGAATTCTTTATACAAGATACCAACAACGAAATGCTTTATATTGGAGGTGGAGCCGGTATGGCACCACTGCGCTCACACCTGTTTCATCTGTTTCATACAGCCAAATCGGGTAGGAAAGTATCTTATTGGTATGGTGCCCGATCGCGACGCGAAATCTTTTACGAGGAAGACTTCAGAGCCATTGAAAAAGAATTCCCCAACTTTAAATTTGTGATTGCTTTAAGCGATCCTCAGCCACATGACAATTGGGATGGACCAGTAGGTTTTATTCACCAGGTAATTTATGACAATTACCTGAGTAAACACGATGCTCCGGAAGACATTGAATACTACATGTGTGGACCCGGCCCTATGGTTGGAGCAGTAAGAAAAATGCTTTACAACCTTGGCGTTGCCGAAGAAAGTATTTATTTCGACGATTTTGGAAATTAATTCATACCGAAACAAATCCATTTTAAAGGAGGCTTTTTCTAGCCTCCTTTTTTGTGTGAATACACGTTTATCACATATTTTTTTCCAGATCCCAATCTTTAGTTCTTCGATTAGGGCTTTGTTTTCTCTCCTCCCTTATTCGAGCACAATTTTATTTCGAATAGGAGGATGTGCGCTATATTATGATGAATTTGATTCTTACCTTCGTGTTAAAATCACAAACAATGAATTTGCTTTTCAGAAAACTAACTTTCCTTATCCTCCCAATTTTTACATTATTGTTGTTATCCTGCAAGCCAGAACCTGTCTATAAAAAAATTCAGGGCGAAACTCAGGGAACCACCTACCACATAACATATCAAACCCTTCCGCGAAAAAACTTTCAACCAGAAATTGAGAAGCTTCTTGCTGAATTCGATCGTTCACTTTCAGCCTATGTTCCTGAATCCATTCTATCGAAAGTAAACCGCAATGAGACAGATGTAAAACTCGATGCTTATTTTATTGCTGTTTTTAATCGATCGAAAGAGATTTATACCCTCACCGAAGGAGCATTTGATATTACAGTAGCCCCATTGGTTAACGCCTGGGGCTTTGGCCCTGATCCGCTGCAAAATGCCGACAGCGCATTGATTGACAGTCTGCGGCAATATGTGGGCATGCCACTTGTGAATGTGGAAGGAACCACATTGATTAAAAAGCATCCTGCAGTAAAAATCGACGTAAATGCCATTGCACAAGGGTATTCGGCAGATATCATCGCCAATTACCTCGTCGATCAGGGAGTTAAAAACCTGATGGTTGAAATCGGAGGAGAGATTGTAACCAAAGGCCTGAATCCGAAAAGTGAAGAATGGAAAATCGGCATCGATAAACCTTTCGACAACAATTTTTCACCCGGACAAAATCTTCAGGCAATTGTAAAAATTTCTGGCAAAGGGCTGGCCACTTCGGGGAATTACCGGAAATTTTACGAAAAAGACGGTCAGAAATACGTGCATAGCATCGATCCCCACACCGGTTATCCCGTAAAAAGCAACTTACTAAGCGTAACCATAGTAACATACGATTGTATGACAGCCGATGCCATGGCCACAGCCATTATGGTAATGGGGCTTGAAAGAAGCATCGTATTTTTAAACAAACACCCCGAATTGGATGCTTTCCTGATTTATGCCGACGAAGAGGGTAATTTCAAGACTTATCTTACAGAGGGAATGAAAAAAATGATTGTTCCTTAAGCCTGAGAGCTGATCAGTTCGGGTCAATTTAAGTGTGCAGCCTAAAGCGCATTGCCAGAAGGTTTCGAGCCCACTGGCGCGCGCATGTTGCGTGTGACAATGAATAATAAAATAAAGCAATGCCAGAAAAAAACAAAGACACAAATGACTATTTTTAAAAAGTATTGAAAGAAGTGATTTTAAAATTGATTGACAGAATAGAAATGTCACGCGCAACATGCGCGCGCCAGTGGGAGAACGCGGACGAGAGAGTGCCAACTAAGCTAAACTTGCATTTGTGGGGTTGGAGTGGGACACAGAAATATCAGCTGTTGAACAAAGCTAAAAGTGATCAAAAATCATTAAATTTGTATACGAAATTATACAGGCATAAATGAACGAACAAGCATTAAACCAAGAGTTTTACCAGTATTACAACAGGCTCTCAAAAGTACAGAAAGAATCCATGTTGTCAATGGTGAAATCATTTTTAGGCAAAAGCGAAGAAACATCCAAAAGAATATCTGTAGAGCAATACAACAAAGAACTGGACGAAGCCGAAAAGCGAATCAGTAAGGGTGAATATTTTACACATGAATCCCTTAAAGCTGAAGCCAAAAAATGGTAGGAAATAAAAGGCTAATTGTAATTTGGGACAAAGCTGCAAAGTTCCAATTAAAGAAAGCGTACAACAAAATAAAAGAAGAATCTTTGCAAGGTGCAGAAACGGTTAAAAATGGTATTCTTGAAAGTGTTGGTGAAATACCGGAACATCCCGAAAGATATCCTCTTGACAAACTTAAAAAAGATAACCCCGGAGATTACAGGGCATTTGAACTATACAATTACAGGATAGCCTATAAAATAACAAAAAATAATATACAGGTTTTAAGGATACGGCACATAAAAAGGGAACCTTTGAGCTATTAAAATAACCCCGCTGATTTGGGTTTGTAACCCAAATCCCCCAACTGCCGCAAGTCTGTGACTTGTGGCTATAAACAATAACCAATAACCTTATAAAAATTTTGCCTGGATCAAGCGCCAGGCATTTTTATTGTTGTTGTTTTTTTTTGAATTGGCGACAAGGCAGAGACTTGCGTCAGTGATGGGGATCAATTCGGGTCAATTTAAGTGTGCAGCCTAAAGCGCATTGCCAGAAGGTTTCGACCCTAGCCCCGATACATCGAGTTTTAAAAACGAGGGATTAATATTTTTTGCAGCTCTTTTCCGAACTGCTTCGCGATACCGTTTGCTTTCATCGCATTTTACGCAGGTAATTCCCAACTGCCGCATATTTCTGTTTGTGCCTACTTCCGTTTCCGGGAAATTACCTCCCTTCACAAAGAATATCCTCACACCTAAAATTAAAAAGGAAATACCCACCAACACAATTGAAATTAATACAACTTCCATGTCTTTTTTTTACAAAATTAGTCAATTCAATCGCACCCTCAAAACACATAAAAAGAACATTCTGTATTTAGGATGTTTTATCTTTATCGGCATTCAAGGTCTATTGTTGCTATATTTGTTAAACAACAAGCCTGCTCGATTGTTCCATCCTTGATAAAAAAAATACCATGACCAAGAGCGCAAATTCACTTCCTGCAACCAAAGACCAAATTCTTCGCGATTATAAACTCGGATGGCAGAGCCGATATTTAAGCATGGCCGGACGTAAAGAAGTACTTACCGGAAAGGCAAAATTTGGAATTTTTGGCGATGGTAAAGAAATACCTCAGCTTGTGCTGGCACATTTCTTCGAGAAAGGCGACTGGCGGTCGGGATACTACCGCGATCAAACCCTGATGCTGGCCACAGAAATGTTTTCGCTCGAAGAATTTTTTTACCAGCTATACGGTGCTACCAATATCGAGCAAAACCCCTCCAATGGAGGGCGCTCATTTAACAACCATTTTGGTTCGCGCATTCTAAAGGAAAACGGCGATTGGATTGATCTGATGGCGCAAAAAAACTCTGCCGCCGATTTATCCCCTACTGCTGGTCAAATGCCCCGCTCGATTGGATTGGCACTGGCATCGAAAATCTATCGCCAGAATAAAGCCCTGCATACAGAAACCACTTTTTCGAACAAGGGTAACGAAGTGGTATTTGTCACCATTGGCGATGCAAGCACTTCCGAAGGGCACTTTTTTGAAATAATGAATGCAGCGGGTGTGTTGCAAGTACCCTTGGTAACCTGCGTGTGGGACGATGGCTATGGAATTTCAGTAGAAAAAGAAAAACAAACCATAAAAGGCAGCATTTCGGAAGCACTCAGTGGTTTTGAGAAAAAGGATGAGTCGAACGGATTGCTCATTTATCGCGGCAAAGGCTGGGATTATGAAGGCCTCTTCGAGATATTTAGCAAGGGTATAACCCAGGCTCGCAAAAACCATGTACCCGTTCTTTTTCATATCGACGAAATTACCCAACCCCTTGGGCACTCTACTTCGGGTTCGCATGAACGCTACAAATCGGCCGAGCGGCTCGAATGGGAAAAGGAATTTGACGGACTGTTAAAAATGCGCGAATGGATTCTAAAAAAGGAACTGGCAACCACAGAACAACTCAGTATCATTGAAAACGAAGCCAACGAGGAAGTCAACAAAGCCCGTGCAATAGCCTGGAAAGGCTTCCGACAGCCCATTAACCAGCATAAGCAGGAACTGATGGCAATAATAAAAGGTCGCGGCTGTGCATGTCGGCACGAAGGAATTGACAAACTTTCGATCCTGGTCCGTAACCTCGAGCACACCGAAAATCCTTTAAGGAAAGACATTACTTCTGCTGCCAGAAAACTGTTACGTTTCGTTTGCAGCGACTGCCCCGAGCGGGAAGATTTACAGGAAAAAATTAACTTGTGGCTGGCGCAGAACAGGTCGATGAATTTTGAACAATATAGCTCGGGAGTCTATTCGGAGAATGAAAAATCCGTTCTTCACCAGCAAGGAGTACCACCCCTTTACCCTGAAGAACCTGAAGAGGTGCCAGGTCGACTGATTATTCGTGATAATTTCGACCGGTTGTTTGCTAAATACCCCAAGTTGGTAGCCTTTGGCGAAGATGTGGGAAAAATTGGCGGAGTAAACCAGACTTACGAAGGTTTGCAGGAGAAATATGGCGTAAGCCGCATTTTCGATACCGGCATTCGCGAAACAAGCATTATGGGAAAAGGCATTGGATTAGCCCTTAGGGGTTTCAGACCCATTGCCGAAATACAATACCTCGATTACCTTCTTTACGGCTTGCAAACCCTAAGCGATGACCTGGCAACCCTTCACTGGCGCACCACCGCCGGACAATCGGCACCATTAATAATAAGCACCCGCGGGCATAGGTTAGAAGGTATCTGGCATGCAGGTTCGCCAATAGGCATGATTATAAATGCTTTGCGAGGAATATACTTGTGTGTGCCCCGCAACATGACACAGGCTGCTGGATTTTACAACATGCTGCTCGAAGGACAAGATCCGGCTATTATCATCGAGCCGCTGAACGCTTATCGACTGAAGGAACCAATGCCCAAAAACCTTGGCGAATTTAAGATTCCCCTCGGAGTACCTGAATTTATCTGCAATGGCGACGACATTACAGTGGTAACCTATGGTTCGAGCGTGCGTGTGGCCCACGAGGCTGCCATGCAACTCGAAGAATTTGGCATATACATCGATCTTGTCGATGCACAAACACTTCTTCCATTCGATATCAATCATTCCATTTTAGATTCACTGAAACGGACCCACAAGGTCATCTTTATGGACGAAGATGTTCCCGGAGGAGCTTCGGCTTACATGATGCAAAAAGTGCTCGAAGAACAAGGTGGCTTCAATCTTCTCGAAATGGCACCACGTACCCTTTCCGGACGCGACCACCGTCCGGCCTATACTTCCGATGGCGATTATTACTCGAACCCCATTGCCGACGACCTTTTTGAAATGGTGTATGAAATGATGTGCCAGGCCAAACCTCAATTATTTAAACCGCTGCTTTAATTCTGCAAGAGAAAAACCTTCCTGCAGATTATCCCGAAGGGCTTAAACTGGTTGCTTCAGCCTGTCAATTATTTAATTTTACAGTCCAGAATGCTATCCGTTTTTTAATGTGAACTTAATAATTTTCTAATATGTAGCTTGTACCTTCGCCCGGTATTAAAAATCAAACTATGCATCTGGAAACCCTTCAAGCTAAAAAAAGTAATAAAGCCTTCCCCGCTGCTCCCCATTTTATCATCGAAGATGAACACTACATTGCCAGGCTTGCCAAAACATCCATTGAACTTGACGAAGCTTTAAAACTTCGCTTCGAAGTATTTAACCTTGAAATGGGAGAAGGCTTACAATCTTCATTTCAAACCTTGCGCGACGAAGATGACTTCGACCAGCAATGCCATCATTTGATCATTATTCATAAAGCAAGCCAGAAAATTATTGGCACCTACCGCATGCAGTCGTACGATATTGCAAAAGAAGGTAAAGGCTTTTATTCCAACGATGAATTTGTGCTTGATTCTTTGCCGGTTTCAATAATTAAAAACGCAGCAGAATTAGGCCGTGCATGTATTGCACGCGATTTCCGTAACAAAAAAACACTTTACCTGCTCTGGTGTGGTATTGCACGTTATGCCCAGCACACCGAAAAACGTTATCTTTTTGGTTGCTGCTCGCTAAAAAGCCAGGATGACCTCGAAGGGTTAAAACTCTGGCAGCAGCTAAAAGAGGCAGACCACCTCGATAAAAATCACCTGATAGGCACCCGACCTGATTATACCATTCGTGCCAATAAGCTAAAAGCTAACCAGCCTGAAATAGAAATGCCTCCGCTGCTCGGTATGTACCTCCGCTATGGTGCTACAGTCATTAGCCACCCAGCCATCGACAGGGCGTTTAAAACCATCGATTACCTGGTACTGCTCGACACATTTGCGTTGTCGCCCATAGCCCGACGGATGTTTTTTGGAGAATAAAACTTCGCTTGCCTGTTTACACCTAGGGCTTTTGTAAAATATCTGGTAGGATTAAGTAACAATTACTTAACCCTAAATTAAATCAGAAGGCACAATATTTTTATTTCTTAGCGCAGGCATTTTAGTGAGAGTATTAAAACTCACAATTAGAAGTATTTTGTAACTTGAATTGTTGAATTTGTACTCCTTGCCTGCCACTCATAAAAGTTACATGAATAAACCACGTCGCAAAGTTGAGGTTGTAGTTATTTCCGATATTCATCTGGGAACCTATGGATGCCACGCCCGCGAGCTCAACCGATATCTGAAAAGTATCCATCCAGAAACCCTCATTCTTAATGGCGATATTATCGATATCTGGCAGTTTTCGAAGCGATACTGGCCCAACCCTCACATGAAGGTGATAAAACAGATATTAAACCTTTCGGCGAAGGGAACAAAAGTATACTATGTTACCGGGAATCATGACGAGACTTTACGTAAATTTTCCGGTTTGAGCATGGGCAACTTTCACATTGTGAACAAACTTGAGCTCGAACTCGATGGAAAAAAAGCCTGGATTTTCCATGGCGATGTGTTTGATGTCATTATGCAATACTCGCGTTGGCTTGCTAAACTGGGAGCAATTAGTTACGATGCCCTGATACTTTTAAATGCTTTAATCAACAAAACCAGTTACCTTTTCGGCAGAGGAAAAATATCGCTCTCGAAAAAGATCAAAGACAATGTCAAGTCGGCCGTTAAATACATCAATAACTTCGAAGAAACTGCTGCGCAACTCGCCATACAAAAAGGATTCGATTATGTTATTTGCGGTCATATTCATCACCCCGACGACCGTATTGTGCAGGATACGCAGGGAAAAACAATACGATACCTCAACTCGGGCGACTGGATAGAAAACCTTACAGCTCTTGAGTATAAAAAAGGGAAATGGAAGATATACCGTTACCTCGATGATAATAAGCTTCTTGCTACCAACTACGAAGCAGAAGAAGATGGTGCTGGATCCACTGATCTCGATAACAAAGAACTTTTTAGTCAGATGTTAAAGGAGTTTAAGAATTAAATAGTAAAAACAATGAGAGGGCAAATCGCATACAACTACACCTTACCCACTCAAAGTAACATGTGCATAACCACCAATATCCCCCTATTTTTGTGAAAATACTCTACGCCATACAAGGCACCGGAAACGGTCACCTTAGCAGGGCACGCGATGTCGTGCCAGCCTTAAAGAAATTTTGCGAGGTAGATATTCTCGTGTCTGGATACCAGGCCGATGTAAAACTGCCATTCGAAGTAAAATACAATTGCCGTGGGTTAAGTTTTATTTTCGGTAAAAAAGGCGGTGTAGACATGTGGAATACCTACATCGAAGCCAACATCAAGAAATTACGTGAAGAGATAAAAAGTGTGCCTGTAGAAGATTACGACTTAGTAATCAACGATTTTGAACCCGTATCGGCTTGGGCCTGCTATAAAAAGAAAGTGCCCTGTGTAGCCTTTAGTCACCAGTCGGCGGTGCTTCACCCGAATGCACCGAAACCCAAATCAACCGACCTTTTGGGCCGGTTTATATTGAAAAACTATGCCCCAACCAACATTCAGTTTGGTTTGCATTTCAGTCGATATTCGCCCACCATTTTTACACCCATAATACGCAGCGAAATACGCCAGGCCAAACTTAGTAACAAGGGTCATTACACGGTTTATCTGCCTGCTTACAGCGACGAAAATCTGGTAAAAATTCTGGCAGAGATAAAGGGCGCCAAATGGCATATTTTTTCGAAGCATACGCGCAAAAGCTCAGAACATGGCGATATAAAGGTTTTCCCAATTACCAACGAGCTGTATATCGAAAGTCTGCGAAAAAGTGCAGGCCTTTTATGTGGGGCTGGATTTGAAGGTCCTGCCGAAGCCTTGCACATGGGCAAAAAACTGATGGTAATACCCATGAAGGGACAATATGAGCAGCAATGCAATGCGGCTGCCCTAAAGAATATGGGTGTTCCGGTTATTAAAAAACTTAAAGAAAACAGAATTGGTAAAATACAAAACTGGGTCGACTCCGATTACCGTGTTGAGGTAGATTACCCCGATGTTACGGAACAAATTATTAAGCAAATTTTCGAGTCGCATGTGCTCGATCTCTTAAAAAAAACAACTGGAATACCGCTTTCAGTCTGAAGATAGACAAAAAAGCCCTTTCTGGAGAAGAATTCTTCGGAGCTAAAAAGAAAAAGAAAAAATCGGGTAAAAAATAAAGGCCTTCGGTTATTTTGTGAATCACTTGGTTATCGCGATTTCTCCTCCTTCTTTTCTTTGTCTATGTGCCTTATTTTATAACCCATGTAGGCAATTAATATCGCTACCAAAGGATTAATCAGGTTAAAAAAGCAATACGGCAAATAAGTCCAGGTCGAAACACCCAAAACTTTCGATTGAGTAGCCCCGCATGTATTCCAAGGAACTAATACAGATGTTATAGTACCTCCATCTTCGAGGGTGCGACTCAGCACTTCAGGCTTCAGGCCTCTTTTTTTGTAACTCTCGGCAAACATTTCCCCTGGCACAAGAATAGAAATATACTGATCGCTGGCGGTGATGTTAAAGAAAACAGACGAGCCAATAGTAGACGCTATCAGTGAGCCGGTAGACTTTGCTCTTTTAATAATTGCTGAGGTTATGCGGGCCAGCATACCTCCAGCTTGCATAGTGCCTCCATATACCATTGCTGCAATAATAAGCCATACGGTATTAAGCATTCCTGCCATGCCAGTAGTATTAAAAAGCTCCTTGACAATTACATTGTCCGATTCAATGTGCAGATTCCCAAACATAGCCTGCATAAAAGATTTGTACGATGCAAAAAAATAGGTGCCATCGGCATTGGGAAATATACTGCCAAAGAAATTTTTCATTCCCTCGATGTGGACATTGCCTTCGAGGGAACCTGTTTCCAGCACAAGACCCCGTTGAAAAATTAGGGCAAAAATGCCACCCAGCAGCGTGCCAGCCATTAGTGCGGGCAGAGGAGCTACCTTTTTTAAAATCACGACCATAAGAATAACAGGTACTAAAAGAAGTATGGGTGAAATGAAGAAAGAATCACTGATGGCCTTTGTCACCTCAGCTACATTGGCTTCGTGGTTGTCCAATTCAAGATTAAACCCAATTATCGTAAAAATGAGGATAGCAATGAGTATAGAAGGCATAGTAGTAATGGTCATATAGCGAACATGCGTAAACAGATCGGTACCTGCTACTGCCGGAGCCAGGTTAGTGGTATCGGACAGGGGTGACATTTTATCACCAAAATATGCGCCCGAGATTACCGCTCCTGCCACCAAACCTTCGTGAAAACCCAATGCCTTCCCTATGCCCAGAAAGGCAACACCAATGGTAGCCACAGTAGACCATGACGATCCGGTAGCAATAGATACCAGAGAACACACTACAATTACAGTAAGCAGAAATACTTTGGGGTGAATAATCTTCAAGCCGTAAAATATCATGGCTGGTATCACGCCACTCAACAACCAGGTTCCTGCCAAAGAACCAATGAGCAGCAGGATGAGCATGGCTGGCATAGCCTTGTCGATGCTATGCAGTATGCGTGCTTTTACCTGGGTCCACTTCACACCATGCCGGTAGGCAATGACTGAGGCAATGACTGAGGCCAATAAAAGTATAAGTTGATTGGAACCTGAAAGGGTATCTTCGCCAAAGAGCAGCACGTTTAAGGTTAAAAATACCACGAGGAACAAAACCGGCACCATGGCCGAAAAAAAAGTAATTTGTTTGGCTGCCTTTGTACTCATTTTATTTTTTTTCTGTGGTAAGCACCACATGTTTTGTAAAATAAGGGAATATTAACAATTTGGTAAAGCTCTTTTATTCTTTTTCAGCTATTTTTACCAAATAATTCAGAATGTACCATGGCGGGTCGTTCGGAAACAGGCAGCGAATGATTTTAAATTACAACTTCTTCGAACCCGATAACAGACAGGAACCTCAGAAAGGAAAGGTGCTTATCTCAGAGCCCTTCTTAACTGACAATTATTTCAAGCGTTCCATAGTGCTGATTACGGAGCATTCGGAATCGGAAGGAACGGTTGGATTCGTGCTAAACAAACCTGTTGACATTGCTATCAGCGAAATCGTTGAGAATTTCCCTAAAACAAACGCCTCACTTTCGCTGGGTGGCCCGGTAAACACCAACACACTGCACTACATTCACACCCTTGGCGATATTATTCCTAACAGCAACAGGGTAATTGGAAATGTATTCTGGGGTGGCGATTTTGAGGTAGTAGAAAAACTAATTGCCTCGGGCAATATTTCTAACAGCCAGATTAAATTCTTTCTTGGATATTCCGGTTGGTCGGCCAATCAGCTCGAAGATGAGCTTGAACAAAGTGCCTGGTTAATTTCCGAAATCAGCCCGGAAGAAATTATGGCTCCGATGAACCGCAATTACTGGAAACGTCACCTGCAAAGCAAGGGAAAAAAATACGAGATGTGGTCGAACTTTCCTGAAGATCCGGAGATGAACTAACGAAGCTTCCCTGTCTTTCTTGTTTAAAGTCCTGCCAGTTCGTTTAATCGGTGGGTAAGCATTTCAGCCATACGATGAAAATACCTCCTGTTCCGAAAGGCTCCCACATGCCTGATCCCCTGAATGGCATTGGTAAGCAACAACTCATCGGCTTCGAGAATATGGTTAATACCAAAGCCCTGAACCTCTTTAACGGGCACCTTATGTTGTTGAGCCAGCTCGAGAAGTGTCTCCCGCATGGTGCCGGCTATACAACCGCAATCCGCTGAGGTAGCATAAAGTATCTGGTTCTTTACCAAAAATAAATTCGACGATAAACCTTCGATAAGTTTATCCTCTTCGTTCATAAGCAGACAATCATCCAAGGCATTATCATTCTTCCAGATTCCTGCCATTACGTAAAACATGGCACTGCTCAATTTAAAGGCCGACAGGTTGTTGATGGGTTTTTTAAGCTGCTCATACACCTCTACTTTTAATCCTTTCTCGGATAACTGATACTTCTCCGTACTCAGCGAGTCGCAGGTTATCAGGTAAAGTGCATCCTTCAATACAGGCGCATAAAAGCCTCCCGCAGCGCGAAAAAAAACCAGCCTTATCCTGGCTGCCTTGTAGATGCGGTTCTTTTGCAACAACCTGTGTATTTGAAAACGAAAATACTCTGCTGTAAAATCAGGCGGCATTTGCATGTTTAGCATAGTCAGTGTTCGAAGGATACGCTCGTAATGCCTCTGAAAAAACAAAGCCTCAGAATTGGCACATCGTATTGTTTCGAAAAAACCATCGCCATAGCAAAATGCCCTATTATCGGCAAACAACAAGGGCTTATCTGCCGCCACCATTTCGCCGTTATAGCAAAGGTATTTAGGCATACATAAGCAATTTAGAAAGGAAATGCTTGATAAGCCCCATATCGAGAAACAAGGGGAAAATGAAACCAAATACGGCGCCCAATAAATGAGCATCGTGAGCAATGTTGTCGCCACCGCGTTTCGACTGGTAATGCGAATAGGCGACATACAGCACAGCAAAAATAATTCCGGGCACAGGAATAAAATAAACTCCAATCATGTTCCATGGATCGAAAAAGATGCTGAAAAACAATACGGCCGAAACAGCTCCTGAGGCACCCACAGAATTGTACCACGGATCATTACGATGCCGAATTAGCGACATAGAGGCTGCAAATACTATGGCCAATAGGTAGAACAAGATGTAAACAAGGGTTGGGTAACGAACTATTCCAATCGCAGCCATTTGGCCAAGATAGAGTTCGACAGTGCTACCAAAAAAATACAACACAAACATGTTTACAAAAAGGTGCCACCAATTGGCATGAATAAAACCATGAGATAAAAGCCGGTAATATTCTTTGCGGTGAAATACCTGATAGGGGTTAAACTGAAGCCGGATAAACATACTTCTATTCTGAAAAGCCAGAACCGATATTGCAGCGGTGAAAATGATCAATACAATTGTCATGGAAAAGATAGGTTATAGAATACTAATTTAAAATCTTAAATACCAACTCTTTCAATAAATCTCCAGGCGAGGCCGATAAATTTCCAACCCCCTTCGATTTCAGGTCGTAAAGGCGTAATTGCGAAATAATTTCCGACGATTTCTCAAAGGAAAATCTACTGGCAGCCTTTTGGTATTCGGGCACGAAATAGGGGTTTATTTTCAAAGCAGCAGCAACCGACATCTTCGATTTATCAGGAAGTTTATGATAGACAATTACCTTATTAAAAAACCCAAACAACATGGCAATGGTAACCATCAGTGGGTTGTCGCGCTGATTGCGGGCAAAATGGTCGACAATACGGTAGGCTTTCAGGTGATCTCTGCGCACCAAAGCATTCTGTAGCTCTATGTTGTTAAAATCTTTACTAATGCCAATATTTTCTTCGATATGCACCGAGGTGATGAGCTTTTCGCCTGATGCCATTGAAATTATCAATTTATCGATTTCCATGGCAATCTTGTTTAAATCCGAACCCAGAAACTCGGTAAGCAATAAGGCAGCAGTAGGCTGAATTGAAAAACCTACTGACTGGCAGTATTTTGTAATCCAATCTGGCACCTTGTCGTCATAAAGTTTTTTCGACTCAAACAAAATAGCATCCTTTTCGAGTACTTTGTAGAGTTTTTTGCGTTTGTCGAGCGTTTTGTATTTGTAATTAATTACTAAAAGAGTCGATTTTAAGGGGCGCTCAGCATAATACACTAAATCGTCGATTGAGGTAATGTTTTGGGCTTCTTTTACAATAATCACCTGGTTTGGCGCCATCATCGGATAACGCTTGGCAGCATTGACGACACCTGCAATGTCTACATCTTTTCCGTAAAGAACCGTTTGATTAAACGCTTTTTCTTCTTCCTTTAATACATTGGCTGCAATGTAATCGGTAAGCTTATCGATAAAATACGACTCATCGCCCATGAGAAAATAGATGGGCGCATACTTCTTTTGTTTCAGATCGGAGAGTATAGACTCAAAAGTCATTTCGAAATTATATGGCTGCTAAAATAGGAAAAAGATTAGTATTTTTCGGGCATTAGAATCGAATGATCAGCTTCGGGTATGCAGGCACTTAATCTTCCCTTATACACCTTTAATATTCAAAGTAAAGGCAAAAAAAATGAAGTATTCGATGAATTTCGAAGGTGCTTTGTGATGCTTACTCCGGAAGAGTGGGTGAGGCAAAATATATTGAAGTTTCTGGTAATGGAAAAAGGCTTTCCCAGGGGCCTGATTTCTATTGAATCGGGATTACGGGTAAACAGGCTTAAAAGAAGGTATGACGGATTAATCTATTCACACCAAAATATGCCTTTGATATTACTCGAATGCAAAGCTCCGACTGTATGTATTAATGAGGAAGTATTCGACCAAATTTTTGCATACAACACAAGCATAATGGCTCCCTATCTGCTAATAACAAATGGAATGAAACATTTTTTCTTAAAACGAAATACAGAGGGAAAAATGGAGTTTATGAATACGATTCCCGAGTATCGCGAGCTACAATAGGCTATTTAAGGCTATCGGACGGATTAATTTTCTGCAAAATCCATTCGTCGACATATCCTGCAGGGGTTTTTATCCAATCTATCTTGTTGCCTGTTCGTTCGAATCCAAGTTGCTGAAAAAGCTTTAGGCTCACAACATTATCGGCCATAATGTTGCAATACACCTGATGAAGTTGCATTACTTCGAATGCATATTCACAAAGCTTAATAAGTGATTCCCGGGCATACCCTTTTCCGCGTTCGGAAGCATCGCCGATAAGTATCCCCGCTCCCACCCTCAAATGCAGAGGTTCGAAATCGAAGAGGTCAATGGCTCCTATTGTTTTTGTAAAAGAGTTTTCTTTTACATCGATCATGAGTCTGAGTTGCCGGCTTTGAAAAATGTCGAGGTGGGCATTTTCGATGTAGCGATTCAGCACGCTGCGTGAGAAAGGTGTAATGGTATTGCTCACTTTCCAGATTTGCGGGTCATTTTCCCACACATACAATAAATCGATATCTTCAGGCTCCAATGCCCGTAAAATAATTTGAAAAGGCTGGTTCTCTGGCATCGCTATTTCAACTTATCGATTTCCTGGGTGCTGCGAATAAAGGCGTCTTTATATCCTTTCGCAAAGAACGACCGCAAATCAGAGATAGCCTCTTCCTGAGAAGAATAATATCCAAACAGATAGCGGGTATAGCCATCTTTGCAAGCAACAACCGAGAGGGAGTTCATGTCTACTCCCCTGAGTTTTTCGGTTTCTACAGGATGTGTCAGCGCAAGAATTTGTATGGTATAAATCCCCGACTGTGGTTTCACAACTGGTGCCACTACTTTATTTTCGGCACTTTTAACAGGGGTAGGTTTCTTCGAACCTTCTGGCTCTGTCTTTTTCACCTGAACAGAAGATTGTGTTTTAACAGGCTCGGGGGTTACCTTTTCTGCTACCACCGGTTCGGCCTTTTTCTGCTCCATAGCAGGAGTGGCTGCAGCAAGCACTGCGGGAGCCGCAACAGCAGGAGTTGTTTTCTCTGCTGTTTCTTTTGGTTGCGGAGCTATTGGTGTAGTAGCCACTTCGCTTTTTGTTTCGGTTACCTTGGGCTTTTGCGATTTTATATAGTCGGCCATTTCGCGTTGCCGGTCGGCCCCGGATTGAATCAGATAAATATCCAGTTTCCCGAATCCGCCTAGTAAATCTCTGGCTAAATAGCCCTTATTGTATTGTTCGTAAAAACGAAAAGCAATATCGTCTTCGACTGAGTTATAAGGCATACCAAGGTTTTCTGGTGCAGCCCACCCCTCGCCTTCGCGAGGCGAGAAATAAATATCCATACGACCAATAGACCCAGAACGATCGGAACTAAAATAAAGAACTTTGCCACTTTCGGTAATAAAAGGCGATTCTTCGTTCGATTTTGTATTCACCACTTCTCCCACAGTCTGAGCCTTATCCCATTTTCCATCTACCTTAGTGGAGTAATAGAGATCAAATCCACCTATTCCACCTGCACGATCGCTGCTGAAAAAGAGTTTATTTCCATCTGCACTAATACTGGCACTGCTCTCGATGTACTTCGAGTTAATATTGCGCCCTAAGTTGGTTGCAGAACTCCACTTACCACCTGTTTGGGCAGAAACATACAAGTCAGCATCAAATTCGGTAAGCATTACCATGTATAGTTCCTGGCCATCGTACGAAAGAGCTGTTGCATACATATCGCCCTGTGAGTTTACCTGCGCGCTAATATCGAGGGGTTCGGTCCATTTATCATTGCGGAAGTAAGACACAAAAATGATGTCTCTGCGCTTATCATAACGCGTAAAAGCCATTGTTTTCATATCACCACTGTAAACAATATTGTACTCAGATGCTGCGGAATTAATCTTATCGCCCATATTGGTGAGCAATACTTCGTGGGTATTATTGTTTTCTTCGGATTCAGTAATGCCAAGTGCTTTAATTCGCTCATCGACAATGGCTAATTGTTGGCCGTTGTTTAATACATAATTCCGATAGTCCTGATACGCTTTGGAAGCCTCTGCGTTCATTTCCTCGCGCATATACGATTCGCCCAGTAATAGCAAGGCTTCAGGCGGAGCAGCAAGGTTAGTCAGGCTTCCGGGGATATAATTCGGATCGATATTTTTCTCGGCCATCTGAAGATAAGAAAGCGCATTTCGCTCCTGACCAAGCAAGTTCATATAACATTGTCCAATCCGATAGTTCACATTTGAATTGCTGTCTTGTTCCTGAACCAATAATAGATACTGTTCCAGCGCAAAGGAGTAATCTTTTCCCTCGAGATATTTTTCGGCTTTAACATATATCTTCTTCTCCGTATCGGAATACTGTGCATTGCCTGATGGAGAATAGAACAGAGAGCAGACAATGAATACTTGTATTATTCCAAAACACTTCATTCACTAAGGATATAATTCAGGAATCGACAATGTCGATTTCAATTCGATGAGAAAAATATCTGAAACACCAGAATCCTTATCTATGATTGAATAATATCCGGTATTGCATTTCCCGGTAACCCGAAAATTCAAATTGTCGCGGGTGGTATTCAGTGGATATCCGAGGTTACGTGGTACCGACCATTCGTTGTAAGGTTTGTTTGTGTAAAAAACATCGAAACCTCCCATGTTGTAGTGGCTCTGAGAGCTAAAAAAAAGTGTTCCGGTTTCGCGGCACATCACTGGCGACTCTTCATCAAGTTTTGTGTTAATTGTTTTTCCCAAATTTTTAGGTTTCTCCCATAAACCAGATTCAGATTTTTTGCTTATCCAGATATCTTTACCGCCTTTTCCTCCATTTCGGTTGCTCACCAGTAAAAGAGTATTATCGTCTTGGCCGAAACTTGCAAACGACTCATTAGCCATTGTATTCACTTTACCGGGTAGCTTTTGGAGTTTACTCCAGATTTGACCATTGTACTGAGAATAAAAAATATCAGAATTATCGGTATTTATCTGAACAAATAAAATCAGAGTCCCATCACTGTTTATTCCCGTGGGATAATATTCTCCGTCTGAGCCTATCTCCGGGTTGATGTTCACTGGTTCGGACCATTGGTTGTCGACCCACCGGGATACAAAAACAGCGTCGTAGAACTTCAATCCCCTTACAAAGGCCAGGGTTTTGTTATCGGAAGAAATTGCCGGATTAAACTCGCTAAACGAACTGCCTATGGGTTCTCCAATTAAGGTGCTGCTCATGTCAATCGGTGAATCTTGAATAATCTTGGCACGCTCGCATGATTTAATCTCTTGCTCCACTATAGCCAAATTATAATTCCCATAGAAATAAGGCGAGTCGATAAATTTGTTGTAAGCTTTTAATGCCGATTCGAGCTGCTCAGCCATACGGTAAGCATTACCGAGGTAGTAATAAGCGTGTAAGGGTGCACTACTTTCGTTATACTCTCGCTCCTTATAAGCGTTTTTTGGTACAGTTTTCATGCAAGCTTTTTCGAAATAAGGTACAGCCAGATGCTCCTGCCCGGGGATATTCAGGTAGCATTCGCCAGCCTTAAAGTTAAAGTTTGCATTGTTCGGTTTTACCTCCAGAAGTTTTTTAAAGAAAAACACTGCTTCCTTATAATCCTTTCGTACAAAAAAATACTGTGCATCGTCAAATAACTCTTCAGAGGTGGCAGATTCCTGAGCTCTGAGTGAAGAAATTGTTAGCAAGATGGCTGCGAAAAGAAAAAACCTTCTCATGTGTAAAGATGTTATGAATATCTAAATTTAATGAAAATAGGACATATCTTTCCACTGTCAAAAACAAGTCAAGCCTTAAAAGTGATAAACAATGACTTTTTATACTTTATTGAATCTGTTAATAATTTGTAAAGCAACATGTTAGCGATTCATTTTTTTTGCTCCTTAAATAACCTGCTTGTTGATAAGATATTGTAGTGCAAGTCTTTTCGTACAAAGACTTTTCCCTCAAACTCCTACAATAAGTTGTTAGAAAATAAAAAACAGGATACCTCCCCGCCTTATGGCAAGTTTTAATTCAAAAAGAAGTATGCTGTGTATTCTTAGGGATTTACCAGGCGGTAATTTTCGGGCACAATATTGATGTTTTTTACCTGGTATTTATCTGTCGGGTATTGAATTAATTCGAGTTCTACTCGTCTGTTGTATTTTCTTCCTTCAGGATTGTCGTCGCCAAGGCTGGTTGTATTTTGCGCAACAAAACGTTTTTCACCCATTCCAACAACCTCCAACTGTTTGGCCGAGATTCCTTTGCTGGTAAAATAATTGGCAATAGCTCTGGCTCTGCGTTCTGATAGATATTGGTTGTAGGTTTCAGAGCCAAGAGCATCGGTATGCCCGCTAAGGCGCATTTTCATTTGCGGATTGTCTAAAAGCAATTGAGCAAGGAATGCCAATCCGCTCAAAGTATCGTTCTGTATCACTGACCGGTCGAAGCCAAATAGAATGGGTCGGAGCTCAATTAATGCAGGCTCGGGCTTAATGGTAGAATCGGTTTTTATTTCGGTTGGTTCTACAACTACCGCAATGGGTTCAGATATCACCTCCACAGGTTCAGGCTCCACTTTTTGCTCTACCAGTGTAACTTCGTAGATATCATATACCCCATACCCATTTTCGAGAATCTTGTATACATACCCTAGATCTCCATTCATAAAAGGGTAAAAAAACATGTCCTCGTCAGTGGTTGAGAAGGGATAATTCAAATTTTGCGGGTTTGTCCAGGAAGTATCGTTCCACTCTGCAAAATACAGGTCGTAACCACCCATTCCGCGATGCCCCTGTGAGGCAAAATAAAGTTTCTTTCCATCGGCTGTAACAAATGGCGAACCTTCGTTGAGGGGAGTGTTCACACCTTGACCCAGGTTAAACGGCAATTCCCAGTTTCCATCTTTACCAAGAACCGATTTGTAGAGGTCCATGGTACCATCGCCTTTCTGGTTGCTGCTAAAATAAATAGTCTGGCCATCGGCAGAGAAGCTGGCGTCTGTCTCCCAGAATTTGGTGTTGATGTTTTTGCTAATGGATTTTGATTTTGCCCACTGCCCCTCAGTGAATTCGCTGTAAAAAATATCGCTGTCAAATACATCGGCCTTCGCCAGTAAGATAGTTTTTCCATCATTGGAAATACCTGTAACCACCTGGTCGCCATCAGACATCAATTGGGGTGTAATATTTTCAGGCCTCGACCAGTTTTTACCACGCTTCTGCGACATAAAAACTGCTTCGTAAAAAGGTAATTTCGTCATGTACACAAGTGTATTGCCATCGCCTGATAAAACGGGGTTATAATTAGAACTACTTGTATTGATAAGACTCCCCATATTTTTAAAGGATACCTGAACAGGATTATCCATATATTCTTTGGCAATAAGACAAGATTCGATTTGCTTATTGACATAATCTTTCTCTACTTGCGATTTGTCAGAAATCAATCCCAGGTATGTTTTATACCGGATAATAGCCGTATCCAACTGTTTGTCAATACGATAAGCATTCCCCAGATACAGGTAAACATCCTGGGGGGCATATACTTCGTTTAGTGTCGATTCGCGGTATTTTAAGGAAGCATTCAGCGTAGCTTTTTCAAGATAGGGTATCGATTTAAACTTCTGCCCAGGGATATGCAAATAACAAACTCCGATATGGTAATTGATATTGGCATTGTTCTCATAACCCATTGAATAAACCTGAAGGTAATCGCTTAAGGCATCGATGTACGATTCCTGTGTAAAGAAGAATTGTGCATCGGTAAAGTATTCTTTAAGCGAAATCTCTTTCTTTTGTGCCTCGAGTGAGCCTAAACACAGACTGAATAATAGCAGAATCAATGTTCTTTTCATAGGATTAAGTTTTATCTGGTTGCCTGGCTTAAACACCTGACAATTTCTGACTTTTTAAAACGACAGGCAATTAGGTGCAGATCTTTGGTTCGAAAACAAATTTAAACAAAAAGACCTACAGAAAAATACCCCCTCGAGTTTAAAGTATCTTGTACCTGGTGCATCGGTATATAAATCCTAAGGTCTTTTCGCAGCAGAATCCATGCAGCCGCTATTTTACAAGCAAATCGGATGGTACTGCACTTACCCGACGAATTACAAACTTAGCCTGACTGCCCTCCAATTGCAAGCTTACCCGTCGATTGTATTTTCTACCTTCAGGATTATCGGTGCCGTCGGCATTGGAATTAATGGCCACCGGGTTAACCGGGCCTTTACCTTGGGTAGATATTCTGCTGTCTGCTATACCATTTTTGATGAAGTATTCTTTAACCGCCTGTGCACGTTTAAGCGATAAAATATCGTTATACTCTTTTCTGCCAATGGCATCGCTATATCCTTCGATAAGAATGCTGATCGATTGGTCTTGTTGAAGTTCCAATAGCACAGAGTCGAGCATGGGCACATACCTGGTGTCAAGTTTTATGCTGTTAAATGCAAAAAGAATATCCTGCAAAACAAGTTCTTCTAAATCTAATTTCAGATTCATGTATTCCCAGACAGGGGGTTCAGGATTAAGCTCATCTGCTGAAAAATCAGGCGTAATCACTATTTTTTGCCGTGCTACCAATTCATTATTGTAGACAAATGAATATTGATAAGTGCCTTCAGAAAGGATGTTGGTGGCTGCTCCCTGCTCATCGGTTTGCGATTGCTTAACAACTGCTCCGGTGGTAGAATTGAGAATAGTATATTGAATAGCCTGTGGCTCCATCTGTCCGGTAAAATCGAGCTGTGATTTTACCATTACCTTTCGCAAATCGGCACCTGACTTTTGGGTAGCCCGAAAGATGCCCTGTTTGCCTGCCAATTCTGCGCCATAGCGGCTCAAATACAAATCGCCCGAAGGGGAAGGTGAGATAAAGTTATCGAAATCGGGTGTAGAAATTGGCAACCCCAAATTGACGGGTACATTCCAATTCCCATTGGCATCTTTGGTGGTAACAAAATAATCCGATTCCCCTATGTTAATAAATCCTTCGGAAGTGATAAAAAGGGTATTCCCATCGTGAGATAGATAACAAAGTTCCTCGTCGTAAGGCGTGTTCACAATCGGACCAAGATTTTGTACCTTGTCGAATTCTTTGTTTTCGTTAAGAAGTGCCATGTAAATATCGCTGCCTCCAAATCCTCCTGGGCGGTTGCTACTAAAATAGAGGATATTACCAGCCTCGTTAAAAGAGGCAAAGTTTTCGTTGGACGCACTGTTTATTGGAGCAGAGAAAGCAGTAGCAGGAGTCCATTCACCGTCTTTCTTTTGGGTGTAATACAATTCGTTTCCTTTGCCTGGCAGATATGCTACAAAAAGCAATTTATCGCCAGAAAAGGAGGCGCTTACAAGTAATAAAGTCTCGTCTGTGCCAATCATGGGAGAAAGATTTTCATTCTCAATAAGCACGTTATCGATTATTGCACCGGAAAGCACTGCCTCATAAAATGGACGCGACTCCATATAAAACACCTGATTTTCGGACAAAATGATGGGGTTATAAACCGAATAAGCACTGTTGTCATGAATAAGCTCAAGACTTGCACTGCCCTGTTGCGAAGTAAAAAGGCGTGCGTATTGAACCTGTTTTAAATAATGCTTCGCCTTAAGGTCAAGTTCCTCATTGATATGCGCATCAAGTAATTGTTGGAGACTTTGTTCTGCCTTATCAAAACGACTGTCGGCACGGTAGGCGCGCCCTAAAAAGATTAAAGCATCATAGGGAGCTTTTGTTTGATAAATAGTTGATGTGTAATCAGCACTAAGGTTTGCAGCGGCACTCTCGAAATAAGGAATAGAAAGCCTCGACAGGCCTTCTTGCATAAAATAGCACAAGCCCATTTTGTAGCTAATATTCGAATTGGTAATGCCTTTCTTTTCAATCAGCTTAAAAAGTGCAAGTGCTTCTTCAGGTTCCTTGCCTTCGAGATATCCCTCAGCCTCTTCGTAAATCGACTCCTGATCGATCCAAATCTGAGCATTAAGCCCACTGATATAGAAGGAGACAAAACATAAGAGAAGCGATATCTTAAGGTTATTTGCCATTTTGCACACTATCTTTTTTCTTCTTACGCCGACGAGCAAACAATATTAAGAAAATAACAATGAGGCCATTTACGAGAATTATCGTTGTGATCATTCTTCGGCGCATGATAAGTTTTTCACTTATTTTCTCCTGTTCGGTTTCGAGGTAATTGCTTATGCCCTTCTCGAGCAGCATGCGAAGCAATAAGTTGTTGATATCAGATTCGGTATAATCGTATTCTCCTGAATGTGCAATCAAATATTGAATAAGCTCAACCGGAGTGGAGAATTGTTTTAAATCGAGCGATTTAAACACCTCATCCAGTTGACCGTTCGACATTGCCTTCATAGCTGCTGCAAATTCTTCTACAGTGGCAAATTCAAGCATACTTAAAATCAGATCGTAAACTTCGCTGGCCGAATAACCTTCTGTTTTTGATTTAGCCAGCAATACGTTAAGCAAATCTTCATAGGTATAAATGCCATTTGCTTCCAGATCGAGCTCCTCAATAGTGCTTTTTAATTCGCCAGTGGCAGAATTGGCGAGCGCATTGCGGAAATCAATAAGGTTTTTATTCTGTTGGTTCTGTGCTTTCTCCAGGGTGTTTATTAATTCACTCATACCAATGCCATTGTGCGGGGCTATCTTCATGAGATGATTCACCAAATCGATTGAGTTAACCAGATTGTTAGCTTTAAAGTCTATATCCTTAAGCATGTCAAGCATTTTCCCATCACTACTTGCCAAAAGGTTATGATAATAATAATTCATCTCTTGCGTGGTAGAGGCAAGGTTTAAAGTAAGAGAGGCGTTTTCTGCACCATCCATTTTTTGTAGCATGCTCCATGCTTCGGCATCGCTTGCCGGAATCGAATAACTTCCAGGAGCAAAAACTGAATCGCTAAATGAGAGAAGATAATCAAACTCCTTGTCGCTTGATGAATTAAAAGGCATCAATCTCAACAAGCCCTCGTGTATTTCATTGCTCGATGCAGGAAATGTTTGCAGGGTTGTGAGTGAAACAGCAAGTGGCATCTTCAGGGGATCTATCACAGAATCGGCCAATTGAAGATTGGTAAAAGGACTAGTTACGTTGTATTTCGAAAGGTATTCCTCTTTATTGCGCTGTGTGAGCATTATGGCAAAAAGTTCATTTACATTTTCTACCGAATAACCGTTTTCATCGGCATTGGCAATGAGCATTTCGTACAATGCTGCTTTGGAGTCATAATCAGTATCGCCAAGAGAAAGTAAATATGCCTGTAAGCCAGCTGCCGATGAAATTAGAGCCACTTCCGGCAGTGCAGTAGGTTTCTCAGTTACGCTGGCATCGGAAAGTGGTGCCACCACTTCGGGACTGTAATTCACTACCACCTTTTGCTGACTGGTATTGCCTTGCTTGTCGGTTATAGTAAATACAATAACATTCTCACCTGGTTCGGGGGTAAAATTGTAGGTAAATTCATCTTTGGCAAGATAGAATTTTTCGGAATTAACTAATTCGCCATTTACAAAATGTTCGGCTGTTAAGTCGCTTCCTTTTTCAACTTTAAGCGCAATGGCCACTGGAGCAGTAGTGGCAACAATATTGTTTCCACCCACTACTTCAAGTTCGGGTTTCGAATTAGTCGTGGCAAATACTTCACCCTTACTGGCTGCAGTAGCGGTAATCAGCCCCAGTTCGACAAAGGATTTCTCACTGGCCACATCCAATACAACAGGAGTACTAACCGTGTTAATGCCCTGTCCATCGATTACAAGTTGATAGCTTCCCTGAGTGGCAGCAAGGCTAAAAGCTCCGGTAGAATCTACAGGTACCTGGGCCACTATTTTGCCGGTAGCATCATCCACAAGAGTTGCTGTAATAGCAGCTCCGGCATCCAAACCAGCGGGAAGGTTAACTTTACCTTTAAGGTTAAACTGGCGAGGTAAAATTGAGTTGTATACTTCGGTCCAATAAATGTCTTTCAGACCATAGCTGGTGTTCTGATCGAAGTAGGCATAAATACCGGTAATTTCATCTTTATTTACCGGACAAAACATCATTTCATCGCCAGTAGAATTAACCGGATATCCAATATTGACGGGTTTTGCCCATTTATTATCGCCTGTTTTGGCTGAAATAAAGATATCATACCCTCCCATTCCATCGTGGCCGAGAGAGGTGAAAAACAACAAATTGCCATCGGGTGAAAGAAATGGAGCATCGTCGTTGAAAGGAGAATTTACGGTTGGGCCAAGGTTAACTGGCACCCGCCATTGTCCATCAGACCCCTTTGTGGAGCGGTAAATATCCAGACCTCCCGAACCATCCTTTCGGTTAGAAGAGAAATAAAGTTGTGTGCCATCTGGGGAAGGTGATGCAGAAGATTCCCAGTATTTGGTGTTAATGTTTTCGTTTAGCTTACCTAATGTTTGCCAATGAATCCCAATCCGCTTGCTTGAGTAAATGTTACCATCAAAGTTATCGCTACGGTAAACAAATATTTCGTCGCCATTGAATGAAATGCCTGTAACATAAGAATTTCCATCGAGGCCAAAATCCGGAGTAAGGTTATAGGGTTCAGACCACCGCCCTGCTGAGTCGAGTGTAGAAATGAATACGGCGTCGTAAAACTGCAGTTTGCGGTTAAATATAAGGGAACGGCCATCGCCGGAAAGTATAGGGTTAATATCGGCAAAGCGCGAATTGATTGGTTCGCCCACGCTGAACCGTTTGGCATATACCGAAGATTTTATCATCTGCTTAGCTACCTGACAGGAAGCAATTTCTGAGTCGATGATTGCAAATTCGAATTCGGCTGGATCGGCAATGGCTTTAAATTTAGTGTAAGATTCAATGGCTTTATCAAGTTGTCGGGTAGCCCTGTAGGCCTGACCAAGGTAATACAAGGCTTCTGGTGGCGCCATTGTCTCCTTAATGGTATTTGGCTTGTATGCAGTGCTGATGTGATTAGAGGCATCAAGCAGGTATTTGATTGACTTTTCTTTTTGATAAGGATCGTTCAGGTAACATATCCCAACCTTATAGATAATGTTGTAATTTTCAGGATCGACACTCAAAATGCGTTGATAGAGTGGCAGGGCATCAGAGTATTCCTCGAAAAGGAAAAAAGACTCTGCTTCGACGAAAAACTCCCGTACATTAATTGTTTGCTGAGAAAAAGCGACGCTGGATAGAAAAACTAAAAGAAATGACAGCTTCGACAGACTTGCTTGTATGTTTTTCATTGAAAGAGTTAAGGTTGGTTTTTAAACAAAAATAAAAATAAAAACCTTATCTGAAAGGGTTTGCTTTCAATATGTTGATAAAAGGGGTTTAAATGGATAATTTAAAAGCTTCTTTCCAGACTAAAACTCTCGAGAATTTTTCCTATTCTTGACAGAAAGGCGCCTCCAAGGGCCCCATCGATGATGCGATGATCGTAACTAAGCGATAAAGTAACAATATCGCGAATGCCAATAACTGGTAAACCCTGGTTGTAGATTACCCAAGGTTTTTTTTGTATAGCTCCAACGGCCAAAATAGCAGATTCGGGCTGATTAATTATTGGTGTGCCGGATACATTGCCAAAAGAGCCCAGATTGGTAATGGTAAAAGTACCGCCTGTTGTTTCGCCAGGCAATAATTTACCTTCGCGAGCCCTGGTGGTCATATCGTTAATGCCAGCTGCTAATGAGGCCACATTAAGCCTATCGGCATTCTTTAGCACAGGTACAATTAAGTTTCCATCGGGCAATGCTGTGGCAATTCCAATGTTGATGTACTTTTTAACTACCATTTTTTCATTACCCAACAGTGAGACATTAATCCCCGGAAATTCTTTCAGTGCCTGAATAACTGCCTCGGTAACCAGGGGGGTGTAGGTTAAGTTAGTTTTATTCTGTTGTTGAAATTCTTTTTTTACTTTTTCACGCCAGAGAACCATACTGGTAATATCTGCCTCTACCAGTGAGGTAACATGAGGTGCCGTTTGCACAGATTTTACCATGTGCTGGGCTATAAGAATTCTGGTTCGGTCCAAATCAATTATTTCCTCTCCTTCTTTGGGAGTGTATTCGATTTCTTTTTTTAGTTCAACAACAGGAGCAGCCGAATAAGTCTCTGAAATATTCCTGAAATACCTTCCATCCTTTATGTATTGAATCACATTTTCGGTAGTAAGTTTATGGGGCAGAACCGAGCCGGCTAATTGATTCAGCTCGGCGGCACTCACTGTTCTGGACTGAGCAAAAAAACGAATGAATGGCGGAACGGATACTTGCTCCTGGCTGTCAGAAGGGGCAGCTGATCGAATCTTTTTATCGGGATTACCTTTTTGATTGGCCTTTCCTTTTATTGTATCTTCTTTTAGTTTTTCAATGGTTTCAGTGCTATGAATCACTTCTTTCCCATCGTCTATTATAGCAATGACATCTCCTACACGTGGTATTTCTCCTTCAGAAAAAAAATGCTTTACGACAATACCCGAAATGGGTGCTGGCAATTCAGAATCGACCTTGTCGGTGGCAATCTCTACAAGCGGATTGTCGACCTCTACTCTGCTGTTAACTGGCACAAGCCAACGAGTAATGGTTGCCTCGATAATGCCTTCGCCCATTTGGGGCAATATCACTTCAACTTTTGCCATTTATACCTTTTTACAAATTCCGTCCAAGTAACTTAATATTACTCACTACCAATTTAATATCGTGGATAACCCGGTAATCCTTCGCATACATAATATTTAATCTTTCCATTACCGTATCGGACACAAACTTATTTCTGATGCCATCTGCCGGATTTAGCACCCCTTTTTTTATTTCGTTGTGGTTGACCATGCGGTTGGTGCTTGAAACCTTTATGCCTACCCACGAGACCTTTCCTGCAATGACCCAAAGAGCATTTCTTAAAAACCCCTTATAATTCTCTAAAAAGGGGAAAATAAGAGGACTTAATAGGAACAAAAGAATTGCTGATGCCAAATCAAACAACCTTTTTTTTCTTTTGTTCATTCCTTTGTTCAGCGAATTTAAATCGATTACGTACAAATCGCCTGTGGTATGTATTGAATTGCTTCCGATAACTGAAATGCTCTCGGGTGGGGCTATTTTAAATGAAGTAGCCGGGTTGGAGGTAGTGAGCATGGCATTTATGATATGACTGGCTGCGATATCGGCTGAGCAGAAGATTATTTCATCCACTTTGTTTATTTCAATAATCTCATCAAGCTGATCGATATTCCCAATTACTTCATCGTTATTGCCAGTGCGATTAAGTTCAATACGTCCGGTATATTCGAAATTAAGCCCCGATTCCTGTAAAATTGCGAGTACTCTTTGTGTCTCGTCATGCTCACCAACAATAGCAATCTGTCTGCATACTCCTGCTAATTCAAGAGTTCTGTTTTTAGGGAAGATAAAAGTGCCAAACACCCTCACCAGAAATACAGATAAAAAGGCCCAAATGGTTCCTCCAAGAATCAGAAAACGTGAATACCGAAGAGTCTCAGGCAATAAAGAATAGATGAAAATAATCGCCAGACTTCCCCATCCAATTCCTTTGATTAAGTTCAAGGGTTTAATCTTCTTTTCATAACCGCCGGCTATAAACAAACTAAAAATCCAGGTAAGAATGTATAAGGGAATAATGTACAAAAAGTAATTTCTAGGAAAATACTGATTGTATCCACTCTTCACCATTTCCCAATAAGATGCAATAAGGTAAAATCCAAGATAGAGAAATACAAAATCCAGAACAGGCTCAAACAGGTTTAGCACAATTCGTCGGATAATTCCCAGAGTTGCCCTGAAATAAATAGCCAGGTTAATTAGTATAGCATACAATCTGGCGTTTTTGGCGGTAAAATGCTTGCGGGCAAAGATGATCATGGCCTTATAAAAAACCATTACATAGTTTATACTGCCCTTTTTGGTGCTTTCGCCTTTATAATGAATAATGGTAGTTTCGGGGAAATAATAATTCTTATAACCAGCCTGTGTAATTCGATAAGATAGATCAATGTCTTCGCCATACATAAAAAAGCTTTCGTCGAGCAAACCAATCTTGTCCAACACAGTTTTGCGCAACATCATAAAGGCTCCGGCCAGAATCTGAACTGAATGGGTCTGATTGACATCGAGAAAACCAAGGTGGTACTTTCCAAACACTTTCGAGCGAGGAAATAGGGATGATAAGCCAAATATTTTATAAAAAGCCACGGCTGGTGTGGGCAATGATCGTTTCGACTCTGGTAAAAATTCACCGCGGCCGTCGATCATTTTTACTCCCAGCCCTCCAATTTCCGGATGATTGTCGCAAAAACTGAGGCATTTCACAAAAGTGTCTTCTTGTACAAAAGTATCGGGGTTGAGCAACAAAGAATACCTTCCTGTGGCCAGCCTGAGGGCTTGATTATTGGCTTTCGAGAAACCAAGGTTCTCTTTATTCTCGATTAATTTTACCCACGGAAATTTTTCTCTCACCATTTGGCACGAACCATCGACTGAGTTGTTGTCTACGACAAATACTTCAGCCTCTAACGAATGAACCGCACGAAAAACAGAATGCAGACACTGCTCGAGAAAATGCTTTACGTTGTAATTAACAATTACGATAGAAAGATCCATACAATTAGGGCTATTTAGGCCAGGATAGTTGGATTAGTTGATTGCTATTCGGAACATTCTACCACATAGATTTTACAACCATTGGAATGTTTTAGGTTGCAGGATCGATTGAAATTGTAGCAGGCGTTTTTCTTGTCGCCTGATTTAAAATACGACATACCCAGGTTGTAATAAAGTATGGCGTTATCGTCTTGAAACTGAATTGCTTTATTAAAATAAACAATTGCATCTTCGTACAATTGCTCTTCGTATTTAAGCATTCCCCAGCTATGATATGCAGTAGCACTGCGTGGGTTTAGACCCACAGCCTGCTTAAAATCCTGCTCGGCTTGTGGGTAGTCTCCATTATAGAAATAGGCTGTTCCCCGGTTGATATAGATTTTCTCGAGATATTGCTGAGGCATCTGGTAATATTCGGCACTAATAAGATCTTCTATGGCTTTGGCCCCCTTTTGATTATAGAGGTATAAAATGGCACGTAAGTAATAATATTCTGGTTGTTGTGGATAAGCTTCAATTAAAGAGTTAATCTCCTTGGTAATTTCTTTTTCTCGCCCTGCAAGAATCATCAGGTTAACTTTTTTTTCAAGCGCCGGCAAATTCAAGGGGTCATTTTTCAGAACATTTTCCACGTAAACCATAGCTTCAGTGTAATTACCCTCTTTGGCAAGTTTGTCGGCCTGCCTTAACTCCGCATCAACGAGGGTGCTCTGTGCCTGGCATATACCTGCAATCAACAAAAGCACTGTATAAATTGAAAGACGAAACATTCTTAAGATATTTAAAGCAATATAAACAATAAACAAGGCTTGCCGAATAAAAATTACCAACAGGAATGAAAAACCATTCCTGTTGGTGTGTGATTATTTTGCCATTTTTTCAAAATCAGCCTCCAACAATCCGTCTGGTTTCTTTTCGCTGATTTTATGATAATCGAAAAAATAGAAATTTGCATCGGCAGCACCGATAATTACTTTGTAGCAACGGGCATCTATTTTAGTGCCTTCTGGGCCAACCTTATGCAGGAAAACAATTTCTTCGTTTTTGTCTTTAATGGCTGTTGTAATTTCCTCTTTCGTTACAATCTGAAATTTGTACGGATACACTTTACGAATGCGTGCCGCTGAATTGACTTCTTTAGACAATTCTTCTTCCAGCACATAAAGTGTTTTCGAATGGATATCCTTGATGTTGTTGTTATAGTATTTAAACACATTGGCCGAGACAATCTCTGGTTTTTCTTTAATAAGTTTTGCGTGATTTTGCATGAAGCGAACCAGTATTGCCAATTTATAGATGTAATTGTCTTCTTCGACACTATAATAAGCCAAGGGTACTGAGGCAATATCGGGCATTTGGTTGGTTCTGAAATAATCTCCTCCCAGCGACAAATGCAAAAACCTATACCGGGCGTCTGTTTTGTCGTTGTCGAACATTACCTGCGACATGTACAAAAATGAATATTGCGGATCGAAACGCTTTTCTTCGAATTCTTTGTAGGTGATAAATTCAAATTCGGTGATGGTCCATTCCTGTTTCATTACATCCTGTATAACCTGATTGTACTCAAGAAGTGGATTATCTTGCAGTACTACAAGGGTTTTGGTGTTAAAAAAAGCCTGGATATCATCGCGACTTGGAATATAATCCTGCGAATAAGAAAATGCTCCCAACCAAGTATACAGCAAAGCTGCAAAGAATAGCTTTTTCATAATTTTCTATTTTAGTTTTATTAAATATAAAGGATTTCTCTCGTTATACTTTCTGATAAACATAAATTTTAACTGATTCTTCTTCTTCGACGATAAGAGCATGTATTCGTCATATAGCTCCTGGTCGTTCATTAATATTACTTCCAATCCGGCAACAGAATACTCAAGAATATTGCCTGTTTTAAAATCGAGCATGTATTGTCTCATTTCACTCTGCGTGGTGGTAGGCTGAGGATAGCTGGAATACGGATATTGATAACTATTGTAATAGGGATAGTTGTTGTTGGCTACCTCATAGGTTTTGTAAGCTACAAAATGACAGCAACTACCCATCAGGGTAATTCTGTAAAAACCTTCGTCGATACGGATATATAAAAAACCATTCCGCGAGTACCCCCATATTTTATTGGTAGGCACTACTACCTGATTACCAAGCTTATCAAGGTAAACAATTTTGGGTTTTCGCAACACATTTTCGAAAAACTCAGAATGGCCGTAATCTACATCAGCCAGAATGCGCCCCTTTGGAACAGGATTGTTGTAGGTAACATCGGTAAAGGAAAGAAAAATACCCTCCTGGAATTTAAAGGAAGCTGAATACGCAATGAGCGAATCGGACTGCGCCCATGAAAATCCATTTGTAGTAACCAGAAAACAGAGTGCAATCCCGATTCGGAAAAAACTGGAACCTTTGCCGTACGATAAAAAATGCTTCATTGTAGGTAGAAAATAATATAAATCGGACTCTTGCCTCAATTACTAAATTACAAAAATTAACGATCTTAATAGTCCCGTGGCAGAAGCTATTTTCGTGCCAAAGGTAAACAGTAAATGTTTTTTAATTATATTTAACAAGCCTAAAATACCAAGTTAAAAAACTACAAACAAGAATGAGGGGTTTAAGTTTGCTCGCGAATTATCTAAAAATCAAGGCTGGAAGTTCTCTTTCTACTGAAAACCAGAACATTGCTGTTCTGGTGGGCATATTTAGTATATCTCTTATTTTCTTGTTGCTTGTTTTTATGCTTGCAAGAGTAATTGCTGCAGATTACGTTACTGCAAGTATTCTAATGGCATTTGCCTTGCTGATTTTTATTAATTATAAGCTTCTCTTTCGAAACAAAGGGTTTGCAATTTCAGTAAATCTCTTTATTCTTCTTTCAGCTATTTTACTACTCTACCTGTATGTTTTTGAAGGCTTGGACAGTTGGGGATTTTTGTGGTCCTTGATTTTTCCTATCCTGGCAATAAGCATAAAAGGCCTCGAAAAAGGCAATTTGTTTTCGCTTCTTTTTCTTGCAGCACTAGCCTTAGTTACCCTTATAGGATTTTATATCCCCAACCTTTCGTTAATTAAGTTGTCGCTTACAATCCGGTTTTTTATTGCCTATATCGCTTTACACCTGATGTTTTTGGTTTATGAGTTCATTAAGAAAACGGGGTCTTTACAACTAAAAAAAGAGATCGAACAAAATAGTGCCGAAATCAAAAAGAAAGATGATTTTCTATCTCAATTGTCGCATCAGATAAGAACTCCTCTGAATAATATCACTTTGATAAGTACATTGGTTAACCAATCTAAATTCGACCCTGAGCAGCGCGATTTATTCGAAACAATTATTGCTTCGACCAACAACCTTGTGAATGTAGTGAACAACATAGTGAAGGTTTCGACAGTTGATTTTGACGATAAACAAAAAGCCTCTGTTGGGTTTAATCTCAACAACGCTGTCGAAAACACCATAAAACTATTTGAGAATCAAAATAAAGAATTGTTGCACATTCGCCTAAATAATCCTATTAAAGAAGATTTTGTGGGTGATCCTGTGCTTGTAAAACAATTGTTTCTTACTCTGATTGAAAACTTCATCAAAACGAATGTCAACAACCAAAAACGTGACGTAGCAATTGAAATGGCTTTGGTTAATAAAGATACCACAACTTCAACTATCTCTTTTAAGTTTACATGCCCCGAAATGCAGCTTCTTCGGCTCAATAACTCATATTATGTACTGGATTCATTCCAACATCCGAATGAACTCACAGAAAACCCTGCCTTGTTTTTTGACTTCTCCATTGCCGAAAAAATTATTCGCCTCCACTCTGGCATGCTTCGCATCAATGCCGACGATTTACTTTTTGAGTTCAAGCTAACCCTTCAGAAGGCCTCGAAAAAAACCACCTTTACCGAAACCGAAGTAGTGGAGGTGATTCATAAGCACAAAGCCATATCGTTAAGCGATGCCAATATTTTATTGGTTGAAGACAATTCCATTAACCAAAAAATTGTGTTGTTAAGCCTGAAAGGAAAAGTCAAGAATATTGACCTCGCCAGCAATGGAAAAGAGGCTCTCGATAAATTTGGTTCTACCCGTTATGATTTGATACTAATGGATATTCAAATGCCTGTAATGAATGGCATTGTTGCTACCAAGAAGATTCGCGGACTTGAAGCGAGCACCAATATGCATACACCCATTATTGCCATTACAGCCAATGCCCTGTCGGGCGATAAAGAGGCCTGTATTGCTGCAGGCATGAACGACTATATTAGCAAACCATTTCAGGTTGAGGTGCTGTTAAAGAAAATGGAAGTTTTATTAAAGGCAGAAGAAATCTAACTTTTTTTGTTTCTATTTAAGGCTTTGTGTACGCCAGATTATTTCTGAGGGCCCAGCTTAGGATGAATTCTGATTCCCATCACCAGAATATCGTCGACCTGTTCCAGTTCACCTTTCCATTCGAGAATACTTTTACGCAAATATTCCATCTGCATTTCAACAGGTAGCTGGTGCAAGGCAAGCAGTAGTAAGCGAAATCTACGAAACTTGTACTTTTTTTGCTCTGGTCCGCCAAATTGATCCACGAAACCATCGGTGAAAATATAGAGCATGTCCCCTTCCTGCAAATTCAGGTGATGAGGATTAAAGGAGGGTACATTGTCATCGTCGTCGTAAACTCCCACCGAATGCCTGTCGCCTTTCACTTCCAGGATGGAATTGTTGCGAATAATGTACAAGGGGTTGAATGCCCCAGCAAATTCGAGTTTAGTGTGCGTTTCGTCGATAGCACAGAACGAAAGATCCATTCCATCGCGAAGTTTCATTTCGTCCACATCGCCAAAAACTCGTTCGAAATTGCGGCTTAACCGATTTAGAATCTCCGCAGGCTCAGAGATACCTTCAATTTCGGTAATACGCCTGAATAATTCCACTCCGATAATAGACATAAAGGCCCCTGGAACGCCATGCCCAGTGCAATCGACGGCCGAAAAGAATACTTTTTTTCCTACTTTATTAACCCAATAAAAATCGCCACTCACAATGTCTTTTGGAATATGCAGAATAAATGAGTCGGGAAAGTGGTTTGAAAATTGTTTCTCAGAAGGCATCATGGCCAACTGAATGCGCCGGGCATAATTAATACTGTCGGTAATGCTCTTGTTTTTAATTGCCAGTTCTTCTTTTTGCCCTTCAATTTTTTTGGCAATATGCGCCCTTTCTTTATACTCACGGTTCATACGCAAAAGGGAGCTGGTGCGAAAACGAACGATTAACAGCACCATCAATACCAATGTAAGGAAATAAAGCCCAAAAGCCCATTTCGTTTGATATAAGGGGACCTTAACTAAAACAACGTAATTAGATGGCTTACTGACAACCCCATGACTGCTAATTGCTTTGATGCTCAGTAAATAGTTTCCCGAATTAAGACGGCCAATCAGCAATCGGTTTCCATCTTCGACCTTTTTCCAGTTCACTGTTTTCGAGGCAGGTTCGAGAGAATATTCATAGCGGGTATTGCGCGGCGAAAAATAATCATACGTGGTCAGATCGAGCCTTAAAAGACTGATGTCTGGCTGAATGACAATGGTATCTGAAACAGATAAGATCTTCTTTATTTGTTTGCTTGAGATGTATTCTGCCTGAGAAATATTTACTTCAGGTACTTTTCGGTTACGGTAAATTAATTCCGGACGAAAATGCAGGTAACCTTCTAAAGTGCCAAAACAAAGACCACCATCTTTATTGAAAAATGCCATACCTTCCAAATAATCGAGTTGCATCAATCCATCTTCACGGCTAATAAGCATTTGTTGGCCGGTACGATAGTTTATTGCCCCTAATCCTTCGTTGGTGCTAAACCATATCTCTGGCAATTCTTCGGCTTCGATTAAAGCATAAACCACATTTGGGTAATATTGTGTAAACTTTTCTGACTGGTTATGAGTACTATCCTGATTGTACAGATAAAGGCCATTGTCAGTAGCTATCCATATTCTTCCATCAAACGATTGCAGGATATCGTTTATTCGTGTCTTTGCTTCCAGACTCTTATCCTTAATCAGGATCTCAATTTCCTGGGTATCGTTCTTTAAAAACCCAAATCCTTCTTCTACCAACAGATAAACACCACTTTCTTTCACTAAAAAATCGCGAACAGCCTTAGGACTAATCTGATGAAGGCTATCGGACTTTAAAAAAAATAAGCCTTCCTGAGCCGCTACAAAAAGCTTGTTGTTTATATACCGTATGCTATTTACATGAATATCCTTGCGAATAAGCTTTGTATTTTCATTTTCTTCAAGATTAAATGCAATAAGTCGGTTTTCGCTTGCTGTAAATAGCCGGTTATCGACCAGACATGCCGCTCTGCAAGAATCAAAAGGGAGGCTGATTGATTTTTCGTTTAATGCGTGATAATAAAACAACTTATTGTTGACTGAGCGATAGATAAATCCGTTTCGCGATGATTCTAACTGCACGAAACTCTTGAAAGCAATTCCATTCAGGTCATATAGTTTTGTTTGATTAAACCCAGGATTGAACGGATTTAGTTGAAATAACGACTGGCTGGTAGCAATCCATATCATCTGGTTGCGATCGAATAACAGGTTATGAACCGGACTGTCAGGGATTTTGCCAACTAGGGTGTGTTGAGACGATACATTCACTGTAGGGCTTTCGAAAAAGTAGAGTTGGCGATTGGCAGAAAATGCAATAGCTCCTTTATTGTCAACAACCAGGTTGGAGATGTAATAGGGCAGATCAAGAAATTCATCGTACTGTCCGGAAGGTAAATAATAACGAAAGATTCTTCCGCCGGCAGCTACTAGGATGTTGTTATTATCCAGCACCCTTAGATGAGAAATATTTTCTTGTGTTTTTGGTATGGATATTTCCTTTTGCTTATTGCCAGAAATAATATCAATCTCAACAATCGATTGCGAATTGGCAATATAAATTGTTCTGCCTAATCTGCAGGCAATGGGTGTGGTGCCTACAGAACTCTTGTACAGCAATTTATAACTACCACTTTTCGTATTTAAACTATAAACCGATCCTCCAGCAGCAAAAAAAAGCACTTCATTGCCAACCTGGTCCTCAAAACCAATTATTTGCTGAGCATCCGAGATCTCAAGTATACTGGTAATTATGCCGGTTGTTAGTTCAATGCGTTCAATTCCGTACTGGTTAACTACAAAAATATTTCCCTTGCTATTTTGCGCTATATCGAGAATTTTATTGTCCTGCAGGCTGTTCTGACCGAAAAAAACTGAACTTAATTTCTGATAATTATACCCATTAAAATAATACAATCCATTGTTGGTGCCAATCCACATTAAGCCTGACTGGTCAAAGAAAATTTTGGAGATTCCGGAAAGAGGCAAACTGGTACTTACAAGAATCTGCCCGGATATGATTTCTTGTTGTGCCCTGGAAGAGAATAAAAATACCAAGCAGAATGTAAACGTCAGTAAACTTTTAATCATGCATCAATTATGGGTCTTGTATCTACTTTAAAGTTAATGAACAAAAACGGAAGAAACAATCGCATTGAAATCTTTTGCTTGCAGTCCAGGGCAGGTTAGCAAAGAGTATCTGGCAATTTTTCGTTCATTTCGAAATATAAGAAAAAAAGCCTGTCAGTAACGAACAGGCTTAAAAAGAGTTTTTAAATACTATTAATTTGCTTTCCCTTTTCGGGCCATTGCCTCAAGCATATCGGTAGTCACCGATTTGGGCCTTTCGATTGGGAACCCAAGAGCCCTGCCCCAGATAATGTTGGCACATACTCCAATGGCTCGGCCTATGCCAAACAATACCGTGTAAAACTCATACTCACGCACGCCATAGTACCATTGAATGATACCTGAATGTGCATCGACGTTAGGCCAGGGGTTTTTTGCTTTGCCATGCTCTTGAAGAATCGGAGGTACGATATGATACAACATATCGACGTATTTGAAGAGAATATCGTCGCTCAGGTACTTCAGGCTAAAATCGCGCTGAAGCATATATCGTGGGTCGGTCTTACGTAAAACGGCATGACCAAACCCGGGTATAACCTGCCCTGAATTGAGGGTATCCCAGACAAACTGCTTCATAGCAGCTTCGGTGGGTTGCTCCCCGCCCATGCGCTCTTTGAGTGCCTGCAACCAGCGCAACACTTCCTGGTTAGCCAAACCATGCAAGGGGCCTGCCAGGGCGTTTATCATAGCCGAGGTAGAAAGATAAATATCGGAAAGTGAACTGGCAACCAGGTGACCGGCATGGGCACTCAGGTTACCACTTTCGTGATCGGCATGAATTATAAAATGAAGCCGGGCTACATCGTCATAGGGTTTTCCGATGCCCATCATATTGGCAAAATTACCCGCCATATCCAGATTCGGATTGTTGTGGATGAAATTGCCATTCTTGTACAATTTGGCATAAATATAAGCCGCAATGGTAGGCAACTTGGCAAGCATATTCAGGGAATCTTCAAAAGTCGGATCCCAGTAATTTTGTTTGGAAATACCATTACGGTATTTCATATTAAAAAACGATTCCCTCGACAAGGTAAGAATGGCGGTAGAGAATATTGTCATCGGGTGACTGTTGGGTGGAAATGCGTCGATTACCTCGTAGACATACTTGGGGAGAATACGTCTTTTGCGAAATTCATCGGTTAACTCATTTACTTCATCAAGTGTAGGTACATCACCTGTAAGCAGCAAGAAAAGTAGGCCTTCCACAAGCGGCATCTCACTTTTCTCGGCCTTTGGTAAAAGTCTGAATACTTCTTCGAGAGTATACCCACGGTATCGGATTCCTTCGTTCGGATCGAGGTAAGAGATGTCGGTGACAAGACTTTTTATGCCACGCATACCGCCAATAATTTGCGATACGGTTACCTGATCGACTACCACATCGCCATAATTTTCCAGCAAATCCTTAATACGTGGACGCCATTCTTCAATTTTCTGAGTTAACCTATTCTTTAAACTTGACATTTACTTTTTGTTTTTAGTTATAAGTCGTTCTCTAAATATATGAATTTATTGCATGCTCCCCATTACTCTCCTCAATTCGCCACAAAGAAAAAATATCTTGTTTGTGCAATAGCAGGTAATAAAGGTTTAGCTGAGTAACAGCAAACAAGCTATTTGGTTTATTCGTTCACGAAATACCTAATAGCATAATAAATAGGTTAAAAAGCTGCAAATTCAATTCAGCCAATTCAGTTAAAACGTTGAGGTTTGCGAATGGAATGGAAATCCAGAACACGATTCTATGAAGCAAAAAAGCCACCCGTTTTGCACGGATGGCTCTCGAAAGAATATTAAAATTCTAATTACTTTTTATATCCATAGATAGCTAAATCGCCTAATTCTTCTTCGATACGAAGCAATTGGTTGTATTTAGCGATCCTGTCAGACCTCGACATCGATCCTGTTTTAATCTGACCTGAGTTGGTAGCCACAGCAATGTCTGCGATGGTTGCATCTTCGGTTTCGCCTGAGCGATGTGAAGTAACTGAGGTATACCCTGCACGGTGTGCCATTTCAATGGCATCGAGAGTTTCGGTTAATGTACCAATCTGGTTTACTTTAATAAGGATTGAGTTGGCACAGCCCAGTTTGATACCCTTACTAAGGAAATCAACATTGGTAACGAACAAATCGTCGCCAACCAACTGGATTTTTTTGCCAATTTTATCGGTTAGAATTTTCCAACCATCCCAATCGTTTTCGTCGCAACCGTCTTCGATTGAATCGATGGGGTATTTGGAGCTTAATTGGGCAAGATAATCGGCTTGTTGTGCAGAATTACGTTTTGCACCATTGGCACCTTCAAATTTGGTGTAATCGTAAATACCATCTTTAAAGAACTCAGAAGCAGCGCAGTCAAGTGCAATTGTAACATCTTTACCAGCCTTGTAACCAGCTTTTTCAATGGCAGCAAGAATGCTATCTAGGGCTTCTTCTGTACCACCAGCAAGGTTTGGAGCAAAACCACCTTCATCACCGACGGCAGTGCTTAACCCTTTTGATTTAAGGATTGCCTTAAGCGAGTGGAAAACCTCTGCACCCATGCGTAAACCTTCGCGGAAAGATGTTGCACCTATCGGACGGATCATGAATTCCTGAAATGCAATTGGTGCATCGGAATGCGAACCTCCATTGATGATGTTCATCATTGGTACAGGAAGTGTTTTGGCATTGGTGCCGCCAATGTAACGGTACAAAGGCATACCATGATAATCGGCAGCAGCTTTGGCTGTAGCAAGCGATACACCTAAAATGGCATTAGCTCCAAGCTTTGCCTTTGTTTTAGTTCCATCGAGTGCAAGCATTTTCTTGTCGACAGCTACCTGGTCCAGGGCATTCATCCCAATGAGTTCAGGAGCAATAATATCATTGACATTTTTTACCGCTTTCAGAACCCCTTTGCCGAGGTAGCGGCTTTTATCGCCATCGCGTAACTCGAGGGCTTCATGTTCGCCGGTTGAGGCTCCGGAGGGCACAGCGGCACGACCAACAAAGCCGCTGGCAAGTGTAACTTCAACCTCTATGGTTGGGTTACCACGAGAATCGATGATCTCGCGAGCATGTACATTAGCTATTTGTCCCATTAGAAAATATATTTTGAGGGTTAATTAAACTTCTTTTTAAATAAAAAAAGGGATTTAGTAAACAAGCACTAATCCCCTGGAAATATTATCAAACGTTCAAAGATCGCAGACTATTCATCTTTCTTTGTTTCATCCAAACTAGCTTCGCCTTCGGCAGATGTTTCTTCAATAACGTCCACCACTTCTTCCTTCTTCACTTCTTTTACAGTTTTCTCTTTAGGAGCAACTGCAGCTTGGTTGTCGTCTTTTGCTTTTCCCGTAGTTTTTCTTCTACGGCGTGTAGATTTACCAGCAGCTTCGCCTTTGGCCGAAAGCATGTTTTCGTTATAATCAACAAGTTCGATAATGCACATGTCAGCATTGTCTCCTAAACGTGCACCTGTTTTTAGAATACGGGTGTAACCGCCCGGACGCTCTGCAATTTTAGGTGAAATTTCGCGGAATAACTCAGATACAGCCTCTTTACTTTGCAGATAGCTGAAAACCATACGACGAGAGTGTGTTGAATCATCTTTCGATTTGGTAATCAGAGGTTCTACGTAGGTGCGCAGTTCTTTGGCTTTTGCTGTAGTGGTGCTAATTCTTTTATGCAGAATTAAAGAGGCAGCCATATTGGCCAGCATTGCCTTACGGTGACTGGCGGTTCTTCCTAAATGATTAATTGTCTTCCTGTGTCGCATCGTTCATCAATATTTTGCTCTCTGTAAAAGAGAATACTTATTCTTTGTCTAACTTGTATTTAAGGATGTCCATACCGAAGTTAAGGCTCATGTTCTCGAGCAGTTCATCGAGCTCGGTAAGTGACTTTTTACCAAAATTACGGAATTTCAAAAGGTCGTTTTTATTGAATTTTACCAAGTCGCCAAGTGTTTCAACTTCTGCGGCTTTCAGGCAATTCAGAGCACGTACCGAAAGATCAAGATCAACCAACTTAGTTTTTAACAGCTGACGCATGTGAAGGATTTCCTCGTCAAACTCTTCGTTGGAAGCTTCACCTTCGGCATCGAGTGTGATTTTTTCGTCGGAGAACAGCATAAAGTGATAAATCAGAATTTTTGCTGCTTCTTTCAGCGCTTCTTTCGGGTGAATTGAACCATCGGTGGTTATTTCAAGTACCAGTTTTTCATAATCGGTCTTTTGTTCTACCCGGTAGTTTTCTACTGCGTATTTTACGTTCTTAACCGGAGTAAAAATTGCATCGATAGGAATAAGTCCGAATTCAGCATCGAGGGGTTTATTTTCTTCTGCCGGAATATACCCACGACCTTTATTGATCGTCAATTCCATTTGAAGTTCAACGCTGGGTTCCATGTGACATATCTGAATATCGGGGTTGAGCACTTCAAAACCGCTCAGGTAACGATTCAGATCGCCAGCTTTAAAAACTTTCTGGCCACTAATATTGATGGTGATTTTTTCATGATCTACATCGTCAATTAGTTGCTTAAACCTTACCTGTTTAAAATTCAGAATGATTTCAGTAACATCCTCGATAACGCCGGTTATGGAACTAAACTCGTGTTCTACGCCTTCTACTTTGATAGTAGTAATGGCATAACCTTCAAGTGACGACAATAAAATCCGACGGATTGAATTACCCACGGTAATTCCATATCCTGGCTCTAGGGGACGAAATTCAAATCTTCCGAATTTATCGTCCGCTTCAAGCATTATAACTTTATCGGGTTTCTGAAACGCTAAAATTGCCATAATAAAGTATATAAAAATTATTTAGAGTACAATTCAACTATAAGCTGTTCCTTGATGTTTTCAGGAATCTCATCGCGCTGTGGAGCGCTCATCACCCGTCCACGCATTAAAGAGCGATCCCATTCCACCCAGGATACGTTCACACCACGTGATTCAAGTGAATCGGTAATGGTTTGAAGTGATTTTGATTTCTCACGCACACCAATAATATCGCCAGGTTTGGTGGTATAGGAAGGTATGCTCACTACTTCACCATTTACGGTAATATGACGATGCGATACTAGCTGACGTCCACCATCGCGGGAAGGTGCGATGCCTAAGCGATAAACCACATTGTCGAGACGCAGCTCGAGCAATTGCAGCAACACTTCGCCAGTAACTCCTTTTTTCGATACCGCAGTTCTGAAAAGATTAGAAAATTGTCTTTCTAAAACACCATAGGTATATTTAGCTTTTTGTTTTTCTTTTAACTGCAAACCGTATTCAGAGGTTTTTCTTCTCTTTTTTGTGGCTCCATGAAATCCTGGAGGATAATTTTTTCTTTCGAAACTTTTATCTGCTCCGAAAATTGCATCACCAAACTTTCTGGCAATTTTTGTTTTTGGTCCTGTATATCTAGCCATTTTTCAATTAAAGTTGTCTGTTAAACTCTTCTTCTTTTAGGTGGACGGCATCCATTGTGTGGCAATGGAGTTACATCCACAATTTCTGTGACCTCGATACCTGAATTATGTATTGAGCGCATTGCCGATTCGCGTCCGGCACCGGGTCCTTTCACAAAGGCTTTTACTTTACGTAAACCCATTTCGTGTGCAACTTTGGCAGCATTTTCAGCTGCTTGTTGGGCTGCATAAGGGGTGTTCTTTTTCGAACCTCTAAAACCCATCTTTCCGGCTGAGGCCCAGGAAATTACCTGACCCTGAGCATTTGTCAAAGAAATAATTATATTGTTGAAAGAAGCATGAATATGCGCCTGACCCAATGGTTCAACCTTAACAACCTTTTTCTTTGCTGTACCTGTTTTCTTAGCCATTTTCTAAATTATTTAGTAGCTTTCTTCTTATTCGCAACTGTTTTTCTTCTTCCTTTACGGGTACGAGCATTGTTTTTTGTGCTCTGACCCCTCACAGGAAGACCAATACGATGTCGAACTCCACGATAACAACCGATATCCATCAATCGTTTAATGTTTAGTTGCACCTGTGAGCGAAGTTCACCTTCTGTCTTAATCTCTTCGTTTACAATCTTACGAATGGAAGCAATATCCTTGTCATCCCAATCCTGTACCTTTTTGTCTAAAGAGATTCCGGACCTGGATAAAATTTCACGGGCGGTACTACGGCCAATGCCGTATATATAGGTTAACCCTATTTCGCCTCTCTTGTTTTTAGGTAAATCGACACCTACAATCCTAGCCATATAGTAATAACTATTTAATTAATTACTTTTTCGTTTAACCCTGACGCGTTTTGTGCTTAGGGTTTTTTTTGTTAATAATGTAAAGACGACCTTTACGCTTTACGATCTTATCGTCTTCTGTCCGCTTCTTTAAAGATGCTCTAACTTTCATCGTTAATCTCTTTATTTATACCTGAATGATATTCTTCCTTTTGTTAAATCATAAGGCGACATTTCTACTTTAACCTTATCGCCAGGCAATATTTTAATATAGTGCATCCGCATTTTTCCAGAGATATGAGCTGTAATGATATGCCCATTTTCCAGTTCGACGCGAAACATTGCGTTCGAAAGGGCTTCTTTTATTACGCCATCCTGCTCTATGGAGGGTTGTTTTGCCATGTACTATTTTATCTGTTTAAAACCTCTTCGATATATTTAAATGTCGACAATATGTCTGCTTCTCCTTTACGAATGGCAATTGCCAATTCGAAATGTGCCGATGGTTTATTGTCCCGTGTCCGTATGGTCCACCCATCGTTTGCCTGTGAAATCTCTTTCCTTCCCAGGTTGATCATGGGTTCAATACAAATCACCATTCCTTCTTCCAACTTAGTTCCTTTTCCGGGTTTTCCATAATTCGGAACTTCTGGTGATTCGTGAAGGCTTGTGCCTAATCCATGTCCCACTAGTTCGCGTACTACCGAATAACCAGCCCTTTCGCAATAGATCTGTATCGCAGAACCAATATCGCCAGTTCGTTTCCCGTGCAGTGCTTCTTTTATTCCTTCGAAAAGCGACATTTTGGTCACACTTAAAAGTTTTTCCACCTCACTGTCGATCTTGCCCACTGAAAAGGTATAGGCTGTATCGCCATAGTAACCACTTTTTAGTACTCCGCAATCGACCGAAACAATATCACCTTCCTTAAGCGGTTGGTCTGAGGGTATTCCGTGTACAACCTGGCTATTCACCGAGGTGCACAATGTTTTCGGATAACCCTGGTATCCAAGAAACCCTGGAACCGCCTGGTGGTCTCGAATAAACATTTCTGCGATTTTGTCCAGCGTATTGGTTGTTACTCCGGGTTTGATCTCCCGCGCCACTTCTGCAAGTGTTTTGGAAACCAGAATATTACTTTCCCTTATGAGTTCAATTTCTTCCGCTGTACGTATATAAACCATCAAAGAACCTTCTAATAATCAATTAAATGGAAGCCACACCACTCCCTATACGCCCTTTTACTTTACCTGATTTCATCAGTCCGTCGTAGTGACGCATTAATAGGTGACTTTCTATTTGCTGCAGTGTATCCATAACCACTCCTACAAGAATGAGAAGGGATGTGCCACCATAAAATTGTGCAAATCCACTGGTAACATTGGCCATCATTGCAAATGCAGGTAATATGGCTACCAATGCCAGGAACAATGATCCAGGCAATGTTATTTTTGATAAAATATTGTCGAAATATTCAATTGTTTTTTTGCCTGGTTTAATGCCGGGTATAAAACCTCCGTTCTTACGGATATCTTCCGCCAATCGTTGCGGGTTTATGGTTATGGCTGTATAAAAGTAGGTAAACGCAACAATCAGCAAGGCAAAAACAAAGTTGTACCAGAAACCGGTATAATTCGACATGGCAATTATCCATCCTGGCACTTCATCGCCCTGGCTAAAGCCGGAAAAAGTAAGTGGAAGGAACATGATAGCTTGTGCAAATATAATAGGCATTACCCCTGCCGAATTTACTTTAAGGGGTATGTATTGACGCACGCCTCCATATTGTTTGTTGCCTACGATGCGTTTGGCATATTGCACCGGTATTTTTCGGGTACCTTGTACCAGCAAAATGGTCATTGCAAACACAAGGAAAAGGAATACCAGTTCTATGATTACCATTACAGGTCCGCCCGCACCACGCTCAAACCGTGCCGTAACCTCACCAAACAATGCAAATGGCAGCCTGGCTATAATACCAACCATAATAATCAGTGAAATTCCATTGCCAATACCTTTGTCAGTAATACGCTCACCGAGCCACATTACAAACATGGTTCCTGTTGCCAGAATAATCATGGAACTAATGATGAAGAATGTACCGGGCAATACCCTTGCCTCAAGTGGGATTTGGGTAAGATAACTTGGAGCTTGGAAAACTAAAATCGCTAAAGTAAGGTACCGGGTTAACTGGTTAATTTTTCGACGCCCGCTTTCGCCTTCGCGCTGTAGACGCTGAAAATAGGGCACAGCCATACCCAGCAGCTGTATCACGATAGAGGCAGAAATGTAAGGCATAATTCCCAGCGCAAAAACTGATGCAGATGAAAAAGCACCTCCCGAAAACATATCGAGAATGCCTAATACACCACTGGCAGTTTTAGCCTGAAGGGCGCCCAACATGTTGGGATTCACACCAGGCAATACAATGGTAGATCCAAGTCGATAAATGAGCAGTATACCCAAGGTATAAAGAATCCTGGTGCGCAATTCTTCAATCTTGTAAATATTCTTTAGCGTTTCTATAAACCTCTTCATTCAATTAAATTTTTTCGGCAGTTCCTTTTACAGACTCGATAGCTTCGATGGCCTTTTTCGAAAAAGCATGGGCTTTTACATTCAATTTGGCTTTCAATTCGCCTTTGGCTAATATCTTTACTAAATCGTTTTTTGAAGCCAAACCAGCATCAATAAGCACTTTTATATCAATTTCGTTGAGGCTTTTCTTTTCAGAAAGACGTTGCAAGGTTGAAAGATTTATGCCTTTGTATTCGACACGGGTAAAGTTTCTGAAGCCGTTTTTAGGAATGCGGCGTTGCAATGGCATCTGACCCCCTTCGAATCCGATTTTTCTGGAATAACCCGAACGAGATTGAGCCCCTTTATGACCACGTGTACTAGTACCGCCATGTCCGGAGCCTTGTCCTCTGGCAATTCTTTTTTCTGAATGAACTGAACCTTCGGCGGGTTTTAAATTACTTAAATCCATCTCGTTACGCTATTTTATATTTCTTCTACTTTTACTAAATGATTCACCTTTACAATCATTCCCTTAACCTGGGGAGTGGCTTCGAGGGTAACACTACTGTTTACTTTTCCCAGGCCAAGAGCCTCTAATGTAGCCTTTTGACGCTGTGGGCTACCAATTTTGCTACGTATCTGGGTTATTTTTAATTTGCTCATGTATGCACTATTTTATCCGTTAAATACTTTATCAAGGCTTATCGAACGTTGCTGTGCCACTGCATAGGCATCGCGAAGTTCAAGAAGTGCCACGAAAGTAGCCTTAACCAGGTTGTGTGGGTTTGATGATCCTTTTGATTTGGCAAGCACGTCGTGTATTCCAACACTCTCCAAAACGGCACGCATGGCACCACCTGCTTTTACTCCTGTACCACTTGATGCTGGTTTCAGAAAAACCGAAGCTCCACCGTATTTGGCTACCTGTTCGTGGGGAATGGTTCCTCTGAGAATGGGTACTTTGATCAGGTTTTTCTTGGCATCTTCCACACCCTTGGAAATAGCGGTGGTAACCTCGCTGGCTTTTCCCAGTCCGTAGCCTACTACTCCATTTTCGTTTCCAACCACTACAATGGCTGAGAAACTAAATGTTCGACCTCCTTTGGTTACCTTGGTAACGCGTTGTATACTAACTAATCTATCTTTTAATTCAAGATCTGTTGTTTTAACCTTTCTAATTGTGCTTGCCATAATATGCTTAGAATTTTAATCCACCTTCACGCGCAGCATCAGCAAATGCTTTCACTCTACCGTGATAAAGATATCCGTTTCTGTCAAATACTACCTGTGTAATGCCTGCAGCTTTTGATGCTTCGGCAGCCAGTTTACCTACCTCTTTGGCTTGATCGATTTTATTTAGTTTTTTTCCATCAAGGGCTTTGTCGCGTGATGAAACAAAAGCCAAGGTTGTACCAGTCAGGTCGTTAATAAATTGGGCGTAGAATTGTTTGTTGCTGCGGAAAACAGATAAGCGCGGCCACTCCTGGTTTCCCGATATTTTTTTACGAATCCGTCTTTTAATACGAAGTCTACGGTCTTGTTTACTCAATGCCATTTTAATTCCTGTTTAGCGATTATTTCGATGCAGACTTACCTGCTTTTCTTCTTAACTCTTCGTTCACAAACTTGATACCTTTGCCTTTATAAGGTTCCGGTGCACGCATGGAACGAATTTTTGCTGCTACGTGGCCGATAAGCTGTTTGTCGGCACTTTTAAGGGTAACTATAGGATTGCTACGACGCTCTGTAAGAGCTTCTACTTTAATTTCCTTTGGAAGTTTAAAGTGTATGTCGTGCGAATAACCTAAACTTAGTTCAAGCACCTGCCCTTTAACTTCGGCTTTGTAACCCACACCAACCAACTCTTGCTTGATGGTATAACCGGTTGAAACACCTTCTACCATACCAGCCAGCAACGAGCGATATAATCCGTGCATGGCTTTATGCCTTTTCTGGTCTGTCGGGCGCTCTACAGTGAGTGTAGTTCCGTTGATTACTAACTTCAGATCGGGATCAACCTTGCGGCTCAATTCACCCAGTGGCCCTTTCACAATTACGTTATTGTCTTTTTCAACAGTAATTGTAACAGCGCTGGGTATTTCTATGGGCAATTTACCAATACGTGACATTCTTTTGCCTCCTGATTAATATACGTAACACAATACTTCACCGCCAATGTTCTTAGCACGGGCTTCTTTATCTGTCATGATTCCCTGCGAAGTGGAAACCACTGCTATACCAAGGCCATTCAATACCCTTGGAATTTCTTTCGAACCAGCGTATTTACGCAAGCCTGGGCGGCTGGCACGTTGAATACTCTTAATGGCCGATAGTTTAGTTTCGGGATGGTACTTCAGCGCTATTTTAATAATGCCTTGAGGACCTTCTGCTACAAATTTATAGTTAAGAATATACCCTTTATCGTGAAGGATTCGGGTAATGTCTTTTTTCACGCTTGATGCTGGTATTTCAACCACTTTATGACGTGCACTCACCGCATTGCGAATTCTGGTAAGATAATCTGCTATTGAATCGGTAATCATAATTTCTTAAATTTTCTTTGTCAATTTTTTACCAGCTGGCTTTTTTAACTCCCGGTATTAAACCTGAAGAGGCCATTTCTCTGAAAGTTATACGGCTTATTCCAAACTGACGCATATAACCTTTTGGTCTACCAGTAAGTTTACAACGGTTATGCATGCGAATTGGGTTCGAGTTCCTGGGCAATAGTGCCAAGGCCTGAAAATCGCCTTCAGCTTTCAGCTTTGCCCTTTTATCGGCATATTTGGCTACAAGTTTGGCACGCTTTACCTCACGGGCCTTCATTGATTCCTTTGCCATATCTTAGTTCTTTTTAATATTTTTAAATGGTAGTCCGAATTCTCTTAACAGAGCAAATGCTTCCTGGTCGCTATTGGCAGAAGTTACAAAGGTAATCTCCATACCAAGAATTTTATTGATCTTATCGATGTCTATTTCCGGAAAGATAATCTGCTCTGTAATGCCCAGTGTATAGTTTCCACGACCATCTAATTTAGGCTCAACGCCTTTAAAATCGCGGATACGTGGCAGAGCAATACTGATCAATCTTTCGAGAAATTCGTACATTTTATCGCGACGAAGAGTAACTTTGGTTCCAATCGGAACTTTTTTCCTCAATTTGAAATTCGAGATATCTTTTTTCGAAAGTGTTTGAATTGCCTTCTGACCAGCAATGGTTGTTAACTCGAGCGATGCCTGGTCTATAATTTTCTTGTCAGCAACAGCTGCTCCTATACCCTGGTTAATCACAATTTTCTGGAGTTTAGGCACCTGCATAACAGATTTATAACTAAACTCTTTTGTCAAGGCAGGAATTATCTCTTCCTTGTATTTTTTCTTAAGTGTTACTACGTAAGCCATTACTTAATCTCCTCTCCAGACTTTTTAGAATACCTGACTAGTTTGCCTTTTTCGCTGATTTTTCGTCCAACACGGGTTGGAGTTCCGGTGGATGGATCGACCAACATAAGGTTCGAAATATGGATGGGTGCTTCTTTTTCAATGATGCCACCATTCGGACTTTTAGCATTGGGTTTGGTATGCTTTTTAATCAGATTGATACCTTCCACAAAAATCCGTTCTGTATCTCTGATAACCTCGAGCACACGACCTTTCTGTCCTTTATACTCACCGGCGTTCACAAAGACTGTATCGCCCTTTTTAATTTTTAATTTCTTTTGCATCGGACTTATTGTTTATTATAATACCTCGGGTGCCAGGGAAACAATTTTCATATACTCTTCGCGAAGTTCCTTTGCCACAGGTCCAAAGATCCGTGTTCCGCGTATTTCACCAGCCTGGTTAAGCAATACCACAGCATTGTCATCGAACCGGATGTAAGAACCGTCGGCACGACGAATTTCTTTCTTGGTGCGTACAATTACAGCTTTGCTTACAGCTCCCTTTTTTATGTCGCCAGATGGGATAGCACTTTTAACGGCTACCACAATTTTATCGCCAATACTGGCATATTTTTTTCTGGTGCCGCCCAGTACCCTGATACAGAGTACTTCTTTGGCACCACTGTTATCGGCCACAGATAATCTTGATTCTTGTTGTATCATGACTATTTCGCTCTTTCAATAATTTCTACTAATCTCCAACATTTGTTTTTACTCAGCGGACGAGTTTCCATAATACGCACCAAGTCACCAATGTTGCATTCATTTTTCTCGTCGTGAGCTGCAAGTTTTGTTGTTTTATTAACAAACTTATGGTATATAGGGTGTTTCTCTTTGTGTTTTACGGCAATGGTAATAGTTTTTTGCATTTTATTGCTTACTACCACACCCACACGTTCTTTTCTTAGATTCCTGTTTTCCATCCTGTGCAGTGCTTTACTTGTTTTCTTCTTGTATCTGTTTGCTCCGTATTACGGTGCTGATACGTGCTATGTTTTTACGTGCTTCCTTAATTTTTAAGGGATTGTCGAGCTGTGAAACAGCATGATTCAATCGCTGTTTGGCAAGAACACCCTTTTCGGTATCCAGCTTTTCCTGCAGTTCCTTTATTGTAAGCTCACGAAGTTCAGATGCTTTCATTGTTCAATTGTTCAATCGTTTAATTTTCAACATAATCGCGACGTACAACAAACTTGGTTGTAACCGGCAATTTTTGGGCTGCCAGACGCAATGCTTCTTTGGCTACTTCAAAGGGTACTCCTTCTGCCTCGATAATAATGCGGCCGGGTGTTACTGGAAATACAAAGCCTTCAGGTGCTCCCTTACCTTTACCCATCCGAACCTCTGCAGGTTTCTTGGTGATAGGCTTATCAGGAAATACACGTATCCAGATTTGTCCTTCCCTTTTCATGTAACGGGTTACTGCCTGACGCGCAGCTTCTATCTGACGACCTGTTAACCAATGGTTTTCGAGGGCCTTGATGCCGAATGAACCAAAAGCTAATTGATGGCCGCGCTGAGCGTTGCCCTTCATGCGTCCTTTCTGCCTTCTTCTGAATTTAACTCTTTTAGGCTGTAACATTTTATTTCGTTTTAAGCAGTGATCTTAAATTATTTCTTTCTACGTTGTTGCTTTCCTGCAGCAGGTTTTGGCGAAGGATTACCACCCATTGTGCGTGGTGCTTTTGCTTCGAGGTTCGGCGAAAGATCGCGCTTTCCATAAACCTCTCCTTTGCAAATCCATACTTTAATGCCGATGAGTCCTACTTTAGTGTTGGCTTCGGCCAGCGCATAGTCAATGTCTGAACGCAGTGTATGAAGCGGGGTACGTCCTTCTTTATACATTTCCGAACGTGCCATTTCAGCGCCTCCTAACCTACCTGAAACCATAACTTTTATTCCTTCAGCACCCATACGCATGGTTGCTGCTATAGACATTTTTGTAGCACGGCGGTAAGAAATACGGCCTTCGACCTGACGGGCAATATTATTGGCCACAATGGTAGCATCCAGCTCAGGACGTTTTACTTCGAAGATGTTTATCTGAACATCTTTGTTGGTAACTTTTTTAAGCTCTTCTTTCAGCTTATCTACTTCCTGCCCTCCTTTACCAATGATGATACCTGGACGTGCTGTGCTAACAGTGACAGTAATGAGCTTTAAGGTACGTTCGATAATAATCTTTGCAATGCTGGCTTTGGCCAAACGTGCGTTCAGGTATTTACGAATCTGATAGTCTTCGACAATCTTATCAGAATAATTTCTTCCACCGTACCAGTTCGAATCCCAACCTTTGATAATTCCAAGTCGGTTACTTATCGGATTAACTTTTTGTCCCATTAATCTTATTTTGTTTGAGTTTTTTCAGCCACTGCAGCTGTTACTACTTTTTCTTTTACTTCAGCAGGGTTACCGATTACAACGGTAACATGGTTCGAACGTTTGCGCACACGGTATGCTCTACCCTGGGGGGCAGGTCTTACACGTTTAAGCTGACGGGCCGAATCAACAAAAATTTCTTTGATGATCAGGTTGTTGTCTTCTAAACGCTGGCCTTCGTTCTTAACTCTCCAGTTTGCTACTGCCGAAAGAACAAGTTTTTCCAGCCTGCGAGAGGCATCTTTCGGACTAAAACGTAGCATATCCAAAGCGTGGTTTAATTCTTGTCCACGAACCATGTCGGCTACCAGACGCATTTTTCGCGGAGAGGTGGGGCAATTCCTTAAAATGGCAAATGCCTTGTTTTTCCTTTCCTCTTTGAGCTCTTCTGCTCTATTTCTTTTTCTAGCTCCCATTTCTGAATACTTTATCCGTGTTTGCGGCTATTATTTCTGTTTACCTCCATGACCCCTGAATACGCGGGTTGGAGAAAATTCTCCAAGCTTATGGCCTACCATATTCTCGGTTACATAAACAGGAATAAATTTATTTCCGTTATGAACTGCAATTGTATTACCAACAAAATCAGGCGATATGACTGACCTGCGTGACCAGGTTTTCATCACTTGCTTTTTTCCTGATTCGTTCATCGCTAACACTCTTTTCTCGAGTTTTGAATCGATGAATGGTCCTTTTTTTAGCGAACGACTCATATGCTATTCTTAATTTTTCGTTTTCCTTCTTTCAATAATATACTTATCCGATGCCTTTTTGCGAGCACGTGTTTTGAAGCCTTTTGCAGGAATACCATTTCTGCTGCGTGGGTGACCACCTGAAGCGCGTCCCTCTCCACCACCCATCGGGTGATCAACTGGGTTCATAACCACACCCCTTACACGAGGACGACGGCCCATCCAACGACTGCGACCGGCTTTTCCGGATTTTTCAAGTGCATGGTCTGAGTTCGAAAGCGTCCCTACAGTGGCACGGCAGGTAGTAAGAATCATGCGCGACTCACCAGAAGGCAATTTCACTACTGCAAACTTTCCATCACGTGAGGTAAGTTGAGCATAAGATCCTGCGCTACGAGCTAATACACCGCCTTGACCGGGATAAAGTTCGATGTTGTGCACCAGGGTGCCCAGTGGTATTTCACCCAGTGTAAGAGCGTTGCCTACTTCAGGAGCAACTCCTTTTCCCGAGCGAATCACTTGTCCTACTTTAATTCCACTTGGAGCGAGAATATAATTTCTTTCTCCATCTTCATACACTACTAAAGCTATCAGAGCAGTACGGTTCGGATCATACTGAATGGATTCTACTGATGCAGAAATTCCATCTTTCGAACGGAAAAAATCAATCGCACGGTATTTGCGCTTGTGACCACCACCAATGTAGCGCATAGTCATTTTTCCGGTATTGTTACGACCACCACTTCTTTTGATGGGCGTTAACAATGACTTCTCTGGAGTACTGGACGTAATTTCGTCGTAGGTACTGATAATTTTATGTCTCTGACCTGGTGTTACAGGTTTAAATTTTTTAACTGCCATAATTTCTTAGATGTTACTATAGAAATCGATTGATTCGCCTTCGGCTAATGTAACCAAAGCCTTTTTGAAAGAATTTTTACGTCCGGAAATGACACCTGTTTTAGTAAAACGCGATTTATTCTTTCCTGCATAAATCATGGTGTTGACGGTTTCAACTGTGACTCCATACATTTCCTCTATAGCTTTTTTAATCTGAATTTTGTTGGCTTTCCTCTCAACAAGAAATCCATACTGATTCAGCTTGTCGCCAAGAGCAGTCATTTTTTCCGTTACTATGGGCTTAAGTAAGATATCCATCTGTTCGTATATCTAGTATTCGACTAATTATTCTACTATTTGCAATTTCTTAAGTGCACCTTCAGAGAATACAATATTGTTGCACTTCATAATATCGTATGTATTCAGTTCGTTCACAGGCACTACCATGTGATTTTGCAGGTTACGTGACGAAAGATACACGTTGCTGTCGGTTGCATCAAGAACTACAAGCGATCTCTTTTCGCTGATTTTTAAGCTATTAAGAATAGCAAAATAGTTCTTGGTTTTAGGCGTTTCGAAATTAAAATCTTCGATTACCAGAATGGCATTGTCTTTTGCTTTATAAGCAAGTGCCGATTTCCGGGCCAGTTGTTTTACTTTCTTGTTCAGTTTAAAATCGTAGTTACGGGGACGTGGACCAAAAATACGGCCTCCTCCACGAAACACAGGCGATTTGATGCTGCCAGCACGTGCTGTACCAGTACCTTTCTGACGCTTAATTTTACGTGTACTGCCTGATACCTCGGCACGTTCTTTCGATTTGTGGGTTCCCTGACGGTTACTTGCCAGGTATTGTTTCACATCGAGGTAGATAGCATGATCATTTGGTTCGATACCAAATATTTCAGCCTGAAGCGATACTTTTTTACCGGTTTCTTTTCCTGCGGTATTTAATACTGCTAGTTCCATTACTTCTCAATTATTACGTACGATCCGGTTGATCCCGGAACAGAACCTTTCAACATTAATAAATTTTGCTCGGGCAGAATTTTAACCACTTTAAGGTTAAGTACCTTAACGGCACTGTTACCGGTTTGGCCTGCCATACGCATTCCTTTGAATACGCGCGAAGGGTATGAAGATGCACCCAGTGATCCTGGCGCACGACCTCGGTTGTGCTGACCGTGAGTGGCATCGTTTACTCCGGAAAAGCCATGACGTTTTACCACACCCTGAAATCCTTTTCCTTTCGAATTAGCTTTTACATCGAGCCAGATATCGTCTTTAAAGTAATCCACTGTGATTATGTCACCTGGTTTCCAGTCGCGAACAAAACCTTTGAGCTCAATTACTTTACGTTTAGGCGTTGTACCGGCTTTTTTGAAATGGCCAATCATAGCCTTGGGAGTATTTTTCTCCTTTTTATCGTCATATGCAAGTTGCACCGCATTGTAACCATCGGTTTCGATAGTCTTGATCTGGGTAACAACACAAGGACCTACTTCAATTACCGTACAAGGTATATTGTTACCGTTTTCATCGAAAACAGAAGTCATTCCAACTTTTTTTCCTATTAATCCAGGCATTGTATAAAGTTTTTACTTCGTTCACACTTTGATTTCTACTTCCACACCGCTCGGCAACTCCAACTTCATCAACGCATCGATAGTTTTGGGTGTCGAACTGTAAATGTCAAGCAAACGCTTGTACGATGACAACTCGAATTGCTCGCGCGACTTTTTGTTTACGAAAGTTGCACGCAATACTGTATAGATGCGTTTATGGGTTGGAAGCGGAATTGGACCACTCACCACAGCACCTGTTGTCTTTACAGTTTTTACAATCTTCTCAGCTGACTTGTCAACTAAGTTATGATCGTAAGATTTTAGTTTTATTCTGATTTTCTGGCTCATTACTAAACCCGATATATGTGTTAACTTATTTCGTTCCTTTTAAATTCTCGATAATTTCTTTCGCAAGGCCTTCCGATACTGCATCGTAATGCGAAAATTCCATGGTAGAGGTTGCTCTTCCGGATGAAATGGTGCGTAATACTGTTACGTAACCAAATTGCTCTGAAAGAGGTACTTTAGCTTTAATTACGCGGGCTCCGGCGCGGCTTTCCATGCCTTCTACCTGACCACGTCGACGGTTAAAATCGCCGATAATATCACCCATATATTCTTCTGGTGTAACTACTTCTACCGACATAATAGGCTCGAGCAGAACGTTCTTACCTTTGCGAAGTGCAGCTTTAAAAGCTTGACGTGCGCAAATTTCGAACGATAACTGATCGGAGTCAACGGCATGATAGGACCCATCTTTGAGTTTCACTTTAAGGCTTTCTACAGGATAACCTGCCAGTACTCCGTTTTTAAGTGCTCCATCGAACCCTTTTTGTACCGATGGGATGTATTCGCGGGGTATATTGCCACCTTTTATTTCGTCGATAAATTGCAGACCTATTACTCCCTCATCTGCAGGACCCACTTCAACCTGTATGTCGGCAAATTTACCGCGACCACCAGACTGTTTCTTGAACACTTCGCGATGAAGAACAGTAGAAACAAAGCGTTCTTTGTATGCAACCTGTGGAGCACCCACGTTACATTCTACTTTGAATTCGCGTTTCATACGGTCAATCAGGATTTCGAGGTGCAATTCACCCATACCACTAATAATGGTTTGTCCTGAATCTTCGTCTGTTTTTATGCGGAAAGTAGGATCTTCTTCTGCTAATTTCTGAAGAGCATTGCCCATTTTTTCGATATCTCCCTTAGTTTTAGGCTCAATGGCGATGCCAATTACCGGTTCGGGGAAAGTCATTGATTCGAGGGCAATAGGATTTTTTAGGTCGCAAAGGGTATCACCGGTAATCAGATCTTTAAATCCTACACCGGCACAGATATCACCAGCTTCAATTTTTTCTTTCGGATTTTGTTTGTTGGCATGCATCTGATAGAGTCTGTTGATACGCTCTTTTTTATCAGTACGGGTATTGTATACCTGATCGCCGCCATTAAGGGTTCCAGAATAGATGCGCAAAAACACCAGACGTCCTACAAAGGGATCTGTAGCAATTTTAAAGGCAAGTGCCGATAAAGGTGCTTTTGGATCGGGCTTGCGTGTTATTTCTTCGCCTGTATGGGGGTGTATACCTTTTACATCGCCAATATCCAATGGGCTAGGTAATAAAGCACATACTGCATCGAGAAGTCGCTGAATACCTTTGTTTTTGAAGGCAGCACCACACATTACCGGTACAATTTTACGATGTACAACAGCTTTGCGGGTGTATTCCATAAACTCTTCAACCGAGATTGATGAACGGTCTTCGAGGAATCTTTCGAGTAAATCATCGTTAGTTTCGCAAACCGACTCAATGAGTTTTTCGCGCCATTCTTCTACAGTATTGTTATATTCGGCAGGTATCTCGGTATATACATACTTCATACCCATTTCCGGGTCTTCGACCCATACAATAGCGCGTCGCTCAATAAGGTCAATAACGCCTTCAAACTTTTCTTCGGCTCCGATAGGAATTTGCATGGGTATTGCATTTGCTCCCAGGCGTTCTTGCATTTGATGCAATACGCTGAAGAAATCGGCACCCGTGCGGTCCATTTTGTTGATAAAGGCGATACGAGGAACATCGTATTTATCGGCCTGACGCCATACAGTTTCAGATTGTGGCTCTACACCTCCTACGGCACAAAACACGGCAACTGCGCCATCGAGTACACGCAACGAACGCTCTACCTCTACGGTAAAGTCAACGTGTCCGGGAGTGTCGATAATGTTGATTTTGTATTCCTGATCGTGGTATTTCCAAAAGGTAGTTGTTGCAGCAGAGGTAATGGTAATACCACGCTCCTGCTCCTGAACCATCCAGTCCATGGTAGCAGCACCGTCGTGAACCTCTCCGATGCGGTGGGTAAGGCCTGTGTAGAACAAGATGCGTTCGGTAGTGGTGGTCTTACCGGCATCAATGTGGGCCATGATCCCTATATTTCTTGTATTGTTAAGAATTGAACTCATACTAATTATCAGCTAGCAACTATAATTTAATTTAACCCTTAATGTCAAAAAACCTAACCGCTTGGTTTAGAAGCGGAAGTGTGCGAAGGCCTTGTTAGCTTCGGCCATTCTGTGAGTATCCTCTTTTTTCTTAAAGGCGCCACCTTCTTCGTTGAAGGCTGCTAAAATTTCATCGGCAAGTTTATCGGACATGGAACGACCGCTGCGCTTTTTGGCAAATAAAATCAGGTTCTTCATTCCGTAAGATACTTTACGCTCCGGACGAATTTCCATTGGCACCTGGAAAGTAGCACCGCCGACTCGACGGCTTTTTACCTCTACCTGAGGAGTAATGTTTTCCAATGCTTTTTTCCATACTTCCAGCGGAGTAGAACCTTCGATGTTTTTTCCTTTTGTGGCCACTTTATCCAGCGCTTCGTAGAAAATATCGTATGCAATACTTTTCTTGCCGTTTTGCATCATATTGTTTACAAACCTGGTTACAAAGGGGTCGTTAAACTTTGGATCCGGTAAAAGAATTCGCCGTTTTGGTTTTGCTTTTCTCATCCTTATCTAATAATCTTCAATTATTACTTCTTAGGTCTTTTTGTTCCGTATTTCGAACGTCTTTGCGAACGGCCATTAACACCAGCTGCATCGAGCGCACCACGAATAAGGTGGTAACGAACTCCGGGAAGATCTTTTACCCTGCCTCCGCGGATCAGCACAATTGAGTGCTCCTGAAGGTTATGGCCTTCGCCTGGAATATAAGCATTAACCTCTTTCTGATTGGTTAATCTTACCCTGGCTACCTTGCGCATTGCTGAGTTAGGTTTTTTAGGCGTGGTAGTGTAAACACGGACACATACTCCCCTGCGTTGTGGGCAGGAATCAAGTGCGGGTGCTTTACTTTTATCAAGTATCTTTTTTCTTCCCTTTCTAACTAACTGTTGTATAGTTGGCATACTATATTCTTTAGTGTTTTTTCAAATTCGGCTTGCAAAGGTAGAGTTTATTTTTTCAAAAACAACATCCTTCAAAAAATATTTAAATGAATTTTAGGAGATTTTTGTTGCCCTACCTTTTGGGCGCGCAAACATACGAATTCTAATTTAATTTCCACTCTATCGCAATTAATTTGTTTAGGGTTTTTTTAAAATAATAACACGGAAGTTACCCTAGAAAGCTCTACTACTAGAAAACAAGCAGCAAAGGCACCTGTAACTGAATTCAATACGGGGTTTTTTGGCAACTAAATTGGAAATGCCTAAGTATGGGAAGTATTTAATCCAACAGTTTAGTAAGAATGTACACACCCTAATTAATAAGGTAGCGGATCGTTTGTTTTAAAGAAGGCTTTAATAAATGACAACAACAGGTAATAACCCATTATATATATAAGAGACGACGACCCAAATAGAACATAAAATACGAGCCCACCCAACAATAAAAGGTAACTCCATCGGTTTTCGGCAAAGGAAAACCCTTTGAATTTTAACGAAAGCATCGGAATTTTACTCACCATTAAGTACGACAGCAATACCAGAAGCAGAACCAATACCCAAGGATTTAAGATTACATTAAGCATAATTTCGCTATCGGTCTGGTGGAATTCAATCCACACCGAAACCACTAAAAGGGCTGCAGCCGGAACAGGCAAACCAATAAAATAATTGCCTGTATGACTGGCTATGTTGAAACGCGCCAAACGCAAAGCAGCGAATAAGACTAATGATAAAGAAGCTCCCAGCACCAGAATCTCGCCGACACCTGCTTGTTCCAGAGAAAAAGTAGAAGAATCTGACTGATCGACAAAAGACAAAAACAGAAGCTTGTACATCATAATAGAAGGTGCCAGACCAAAACTCACCAAATCAGAGAGCGAATCGAGTTGTTTTCCAAATTCGGAGGTAGCCTTTAATAGGCGTGCTACCAATCCATCGGCTAAATCAAAAAATGCAGCTAAACCCAGCAGCAAAACGGGTCTGAAAGGATGTTCCAGCTGCCCTTCGAACATAGTAATGATGGCTAAGGATCCACATAACAAATTTAGAAGTGTGATACTGTTCGGCCACAGATAACGCGAAAATTTCATAAGATTTAGTTGTAAACGAAGTGCAAAAATACGATTATCGAACTATAAAAAAAAGATTAAATACAGCACATGCTTTTTTAGATGCCCATAATATGAACGGGTGTTTGTATATTTGCCCTGCAAATATTTGCTTCAGCCAATATCGGCCATAAAAACTTATGATTTATGAAAATTGCTGTCGACTTTGATGGTACTATAGTGGAACATCGGTATCCTCTTATTGGGGAGGAAAAACTCTTTGCTTTCGAAACACTCAAGCAATTACAAAAGCTTGGCCACCAGCTTCTGCTATGGACATTCAGGCATGGATCGGAACTTGACGAGGCTGTGGAATATTGCCGCAAGCATGGCATAGAATTTTATGCCGTGAATAGAAGCTATCCGGAAGAAGTATTTGATCCTGCCCAGATGAGTCGCAAGATTGATGCAGATGTGTTTATCGACGACCGGAATATTGGCGGATTTATCGGTTGGAGCGAAATATGGCAGATATTAAACCCCGACTCGGTCGATTCGGAGTACAATGAAATTAGCGGCCTTTTAAATAAAAGCCAAAAGAATGTAGGAAGCCGATTAAAAAAACTCTTTAAATAATGAATCACACCTTTTCAAACTTCAAACTGACGGTTTTCCCAGTCCAAATATTGCTTGTTTCGCTTGGATTTATTTTGATTTTCTCCTGCTGTTCGGGGAACAAAACCGCAAAAGCAAAAACTAAACTGGCACCTGCTGCCGTTCAGAAAAAGATTTACAAAATTAATTCTCCCAATCCGGGACAAATTGTAAAACCGAATGATGTCTTCTCCATTAACCTTGGTGGAGATCAAGAACCCGATAGTGTTTTACTCATTGTAAATCAGCTTAGGCAAAGGCTGCAAAAAAACGGTCCTATGAGTTATTCAGCTCAGATACAGGACAAAACGGTCGGAACGCGCGACTTGCAATTAAATATTCATTACTCCGACAGCCTCTCGGAAACACAGTCTATTAAACTGCTCGTGGTATCCCAGACAGCTCCGGTACAACATAAATATAAACTTATCCGCAGCTTTCCGCATGATGCAGGGGCCTATACACAAGGCTTAGTTTACCATCATAATGTGCTGTTCGAAAGTACGGGCAGAAAAACCCAGTCGTCTATAAGGAAAATTGACCCAAAAACAGGCGAGGTTTTGAAAAAGAAACTAATCGAACCCGAACATTTTGGCGAAGGAATAGCAATTATAGACAATGAACTGTTTATGCTTACCTATGTGTCGCAGGTAGGATTTGTTTTCGATGTAAATAGTTTCGATCTAATTCGAAAGTTCAATCTGCAAACCCGCGAAGGATGGGGACTTACGAGTATGAACAACCAATTGGTTCTGAGTGATGGTACTGCAAGTTTGTATTTCTACGACCCGGCCTATTTTAGTCTCATGCGTCAAATAGAAGTATGCGACCACCAAGGAAGAGTTACCAATTTAAATGAGTTGGAATATACTCCAAATGGAATTTTTGCGAATGTATATGGCGAAAACTTTGTTGTGCTCATTGATCCTGAAACCGGAATTGTAAAGAGTAAGGTAGACCTTTCTGGTCTTTTTCCACCAAATGTTCCGGAAACCTATGATTATGTATTAAACGGCATTGCGTATAACCAGGCGAGCAATACTTTCTATGTCACTGGAAAACAATGGCCTGTTATGTATGAAATACAAATAATTCTTGAATAACAGGCACTTATAAAATTGTTAATAACCCTATTAGGCTGGCATGCCGGCACAGTAAGCTTTCTGTTATCAATTGTTAACAACTTGTTTATAAAGGGGGCTTAAAATGTTTACAAACATAAAACCACTGTAACCCTTAGCATGGTTTTAAGTAACTATTTTTGGCACGAAAACCACAAAAGTAAATCTGATAAAAAATATTTCCATGGGAAAAATAATCGCATTAGCCAATCAAAAAGGTGGCGTAGGTAAAACTACTACAGCCATTAACCTGGCAGCCAGCCTTGCAGTATTGGAAAGGAGAGTTCTCATTGTAGATGCCGATCCTCAAGCCAATGCTACATCCGGTGTTGGTCTGGATGTACGCAACATCGAAGGTAGCATCTATGAATGCCTCATTGATGGTGCTAATCCAAAGGATCTGATTCTTAAAACAGAAATCGATGGGCTCGACATTATACCTTCGCACATAGACCTTGTGGGTGCCGAAATTGAGATGCTCAACATGGAAAGCCGCGAGTACATGCTGAAAAAAATCTGTCAACCCCTCGCTCAGGAATACGACTACCTTCTTATCGACTGTTCTCCTTCACTGGGTTTAATTACCGTGAACGCACTTACGGCAGCCAACTCTGTAATGATACCTGTTCAATGTGAGTATTTTGCACTGGAAGGTTTAGGTAAACTATTGAATACCATTAAAATTATTCAAAGCAAGCTCAATACCGAACTCGAGATAGAAGGCTTTGTGCTTACCATGCACGACCCAAGACTGCGCCTCTCGAACCAAGTGGTGGACGAAGTGAAAAAGCATTTTCAGCAAATGGTTTTTGAAACACTGGTGCACCGCAACATTAAGTTAAGCGAAGCCCCAAGTTTTGGAAAACCTGTTGTGCTATACGATGCAGAATCGAAAGGATCGGTAAATTACCTCAACCTTGCCCGTGAGCTCATTACTAAGAATGAACAAGTTGAAGTTTAATTAAATTATGGAGATGGTAAAAAAGAACTCATTAGGAAGAGGATTAGGGGCTTTAATTGAAAGCCAGGAAACGGCACCGCGTCCGCTAAACCATACCAATTATAACAAACCCAGTGGCGTAGCCGAAATTGATTTGGATGAAATCGATGCCAACCCATACCAGCCGCGCACAATCTTCGACGAAGAAGCCTTACAGGAGTTAGCTTCGTCCATTATAGAAATTGGTATTATTCAGCCCGTCACTGTGCGCGAAAAACCCGATGGCAGATACCAGCTTATTTCTGGCGAACGCCGCTTGCGTGCTTCGAAAATGGCTGGCCTGAAAAAAGTGCCTGCCTACATTCGCAAGGCCGACGACCAGAATATGCTCGAAATGGCCTTGGTGGAAAACATTCAGCGCGAAGACCTCGATGCCATTGAAATTGCAATCAGTTATCAGCGGTTAATTGATGAGTGCAATCTTACGCAAGAACTCATGAGTCAGCGCGTCGGAAAAAAAAGAGCCACAGTAAGCAATTACCTTCGATTGTTAAAATTACCAGCCGACATTCAGCTGGGCATTAAAGAAAAAAAAGTAACCATGGGCCATGCACGAGCCCTTGTAAACATAGAAAAGCCACAGGACCAATTACGAATTTTCAACAAAATTATCGAGCAGGAACTCTCGGTGCGCAAGGTAGAAGAACTGGTGAGGTTTTTAAATGTTCCTGCCGAAGAAGAAAAGCCTAAATTCCCGGTAGTAAAGGAATACGAGAACCTAAAGCAGGATCTTGTTCGGTATTTTAATTCGCGAATAGAGTTTAAGCGTGACAATAATGGTACAGGTAAAATCGTTATCCCATTTCAATCGGACGAGGATTTAGAGCGAATTATTGCTATTTTTGACAAGCTTAATACCTGAGAATAAACATAAATGTACAGCGGCTCGCTAAAAACATACTTCATTGTAAGCATCCTTGCGGGTGCTTTCTTTGTTTTTTGCACAGAGGCTAAGGCTCAAAGTGATATTTCCACTAAAAAGGAAAATACACCTACACAGAAAACTGCTCCCGCACAGGATGATACGGTAAAAAAACCGCGCAAGCATTCACCCAAGGTAGCCACCATTTCTTCCATGCTTATACCCGGACTAGGCCAGGCTTACAACCAGAAATACTGGAAAATACCCATTATTTGGGGCGGCGGACTTGCCCTGTATTCTTATTACGATTACAACAACTCGTATTACCACAGGTTTAAACTGGCAGATGAGCAAGTCAGTGAAGGCCTTCCTATTACCGACCCCGACATTGTAAAATTGCAGGATAATCCCGATGCAATTGAACAATACAAAAACTCCTTTCGCCGGCACCGCGATCGCGCATTAATTTTTGCAGGACTGCTCTATACCGCCAATGTTGTGGATGCACTGGTAGATGCACACCTGTTAAGCTACGACATAAGCAAAGATTTGTCGATGCAATGGCAACCTGCTTATATACCCCTCCACCCTGCAACCTATTCTCAAGGTGCATGGGGTGTAAACCTTCAATTCAGATTTTAGCAATACACAAAATGAAAACACTATTCACCACTTTTTTACTTTTTACTGCATTAAGTTTTTCCCTTGCCAGCAACGATACAACACAGGTAAATCCTGACTCTGCGCTTTACTACCTCGAAATGCCAGATACAGTAGAATTCGATGCTGCCTTCGATGCAAATGTCGACACCATGCTGAACCTCTACTATGTCGACGAAAGCCTGAAAGAAAGTGACTTGTCTGCCGAACCAAAAACCTTACCCGTATTTCCTGACTCGGTGTATGCCGACAGATTGAATAAACTTCCGGTAATGGCCGAAATGACCTACAACAACATCGTACGACGTTACATCGATGTATATACGGTAAAGAAAAGAAGTTCGGTGGAAGTGATGCTGGGGCTTTCGGAACATTACTTTCCGGTATTCGATGAAATTTTTGACTATTACGGAGTACCCAACGAATTGAAATACATGGCGATCATCGAATCGGCACTCAACCCCAGAGCCTACTCAAGAGCAAGAGCCGTAGGGCTTTGGCAATTTATGTATGGTACCGGCAGAGTGTATGGGCTCGAAATTAATTCACTGGTCGATGAACGTATGGATCCGATAAAATCGACCCACGCAGCAGCCCGGTTTATCCGTGACCTGTATGGTATGTATGGTGACTGGTTGATGGCCATTGCGGCCTACAATTGTGGTCCAGGTAATGTTAACAAGGCCATTCGCAGATCGGGCGGAAAAAAAACTTTTTGGGAGATTTATTATTACCTGCCCCGTGAAACCCGCGGACATGTGCCGGCTTTTATTGCTGCCACCTATACCATGAACTATTACGACGAACATGAACTGGTGCCAAAACACATCGAGTTACCACTAAATGCCGATACCATAATGGTAAATAAGAAACTGCATCTTTCGCAAGTATCAGAAGTAATGGGGCTACCGCTAAAACAATTGCAGGATTTGAACCCACAGTATCGGTATGATATCATCCCCGGTCAGATTAAGCCTTATGCTCTGCGGTTGCCTGCCGATCAGGCTTTGGTCTTTATCGACCTCCAGGATTCTATTTATCATTACAAAGATTCGGTTTACTTTAATTCAAAGCAAACAGCCGAACCTCAGCAATATACGGCACATGCCCCACAGGCTCCGGGGCCAGATTATGTGAAGCTTAACTATACCGTAAAATCGGGCGATGCCATTGGCCTTATCGCACAATGGTACAATGTGCGTACCTCAGACATTGCGTATTGGAACAACATCAGAGGAAATACCATTCGTGCCGGACAAAAGCTTGCTATCTACAAACATAAAAACAGTGCAGGTAATTATGCCGATTTGAACGATATGACCTATGCACAAAAACAAGCCAGAATAGGAAAAACAGTTAGTTCTTCGGCCGCTGTGGCAACCCAGCCATCTAATGACAGCCAGGGCGATTTTGAAATTTACACTGTTCGTTCAGGCGATACCCTCTGGGACATAGCCAAGCAGTACCCGGGCGTAAGCGATACCGACATAATGCGATGGAACAACATCAGTAATGCCAGCTCACTGAAACCGGGACAGAAACTTCGCATTAAGCCCAAATCATAACCTGATTCTCCGCCACCGTTCATGATTGTCCGACCCCATATCACCCTCTTGTTTCTGCTCACGGTGTTTACCTTAATGCTGGTAGCCTCGGTTGTAATTCCTGAGGATGGCATACGCTTAACCGACAATTCAAAAATACGGTTTTATCAAGCCAAAGACCTTTTTTCGAAAGAGGAGGAATATGCCGATATCAGTAAAATAATTGCAGAAAATAGCCCACTTGAAGTTTCTCTGCTACTGAACAACGATGCAGACAGCATGCCAATAGTAAGCGATACCTTGCGCGCCAATGTAGACAGTTTGAATGAATCGGTATATAAAATTCAATTTCCCAACCACGACAAGACCCTTCTTTATGCTGTATTCGATGCCCTCGAAAAGGCTCAGAAGCAAGAAAAAGTTGTGCGCATTATGCACTTTGGCGATTCGCAAATCGAAGGCGACCGGATGACATCTCTCCTGCGAAACCGCCTGCAGAATAAATTCGGAGGAGCCGGCGTGGGATTGGTGCCGGCAAGCCAGCCATATGATTTTAGTTTCTCGGTATTTCACCGGGCAAGCGATAACTGGAACCGCTATACACTCTATGGCAAACGTGATACACTGGTAAATCATAACCGCTATGGAATTTTGGCCGGCTTCAGTAGTTTTACCCCTCAACCCCTAACCCCAAAAAAAAACAAGCCGGCGAAAGAAACCGCATGGATTTCTATACGAGAATCGCCCTATGCCTATAAGAATACCAAAGAGTTTGAACAGTGCCGACTATTGTATGGCTATGGAGCAGACCCCTTCTCGGTAAAAATTATGGTAAACCAAGAAATAGCCGATACAGGTACCTATTTTCCTTCCGAAGGGCTTAAACAAATACAGTGGTACTTCAACAGCCCCGTGAACAATTTGTATATTGAACTAAGCGGCCAAAGCAGCCCAGAAGTATATGGCATAGCCCTCGATGCTAAATCCGGAGTAGCAGTCGACAACATTGCCATGCGAGGATCGGCAGGGCTGGTTTTTTCGAATAACAATGCTGAATTGTTTCGGGCAATGGTCGAGAAACTCGATGTCAAACTAATAATTTTGCAGTTCGGAGGCAACATAGTGCCGAACATTCGGAAGGATTATAGTTACTACGAGCGCTGGTTTTATGCCCAGCTTAAATTTATCCGAGAGAATTCGCCGGGTGTTGAAATTATTGTGGTAGGCCTTTCTGATATGTCGCAAAAGGTTAACAACCGCTACGAATCATATCCTAACATTGAATCCATTCGCGATGCGATGAAAAAAGCCAGTTTCAGGGCGGGTGCTGCCTATTGGGATATGTACGAAGCCATGGGAGGAAAAAACTCCATGCCCAGCTGGGTGTTCGCCAAACCTGCCCTTGCCTCGAGCGATTTTGTCCACTTTACACCCCGGGGAGCCAATATCATTGCCAACATGTTTTACAATGCCCTCCTATACGAATACCAGCTTTATAGCCGAAAGCCGAAATCTTTACCCCAATGAAACTGAGTCTGCTGATATTTATTTTTTTCGCACTCAGTAAAAACGTCCGCTCGCAGCAGAATGGGTATTTCATAAAGCCTACCCCTAATCCTAATGTTCAATATAGCGAAAACCAGCTAGTAACCCCTGCTGACAGTAATTGTTTCGAACCATTTTATTATAAAATCGACAGCCTGGTGCGTTTTGGCAGCGGGAAAATAAACATTGTGCACATTGGTGGCTCGCACATTCAGGCCGATATATACACCCACCAGGTGCGCAAAAACCTGCAGTCGATTCAATACGATATGAATGGTGGCAGAGGCCTTATTTTTCCATTTTCGATGGCACAAACCAACAACCCTTCGAATTTTAAAGTCAGTTATACTGGCAACTGGACAGTTTGTAAAAGTACCAAAATCCCCTTCATCTGCCCACTTGGCCTTACTGGAATGGCTTTGATTACCGAAGAGAATGCTTCGATACAAATTGATATCAATGGCGATTCGACTATTGCCTATCGTTTCGACAAACTTAGGGTATATCACCTGCCAAGCGATTTTAAGCTGTCTCTCCAATCTGGCGATACACTTCTTACCGGGTTATACTTCCCCGAGCTGGGGTATTCGCTTTTTAATTCCCCAGATACTGACAAAATAAACCTGATAATTGAGAGGCCAGACAGTACAAACCAGAATTTTACCCTTCTGGGACTTCTGACAGAAACCGATGGCCCCGGTTTGGTTTACCATGCCATAGGTGTTAACGGAGCCAGTGTAGGTTCTTATCTTGCCTGCGAATTGTTTGCTTTGCACCTCACTAGTCTTGAGCCCGACCTGATTATTCTTTCCATCGGCACCAACGATGCCAATACACGCAGCTTCGATAGCGAAAAATATTACCAGGAGTATTCCCGGCTTTTGAGTATCTGCATGGAAGCCTGCCCCCGGGCCGGTATATTGCTCACTGTGCCAAATGATGCTTATTACCATGCCCGGTATGTGAATCAGAATGTGCCATTGTTAAGAAAAGAGATATACCGGTTGGCCGCATCGAACAATTATGGCGTGTGGGATTTCTTTTCTATTATGGGTGGAATTGGTTCATCGCAAGTCTGGTACAACCAGCAGCTGATGCGCTACGACAGGGTGCATTTTACAAAAGAAGGATATACACTGAAAGGAAACCTGCTGACTACTGCCTTACTCCAGGGATGGGAAAAAAATCTTGACAAACGCTATATCGAATACCACTCGGATGATACTGCCCCACTGGCAGTGAAAACAATTCCATAACTCACAGCAATGAAAGAATTTCTGCAATCTGTCTTTCTCTTCGATCCGGCCAATCCGCTTATCTTTACGCGGTTTTTCTTCTGGGGATTTTTTGCCGTGGTGTTGGTATTTTACTCCATTCTCTATAAAAACAAAAGCCTGCGCAATGCTTATCTATTTGCCATCAGTCTATTTTTCTATTATAAAACCGGTGGATTCTTCTTATTCATTCTGCTCTTTTCAACCTTAACCGATTATGGGATAGGAATAGCCATTGGTAATTCTGCCAAAAAAACGACTAAAAAATTATGGCTGGCACTAAGTATATTTCTGAATCTGAGTGTGCTGGCCTTTTTTAAATACGATTTCTTTTTTACCGAAACCTTTAACTCTGTGTTTAATACCAAGCTCGAAGTAGTAAACCATGCTGCCAGTTGGTCGAATGCCCTTTTCGGTACCCATTTCGATCTTGGAAGAATGCTACCTCCGGTAGGTATTTCGTTTTTTACTTTTCAAACCATAAGCTATTCGATCGATGTGTACCGCGGCTTGGTTAAGCCAGTAAGAAACCTGGCCGATTTTGGTTTCTATGTATCGTTCTTTCCGCAACTGGTTGCTGGACCTATTGTGAGAGCTGCCGAGTTTATTCCCCAACTTTATAAAGATTACAAGCTTACTTATTACGAATTTGGCTTGGCTTTTTATTTTATTCTGAAAGGACTTACAAAAAAAATGTTGATTGGCGATTACCTGGCCGTCAACCTTATCGACCGAGTGTTTTCTAACCCGGCATCCTTCTCAGGCTTCGAAAATATTTCGGCTTTGTTTGGGTATTCTATGCAGGTTTATTGCGATTTTTCGGGCTATACCGATATTGCTATTGGGGTGGCCATGCTCATGGGGTTTCATTTGCCGGTAAACTTCAACTCGCCCTACAAGGCAAGAAATGTAGGTGATTTCTGGAAACGATGGCACATCTCGCTCTCCTCGTGGCTGAAGGATTACCTGTATATTCCCATGGGCGGCAACCGGTCTGCCACAGGCTTTACCTACATTAGCCTGAGTGTTGTGTTGCTGTTTGTAATTCTGCTGACTGCCAAACTGATTGTTATTCCAATAATTCTAGTTGCCGTGGCCGGAGTATGGATACTCACGCGCATATTTCCGTCCATAAAAACAGGTGTCACAACCAACATTAACCTGATGATGACCATGCTGCTGGGTGGCCTCTGGCATGGTTCGAGCTGGATGTTTGTTGTCTGGGGAGGGCTTAATGGACTGGGCTTGCTCGTGTACAAAGGCTGGAAGAAGATAAACCCCTACGAACACAGCAACCATTGGTTGGTCAACACCTGGCGTATTGCCCTTACCTTTACCTTTATCACCTTTACACGTATCTGGTTCAGGGGCGAATCGATGCAGGGCACTTCTGATTTGCTGAGGCAGATTGGAACCAATTTTGGCTGGGAGGCCCTACCCCAAATGATAGCTAACTATTGGAAATCGCTCTCGATGCTGACCTTCGGAATGGTGCTGCATTGGCTGCCAGAGAGCTTAAAAAATACCGGCCGCGACTGGTTTATACGTTGCCCGCTCTACCAAAAAATTATCATAAGTTTTCTGGTTGTATTCATTATCTATCAATCGGTATCGGCCAGTTTAACGCCTTTTATTTATTTTCAGTTTTGAGGTATCGTAAATAGTAACATGGCTTGTTGAGCCTCATTGCCCTCCGATTACAAGAGGGAGAAAGTAGAATAATTTCTTATGATTTTGTAGGGCATTTCCGAAAACTAATCCAGCATCTTGTATAGTGTAGTTCCGATGAGTGTTTCCATTTCTTTCTCATACGATTTCAGTGCCTCTTTCCGGGGGCGATTAGCCAATGCCAGGCATATTGTGGCAGCCTCATGTCCAAGGAGTCGGGCATAGCCATACAAGGCTGATGTTTCCATTTCGTAATTGGTAATTTTCTGCCCCTTGTAGGTATATTGCTCAATTTTATCGTTGAATCCAGGCATTGCCAGCTCCATGCGCAACACACGACCTTGGCTGGCATAGAATCCGGGTGCAGTAAGCGTAATCCCCCTATGAGTATTTGAATCTTTCAGTTTCTCCAATAAGTGGGCTGAACCATTCACTATATAAGGCAAAACAATCTGCCTTAATTCTGGAAAGTGAAGCAATAAATCTTTCTCATGATCCAATTCGCACACTGCATTGCGATTTTGCTGGAAATTAAGCAAACCATCGAAGCCAATTGCCCGGTCCGAAAGTATGTAGCTTCCCAAAGGAATGTCATGCTGCAATGCGCCGGAGGTTCCAATACGCACTATATGAAGCACTCTTTTCTCTTCTTTTAAATTGCGGGTGGAAAAGTCGATGTTCACCAGTGCATCGAGCTCATTGAGTACGATGTCGATATTCCCCACTCCTATACCGGTTGAAATGACAGAAAATCTTTGGCCGTTGTATTGGCCTGTGATGGTGTTAAACTCGCGGTTTTTTTGTGCAAATTCAATCGAGTCGAAAAAGCTAGCTACCAGTTCAACCCGGTCGGGGTCGCCCACCAGAATAATGTCATCAGCCAGTTGCCCGGGCTTAAGTCTTAAATGATAAATGGAGCCGTCTGGGGTTAAAAGAAGTTCGGAAGAAGGAATCATAGATAAAATTATCTTACTTGGGTTTATTCGAAAATTTAAAGCATAGGTTCATTCGGCCAGGCAGAACCATTATTGTGTGCCGAAAATCCGGTCACCTGCATCGCCCAGGCCAGGTACAATATATCCTTTTTCGTTGAGCTTCTCGTCAAGGGCAGCCAGCCAAATCTCTACATCGGGATGTTGTTTTTCAACCCGCCTTAATCCTTCGGGAGCACCAACAATGCTTACCAGTTTAATGGAGCAGGCACCTCGTTTCTTCAGGGCAGCAATAGCTGCCACTGCACTCCCCCCTGTTGCCAGCATAGGATCTAACACAATCACCACGGCACGTGGCAGGTTCTCGGGGAATTTAGCATAATACTCATGAGGCTCAAGTGTGTCATGGTCGCGGCAAAGACCAATATGCCCCACTTTGGCGGTGGGTATCAGTCGTGTGATGCCATCAACCATTCCAAGCCCGGCACGTAGAACGGGAATCAACACAACCTCCTTCGAAAGCTCAAAGGTAGAACAAGCACCTACAGGAGTTTCTATTTCTATAGGCTTAAGAGGAAGGTTTCTGGTTATCTCATAAGCCATAAGTCCGGCAATTTCGTCGAGGTTTTGCCTAAAGTCCTTGGTGCCGGTATCCTTGCGGCGAATTTGTGCTAATTTGTGAGTAATAAGTGGGTGATTGAGGATGGTGTGCATCGAAATTCTATTTTTATAAAGGTAAAAAAAGTATCGATTATTTATTATGGCAGTAACCAGCGCCAGCAGAGTTTTTACTGCTCTGCAAGACATCAGATAATCTTAATTCATTCTTTATAAATTGATTTTGAATTTTTCTTTTTGTACTTTCGTTATGTACACCAAAACCTAACGCCATGATGCCTGAAATTAAAATCGAAAACCGTATCTGGATCGAAAAGAATGGCTTCCCTTTTATTGGAAGTGGCCGAATCAGCCTGCTCGAATACATCCGCGAAACCGGATCTATTGCACAGGCTGCCAAAAAACTTGGCATGTCGTACAAAAAAGCATGGGAGCTCGTGAAATCGATGAACGATCAGGCGCAAACCCCGCTGGTAAAGAAAGAAAGCGGAGGAAAAAATGGCGGAGGAACCGTGCTTACCGAGGCCGGATTAAAGATAGTAGTGCAGTTTAGGGAATTGGAAGTAAAAAACCGGGATTTTTTGTTGAGAGAATTTGAAAAGTGCTGTTTTAATTAATGAAGGAAATTCATGTGAAATATTACGGCCAACTGGCCGAAATCAGGGGTGTTGACAACGAGATAATACTTACAGATAAAGTTTTTATTCAGGATCTTCTGAACGAGCTTTACCACCGTTGGCCACAAATACAGACAGAGTTGTTTGCCGTTTTTATCAACAACAAAAAAAACTCAAACAGTGCATACATGCTTACGCAGCTAGACGAAGTTAGCCTTTTACCTCCCTTTGCAGGTGGCTGAGAGCTCAGCCAGGCATGCCTGAAACAATATAAGTGTAAGACTGGAAAATGATCGATTGTTATTTTATTCGGGGGCCAATTTCAAATTCGAATACTGCCATCAGCCATAGCAACACAGGGGCAGTAGCTATATTTGAAGGGCATGTGCGGGCCGATATACAGCAAAACAAAAGCGTGGAAGCAATTGATTTTACACTCGAACCCAAAATGGCAAAACCCATCGCCATTGACCTGTTGAACCGGGTTGCTGCCAAATACAATCTGCATTCAGCCCTCATTTGGCATAGCCAGGGCATGATTCAGGTGAACGAATGCTGCTTTAGGGTTGAGGTGCAGGGCACTCATCGGAACGAAGTGTTTGCTGCCTTGCCAGACATTGTAAATACTTTTAAGCGAGAAGTTCCGGTTTTTGGAAAGGAAATTTATCACGATAACACTTATGACTGGAAGCGAAACCGAGAATAAAAATAAAATGCTAATCGACAGTTTCGGAAGGGTTCACGACTACCTGCGCTTGTCCATTACCAACGATTGCAATTTTTCGTGCAGTTATTGCAAACCGGAGAACAAAACCTGTGAAAAAAATACCGGTTTAATGTCGGCCGATGAAATCGTTCAACTGGCAAAGATATTTATCCGTATGGGGATAAAAAAGATTCGTTTTACAGGTGGAGAACCGCTTGTTTACCCGCAGTTCGAATTTTTGATTAAAGCCCTAAAAGATTGTGGAGCAGAACTGGCACTCACTACCAACGGCTACCTGCTCGACCGCTATTTTAGTACCCTTCAGGCTTCGGGATTAAAGAAAATTAACATTAGCCTGGACAGTCTGAAACCCGAACGCTTTAATAACATTACCGGGCGAAATGCCTTCGATCGGGTGTATGCCAACCTTTTACTTGCTATTAAGCTTCGGTTTGATGTAAAAGTAAATGCAGTAATCATGCGGGGTGTCAACGACGACGAGTTGATCGATTTTGCCAGGTTAGCTATAAAATATCCCATAGCGGTGCGATTTATTGAGTTTATGCCTTTTAAAGACAATAACTGGAATTTTGGTAAAACCCTGAATCAGAATAGCATGCTTCAGGTGCTACTCTCGGAATTTTCTCTGCAGCAGGAAGAAACCCCGGTTGGACAAACTTCGGTGTATTACAAAGCCGATGGAGCTATGGGAAAAATTGGGATGATAGGAACCCTAAGCCATCCCTTTTGCGAAAACTGTAACCGTATCCGGGTAATGGCCGATGGGAAAATTAAGAATTGCCTGTTTGGAGCCGATGAATACGACCTGATTGGCCCTTACCGGCAGGGTCAGGATCTGGAAACCACTATTCGCAAAGCCCTTTGCCAGAAAGAAGCGGTGCATGGGGGGCAACTCCTTTTTGGGGATCAGGCCGATTCGAAGCTCACTAACCGGAATATGTTTGCCATTGGGGGTTAGTCTCGTTTTGCGCAAATTCTTTTGAACAAAATCGATTCAAAAAAACTTAACCGAACTAATTATTCTATATCAAGTAAACTGAGGCTACTAATTCCAGTTCAAAGCTATGACAGCGACTCTTTGCCCCTTTTGTTCCCCAACCTCCAGCGAGGCATGCTTTGCCCAAAGCACCCATTTCAGTGCCCTTTATAACCTGGCACCTGTTTTACCCGGACATAGCCTCATCGTTCCAAACGAGCATCTGGAATCAATTATGGAACTAGAGGAATCAACCCTCACCGAACTAGTTTCATTTAGCCGCCGGGTAATAAAAACCCTGCAGATGGCCTTCCACTCAAAAGCCTTCGATTGGACCCTGCAAGAAGGTGAAGATGCAGGGCAAACCATCCCACACCTACACATTCATATTCTACCCCGGAAGTTAAACGACCTGCCAGAACCAGGCGACTGGTATCCTCAACTGGCAGCCAACCAAACAAACCTTATCGACAGTTTCCTACGTCCGCATCACTCCCCTGAGGAGATGGAAATAATCGTTTCGCAATTAAAACGTATATACCTCCAGCAAAACCCAGCGTAACAATTTAATCTCGGTAAAAAATACTTCGCGTCTGCACTGTAAATGCCCTCCAAAGGATTTATCAACACCCGCTACATTTAAGGTCGCTACTCTTGACCGATATTAAAAAATTGTTACATTTGTTAAGCTCTCATAAAAGGTGAAACGAATACTCTATTGTCATAGAACCAAAGTTTAATTCTAACCACTATTTGAAAACATGAAGACATACGCAACAGATCAAATCAAAAACATTGTGCTTGTTGGCAGCTCAGGGGCGGGTAAAACCACGCTTGCCGAAGCTATGCTTTACGAAGGAAAAGTAATCGACAGACGTGGTGAGGTACAATCGAAAAATACAGCCTCCGATTACCGCGATATTGAGCATACCAATGGCAACTCAGTATTTTCGTCGGTATTGTACACCGAGTACAACAACAAAAAAGTAAACATAATCGATGCCCCAGGCCTTGACGACTTTGTGGGCGGTGTAGTATCGTCGCTTTATGCAGCCGATACAGCCTTATTGCTGTTGAATACCCAAAACGGCGTGGAAGTAGGGACTGAAATTAACTTCCGCAACCTGCAAAACTATGGCAAACCCGCCATTCTGGTTGCCAGTCACCTCGATCATGAAAAATCGAATTTCGACCGTACAATAGAAATGGCCAAAGAACGGTTCGGAAAAAATGTAACCATCGTACAATACCCTGTAGAAGTTGGATCGGGGTTTAAATCAATTATCGATGTATTGTTGATGAAACAATACATACTTAAAGAAGGGGGTGGTCGCGAGGCCGTTCCTATTCCAGACTCAGAAGCCGAAAAAGCTGCTGAACTGCACAATATTTTGGTTGAAAAGTGTGCGGAAAACGATGACACACTCATGGAACTATTCTTCGAAAAAGGTGAGCTATCCGAAGACGAAATGCGCAAAGGTATTACCGCAGGTTTGCTACACCGTGCCATTTATCCGGTTTTTTGCTGCTCAGCAAAAAAAGATATGGGCGTAGGTCGCTTGCTTGAGTTTATTACCAACGTTGCCCCATCACCCCATCTGTTGGAAACCCCTAAAGATTCTGCGGGTAAACCTGTAGAATGCAAAGCCGATGGCGATACTAGTCTTTTTGTATTCAAAACAAGTATAGAACCACATATTGGAGAGGTGAACTTTTTTAAAGTTATGTCAGGGACCGTGAAAGAAGGGATGGACCTCATCAACTCTAAAACGCAGAACAAGGAGCGCATTTCGCAATTATTTGCTTCCGCTGGCAAGAACCGCCAAAAAGTCGAAAGCATGGTAGCCGGCGACATAGGAGTGACGGTGAAGCTTAAAGCCACCAAATTTAACCATACTTTGTCCACAAAGGGCATTGCCTTCGATCCGATGCGGTTCCCAGAACCCAAATTCCGTGCTGCCATCAAACCCCACAGCGAGGGCGACGAGGAGAAACTCGGAGAAGCACTCAACCGCATGCATGACGAGGACCCCACCATTCTCATTGAATATTCCAAAGAGCTGAAGCAGATAATTATTTCGGGACAAGGAGAATACCACCTCAATATTTTAAAATGGCACCTCGATCACCAATTTAAGATCGAAACAGAATATGTGAAGCCCCGAATTCCCTATCGCGAAACAATCACTAAGGCAGCGCAGGCCGATTACCGCCATAAAAAACAATCAGGAGGTGCCGGACAATTTGGCGAGGTACACATTATCATTGAACCCTATATCGAAGGTTCCAAGCCAAAAGATATGTTCAAAATAAATGGCAAAGAACAAAAGCTTTCGGTACGTAACCAGGAAGAAGTTAAACTCCTCTGGGGTGGTAAACTTTTATACTATAACTGCATAGTCGGTGGCTCGATCGATGCCCGTTTTATGCCTGCCATTCTGAAAGGAATAATGGAAAAAATGGAAGAGGGCCCGCTTACCGGTTCTTATGCCCGCGACATTTGCGTGTATGTTTACGATGGTAAGATGCACCCGGTGGATTCGAACGAGATTTCGTTTAAACTGGCTGGTCGTAATGCTTTTAGTATGGCCTTTAAAAATGCCGGACCAAAAATTCTCGAACCCATTAACGACCTGGAGGTGTATGTGCCCTCGGATCGCATGGGCGATGTAATGAGCGACCTACAGGGCCGCAGGGCTATTGTTCAGGGCATGACGAGCGAAAAAGGAGTAGAGAAAATACTGGCCAAAGTACCCCTGGCAGAGATGAACAAATACCAGACTACCCTCAGCTCCGTTACCGGCGGAAGAGCCTGGTATTCGATGAAATTTGCCGAATACGGTGCCGTACCTGGCGATGTTCAGGAAGAGCTGCTGAAAGCATACGTTGCCGATGACAAAGACGAATAACACAATTACTGAAATAATGAAAGGCTGCTCTAAAAGGCAGCCTTTCTCTTAAAATATAATAGCATAAGTTTAACTAAAACTACCCGCCAAATATTGCTTCGTCAACTCCTGTTTCGGGTTGTTAAAAAAATCCTCTGCCGAACCAAATTCAATTAACTCACCAAGGTACATAAAGGCTATATAATCGGCTATTCGTTTGGCCTGACGCAAAGTATGTGTTACCAGTACTATGCTGTATTTATCTTTGAGTTCTAAAAATAGTTCTTCGATCTTGGTGGTCGACAAGGGGTCGAGTGCCGAAGTGGCTTCGTCGCCAAGTATAAATTCAGGTTCTACAGCCAAACCTCTTGCCAGACAAAGTCTTTGCTGCTGGCCAATAGATAGACGTATTGCAGGAGTTTTTAATCTATCTCGCACTTCTGCCCACAGGCCTACCGCTTCCAGCTGATGCTTTACAATTTCGAATAGTTGCCTCCTCCGCTTTATTCCGTATAGTCTGGGTCCGTATGCAACATTATCGTAAATCGACATAGGCAATACTGTTGGTCTTTGAGCAAGCAGACCCATTTTTTTTCGGATATGGGTAACTTCAACATCTTTTCCATAAATATCTTCGTCATCAATAATAACGCTGCCGGTTAGTTTTACATCTGCCGAATCGTCGTGTAAACGGTTAAACGACCTGAGAAGTGTGGTTTTTCCGCAGCCCGATGGTCCAATAATACAGGTTATGCTTTTATCAGGTATAGTGAGGTTTACATTTTTCAGAATATGTTTTCGCTGTATGTAAACATTCAGATTTTCTACTTTTAGTAATGGTGTAATGTGTGTACTCTGCTCTTTCTCTAACGAAAGCACCGGATTAATGAATTTTTCTGCCAGATTATTCATAGTATTAAATTTTAGATCTTGAAAGCCTAGCACTAAAAAATCGTGCTGAAAGACTTAATATTAATATAATTATAGTAAGTATAAGCGCTGCTGCGTATGCCCGGTTTTGCACTTCTTCCATGGGGCTTCCCAATTGAAAGAAGATAGCCAGCGGTAAGGTTGCTGCGGGCTGTCCTGGAGATGTAGGTATACTGTCGGTGAAGCCTGCTGTAAACAGCACTGTGGCTGCATCGCCGATACCTCGGCCAACCGCTAATAAAATTGCTGTTGTGATGCCAGGTGTAATTTGTCGTACAATCACACCCAACGTCTCAAATCTTGTTGCACCAAGCGACATTGGGGCTTCGATAAGCTCACGCGATACAAAAGCAGCCACTTCATCGATTGACCTAACCAATATTGGCATAATTAGCAATGAAACGGCAATTATTCCACCAAGAAGCGATGCCTGTAATCCAAAATAGATCATAAGCATAAATCCAAAAGCTCCATAAACTATCGATGGTACTCCAAAAAGTATATCGAACGAAAACCTTACAACGTTTGAAAATCTGGAGTTTTTACGGATAATAAAATTGATGTACAAGGCAACCGGCAAACTAATCGATAAGCTTAGAATCACGGAACCAGTAATTAACAATAGCGAACCTACTATCGCATTCAGAATTCCTCCTTCCTTTCCAAGGTAAAAACCGCCGGACGGAATTTTGGTAACCATATCCCATGTCAGGGAAGGTAAACCCTTGCTTACTATAATAAAAATTATATAAAGCAATACAGAGATGATAAGGATGGTTGATCCGATCATCAGAGCTTTAAATATTCTTTCTTCGAGCTTTCTCATATGTGGCGGGTGTTAATTCGATTTAAAACAAGGCGCGAACCAGCATTAAACAAAACAATAATTACAAATAGCAATAACGCTGAAAACATAAGTGCCGATTCGTAACTTGGCAGCGACATCATTTCGCCATAATTATTGGCTATTAAAGCAGGTAGGGGATAGCATGCATCGAAAATGGTTTTGGGTAAATCGGTAAAATTACCGCAAACCATAAGTACTGCAATTGTCTCGCCAAAAGCCCGTGAGAGAGCCAGAACAACACCGGCTATCATTCCAGGTAATGATTTTCGTAAAACAACTTTTTTAATTGTTTCCCATTTGGTAGCCCCTAACGACCAGGAAGCCTCCCGGATATCTTTTGGAATTGCATTAAAAACTTCGGTTAGGATACTAATAATTACAGGTATTATCATAATGGCCAAAACGATGCCTCCAGCCAGAACACTATATCCGGTTGTAAAATCGACAAAGTGAGGCGCTAATTTTTCCGATATCCACGGCACAATGGTTAATGTTCCCCATACCCCATAGATAACAGGAGGTATCCCGGCCAGTAAATCAATTACAGGGCTGAAGAAACGCTTTACATTTTTTGATGCATATTCGCTAAAATAGATCGATGATAGAATTGACACTGGCAATGCTATAAGAATAGCAAGAAAAGTTACATAAAGTGTGCTGAGTATAAAGGTCAGAAATCCAAAATCGCCTTTGAACGGTTTCCAATTGCTCGTTGCCAGCAATTCCCATAAACTCTTCTCCTGCAATATCGGCATCGATTTAATTGCCAGGCCTGCCCCTATGATAAATAGTATTGTGAGGCAAAAAATGGTAATGCCCAGCATAGAATGCCGGGCAAAATTGTCTTTGAACAATCTATATCTTAACATATTCTCAAAGCTTTTTTATCTCACCAGAAAGTTTTTCATTTGAAAAATTAATATAACCAGCTTCCAGCACATACTTCTGGCCATCGGTAAGTGCCCACTTAATGAAGGCTGCTGCAACCGGGTTAGTTGGTTTGCCTTTGGTTACAAAGTAAAGGTCCCTCGCCGGAGGTGAAGGGTATTTCCCTGTGGCAATAGCTTGTACCAATTCATCAAGCGTACCATAAAAATTTTCATCGGTATCGATTTTGCCGTTGTTATTAATATCGAGTGGAACTACTTTAATACCGGGGATTTGTTTCCTGTTAGTGTGGTCGTATACATATCCGATATTGTTATATCCTATTCCAAGCGGATCTTTTTTAACAGCCAGAGCAAGTCCCGGATCTCCAAATACTCCACTACCTAATAAGTCTTCCTGTTTTTTAGCAAAATATTTTGCCCAGGTTTCGGCAGCACCACAAGCATCGGAACGTGTATATACATGAATAGGGGCTTTTGAAGTTGTTGCCACAGCTTGTGACCAGCTTTTGTATTTTCCTGAAATCCAGATATTGGAGGCAGCATCTTTTTTCAATCCTTTTGCCAGAACATCGTTAATCGCAGGGTTTTTTTCGTTGACAACTGCCACCACTGCATCTTTGGCAACAGCAAAGGCATAGGCTCCTTTTTTAACTTCCTCGGCATAGATTTCGCGAGAAACCATTCCGATATCAACAAGCCCTGAAACGGCATCGGTCATTCCTTTTCCAGCGCCACCTGCAGATACATCGATTTTTACTCCAGGATGCAGCTTTTTGAACTCTTCGGCCCATTTAACTGCCAGCGGATACAACGCCCATGCACCCGAAAGTGAAATTTTACCTTGTAATTTATCTTGTGCCTGAGCTTGCTTTGGAGTGATAATGTTAAACAAAAACACTCCTAAAATGGCTGCTATAAGTGATTTTTTCATTTTTATCTGTTTTAATTTATGTTTAACTTTCGATTGACCCAATTAGAAACTGATTTGCAACTGTAATGCAGCATAGTCGTTTGTTAACTGAGTAGCTGCCTTTTCTTCGCTCCTAAAAGTATATGCAATCTGAAGCGCAGCATTCGTGTTGATGTAATAGTTTACACCAAGGGTAATATTGTTGGTAATATTCTTGTCTTTATCCACGTCCTTATCAAATGTATCGTAACGACCCGCAACTTGAACTTTGTTAGGCAAAAGAAAAGCTGCAATTTGGGCATAATAACCAGAGCGCGATACCTTTCCATCTTCAAAAACAATGTATTCTGCCGAAGCATTTAAGAATTTATAGTTGTAATTAATTTCACCACCAAGTCTTTGTCTTTTTCCGAGTTGTTCGGATTTAACATTTATGCCAATCTTGCTAAGTGCAATTGAGTCAGGTGTCCAACCTGAAATAAACGATCCGCCCAGGTCTAGACCTTTAATTGGATGAAGTACTAATCTGCCCGAAATGTCTTTACCTTCATTTAAATCAGCTCTGTTTATTCCTGAACCATTGAAAACACCAATACGGTATTCGATAAGCTTTAAATCATTAAATGATACCAGACTACCAAAAGCTGAAATTCCTATATCGCGGCCATTATTGTCACCCAGTACATCACCCCTGCGAAAAGTTGCAGCCTCAACCACCTGTGCCCTGTCGGCAAGGATTAGTTTGGTGTTCGATGTTAGGTTATTTAATGAAAATGGTAATAATTGCTGACCTATTGTAAAACTGATTTCCTCACGTGGTTTAAGTTCGGTGTACACATCAATAATTTTGGGTGATACAGCAAAATCGGTTTGTAAACGATAGCTCCAGTAAGGAGTGATATCGCCCCTAATATCAAGATAAGCCCTGCGGATATCAAAACCATCTACTCTTTCTTTTTGTTTTTCTTCGAAGTATTGAAAACGAAATTGACCATAACCACCAATTTTAAGTGCTTTGCTGGAAGTAATCTGAAACGATTTTTTCTTGGCAGCAGATTCTTGTTCTTTAATGGCTGCTTCTGCCCGAAGTGAATCGGCCTGAGTTTGACTGATTCCTCCATTTTCAATTAAAACATTCAATATATCGTTTGTGGTTTGTGCTTTTATAAATGCACTCAAAAATATTAGTGCTGAAATGATGTAAATTTTTTTCATAATGTTGTTATAATTAATTCGTTATGTAGGTTCCGATCGTTATCGTATCGCTATTACTTAAAGTCTATTGATTTAGTGTACAAATAAAACCGATAATTGTATTTGTAGCAATAAGTATAAAAACGTAAAATCAATAAGTATAAAACTGCTTTGATTTTGAGTATCATAAGAATATTAGTAAACTTGTAATTGTTATCACAAGCTTAACCCCAGTGTAACTATGCTTTCGAAGAAAACCAGATATGCAATGTTAGCCCTTACCAATCTTGCCAGAGAGTATGGAAATGGACCAATTCAAATCAGTAAAATTGCCAGGACAGAAAATATTCCTCAACGATTTCTGGAATCGATATTATTGGAACTTAAAAAAATGGGGATTTTAGGAAGCAAGCTTGGAAAGACAGGAGGATACTTTCTGCTCAAAGGTCCCAAAGAGGTGAGCCTTCTGGAGGTAATTCGTCATTTCGAAGGATCGATTGCATTGCTCTATTGTGTATCGGAGAAGGCTTACCAATCTTGTGAATTTTGCAAGAAGGAAGAAAGCTGCAAAATCCGCAATGTGTTTAAAGAAATTCGGGATAATACTTATGCGATTTTAGAGAATACTCGTCTGGATTCTTTAATCTGAAAGAATCGACGTATCAGGATTCTGTTTTTGTAATCCAGGTACTTATCGGCTACCCCATTTTAGTTTAGCTAAAACCATTATCGATTTTTTGTTAACCCGATGAACAACTCACAAGAATTAAAGGCATCATATCCAACCATAGAATACTTATAAACCATATTATTATCGCCGCTATTTGCATAAATAACTGCGTTTAATAGTATAAAAAATCCCGAAGAATCTCGGGATTTTTTAGTTATACGGCTAAAAGTATTTCTTTCAAAAAGGTTTTAACTATTTTGTAGCAATAGGTTTTACCGGATATTGAGCCATAATCATTTTTATAGCATAAGGAATGTTACGCTCGCGGTCTTTAGGGTCCTCGGATATGGTTTTAGTACCTACACCTTCCCATACAAGAGTCTCGGTTTGCTTGTCATACACACTGCATACAAGGGTGCCCTCTAAATACTCATAGGTGTCATAGGTAGTAGTTGTATAGCCACCGCCCCAGCCATAACCAGGACCATAACCATAATAACCACCATAACCATATCCACCATAGTTGTATGAACTAGCGGTAGTTTCGGTTTTTTGTTGCGCTACAATAAAAAGAGCTACTACAAGGTCGCCACCTTCTTTCACTATTTCCATGCCGCGGCTTTTGAATTCCTGGGCAAAGGAGGCTTCGATGCGCTCTTTATCAAAGCGGCTTAGAATAGCATCGCTTTCTTCCACCCACCCATAATACTCTACGGTTTTGTATTTCGAGAAATCTACGGTTTTGTCGTAATCCGAAACGACTTTTACACCGCTGCAGCCAAAAAACAACAGGCTACCTAACAACAGTAAGGATAAGCTTTTCATTTAAATTATTTTTATAAGTGATTAATTGAATTAAGGTAAAAATAGTGAAAGATTTTTATAAGAACTTGCAAATTGTCTTACCATTATGCTACAATGTATTGCTGATTTATAAGATGCCCTTTGCCCTGAGTAGAATAAACAGCCTGCCTTCAAACTCTTCAGCTGGGGTCGGAGCCGGCGATAAGGAGAGCTTCCCTTCGTCGTCGATTAAATAATAAGTAGGAAAAGCCCTTACATCATATTGTTGGAGCACATCTGGCTGATTGTCGAAATGCAAAAAGGTCCATTGGTAACCGCTACGCTGAATAAAATTATTCACTACTTGTAGGTCGTCGTCAGGGACAATGGTTACTATTTCGAGGTATTGCTTATGCTTATTGTACAAATTCTGCAACATCACAAACTCGTTTAAACAGGTGTAACTGAAGCACGAACAGAAATTGAGGTACACAAACTTGCCTTTAAACTTTTCGAGTGTTACCAGGTTGCTGTCGGTATCGTACAATGCAAAAAACGGTGGAGTATAACCTGCCATCAGGCGGGTTACCTTGCTGTGTATTTGCATGGCTGTCGATTTCACAACTTCATTATCCGCTATAGCAATGAGGCTGTCGAGCAAGATGAGCATGCCGCTGCGGGAGTAGTTATCGTCGTAAAATTCGCTGTGCAACGATTTTAACAGCACCATGTTGAGTAAAGTATAAGGTTGAAGCACCTCATCTTTCTCAAGCACTTTCACCACTGCCGAATAGCTTTTCGATTGAATAGCAGGCGCAAGCTGTTTGCCTTCGTCGCTGCGGCTGAAATAATCGAAATAACCTTCGTATACCAGGTTAAATAATTCGATGTATGCCGGATTATTGGCTAGAAAAGGCTGGTTTTTGAAATAGGCGTCGGATATACTTTTCGACTTGTGCTGATAGGCTACAAAACGCAGCAGTCCGTATTTATAGCGACGGTAATCGTTAAAAAAAGTATGGGTAGATTTTGCAAATGGCTTATCGAGTTGCGCAATGTCCTTGTCGAGTTGCAGAAACTCCACATCGTTGGCAAACACTTTCTCGGTATGCTTCAGATAATAGGGATAGAAACCATCGTCGAACATGCGTATCTGTAGATTTAAATCGTCGTGTTTGGCATTGGAAATACCCAGATGCGCTTCGGTGTAACGAAAAAACGGGTTAAGCTTATCGCTTCTGGATTTGGGTTGGTAGAAAGGTAAGACCGCTTCATAGTGTTTCTCTGGCTCAACAAAAAGAAATACTTTGTCGGTTCCCAGATAAGCATACACATAGGTAACTTCTGAAACAGGAAGTTCGAAAGAAAATTTTCCATCAGCCCCTACCAAAGCCCGCGACAATTCTTTCTCGCTGCCAGTAAACGGATCGGTAGATTGAAGCCAGATGATTTCGGTACCGGCATAATTGGTGTCAGTACCAGTAATTGTAGACGCCATTAGCCTCGAAGACCAATAGAAAAGCAGGAAAAGGCAGACTGGGAATTTATTCATTCTTTAATAAATCTTTGTCGATTTTAAGCCGGGCCGGCAGAAAGGAAGAGGCATCGCCGCCATACCTTATAATGTCGCGCACAATGGTAGAATTAATAAAAGTATGATGCGATTCGGTAAGCAAAAATACTGTTTCGATACCTTTTGCAAGCAGCCGGTTGGTTTGACCAATAGCCCTTTCGTATTCGAAATCGGCTGAGGTACGCAAACCCCGCAAAATGTATTGGGCACCAACCTCTTTGCAATAATCAATGGTTAGTTGGCTATAACTCGATACCATAATTTTGCTTTCGTTTTCGAACACATCGCGTATCCACTGCATTCTTTTTTCTAACGGAAAATATCCGCTTTTATTGATATTAAATCCAATGGAGATAATTATTTTATCGAACAAGGGCATGGCACGTCGAACAACAGATTCGTGACCGACGGTAAAAGGATCGAAGGATCCGGGAAAGAGGGCAATGCGTGTTTTTTCCATCTGGCTGGGAATTTTGAATTCTTACAAGCTACCGGTAGCTGCGCTTTAATGCATCTGCGTGCAGACTGCGATTGCCTTAAAATTAGTAAGATTATCGGATATCGAGCAAGCTTTTCAGGTTATTAATAACCAGATCCCCTCCTTCTCGTAAACGACTAGCCGATTGATGGCCGTTGGAAACCAGCACCGCGCGAATGCCTAAAGCATCAGAAACTTCCTTGTCGTGCAGGGTATCGCCCACAAACAACATGCTTTCCGATTCGATTGTGTTTTTTGCAAGAAACTCCATTGCCAGATGCGTCTTGCTTTCTGCAAAAATATTATGAATGCCTAGTACTTCTTCAAAATAAGCATCCAGATTAGCCTCCCCAACTTGCTTGTTTAGCATGCTTTGTTCCATAGCCGAAACAATTACCTGCCGCACCCCTTTGTTCTTATAATAGGTTAGTGCTTCTACCGAGTAAGGTTGAATGTTTGCAAGATGAAAATTGTGCTGGTAGTTTGCGATAAATTCCACCGAAAGCTCTTCGAAATTCTCCTGAGCAAAATTAAAACCCAAATGCTGATAATAATTCTTCACAGGAAAACCAAATACCGATCTGTAATACACTTTATTTATGCCAGGCATCTTACGTTTCGTGAGCATGGCATTCATAGCCTGAACACATACGCTTGTATCATTGAGTAGGGTGCCGTTCCAGTCCCAGAAAACAAGCTTGGGCAATTGAGTCATTAAAACCCTTGCTTTTTGAGGGTTATATCGATATTTCCAAACACAGCATTGGCTTCAATTTGAACAAAATGACTAAGTGCTGAGTCGTGTTCTGAAACATAATCGGCAGAACCAAATGCCGCAGCATTTCCATTGGGCAGTTTAACTGCACCGAATACAGCTTCTCCTTTAATTCGCACTGGTAGTCCTTCAGGTAAAATAATCTGCGAATCACCAAAAACGGTATTAAATTCCAGCTTTAAAATTTTATCGGTTGGAATGGCAGCATCGCCAAAATTATAAACACTCTTGCTAAACACAGTGCTGTATTCGGTATTGGTAGTCGGAAATTCCGTGTAAATCCTGTTGCTAAAAAGCACATCAGAGTCGCTCTCATTTCTTGATAAAGTAGGTTTACCAATAAGTATTCTTATACCCAGTAAAATAAAAGCAATAGCAATGGCTACACGAAGAATGCTAACACCAAATACTACCTTAAAAATGATGCTCAACCCAATAACAATAAGAAGAACACCCCAAAAAAAACCTGGTCCCATTTTCATAGTTTTTAGTTTTATGCACCGAAAATAGGTAATCCTACCCGCTTAGCAAAAGTAGAATCGGCAAAAACCCTCTTTTTATCGATGAAAGGAAGATAACAAGGCTTAAATAATCGCCGAGGCGTCTTTTACTTTCTCATGCAATAAGGCTGCCTTTAATACATCCACCACATTTTTAACATACACAAAATGAAGCCCTTTAATATAAATCTCATTGATTTCCTCCACATCTTTCCGATTTTCTGCTGAGAGAAAAATCTCCTTGATTCCTGCTCTTTTTGCTGCCAGAATTTTCTCCTTAATTCCACCCACTGGCAAAACCTTGCCCCGTAGGGTAATTTCGCCCGTCATGGCAATGTATTGTTTAACTTTTCGCTGTGTAAAGGCCGATGCCAATGAGGTTGCCATGGTAATACCTGCCGAGGGTCCATCTTTGGGAATAGCCCCTTCAGGCACATGAATGTGCACATTCCATTTTTCAAACAAATCAGGCTCCAGATTCAATAGCTGACTATGTGCCTTTAGGTATTCGAGTGCAATAAAGGCCGACTCTTTCATTACATCGCCCAGATTTCCTGTGAGGGTTAGTGTTCCTTTGCCTCGGCTTAGGCTGGTTTCGATGAATAAAATATCGCCGCCGGCCGCTGTCCATGCCAGACCGGTTACAACTCCGGCATAATCGTTCCCTTGAGATTTTTCTCGCTGGTAGCGTGGTTTGCCAATAATATCGATGATGTTTTCAGACAAAAGCTCGTGATTGTAAACCTCGTTCATGGCCACTTTTTTGGCTATCACACGTGATACTTTTGCAAGGGCCTTGTCGAGCTGCCTTACTCCCGACTCGCGGGTGTAGTTTTCGATTAAAAACTCAAGACTTTTTTTATTAAAGGTATAATGAATCTTTTTCAAGCCATGGGCTTCTATGTTCTTTGGTATCAAGTGTCTTTTGGCAATCTCAGCCTTCTCTTCGATAATATAACCGCTTATATCGATTATCTCCATGCGATCGAGTAAGGCAGGATGAATACTTGAAACTGTGTTGGCAGTAGCAATAAACAATACCTTCGATAAATCGAAATCAAGTTCTACGAAATTATCATGAAAGGTACTGTTCTGCTCCGGATCCAGCACTTCGAGCATTGCCGACGAGGGATCGCCATGGGCATCGCGCCCAAGTTTATCTATCTCATCTAACATAAAGACCGGATTAGCAGATTTAATCTTTTTTAAATTCTGAATAATACGCCCAGGCATAGCTCCTATGTATGTTTTCCTGTGTCCACGTATCTCGGCTTCATCGCGCAAACCACCCAACGACATGCGCACGTAGTGTCTTCCGAGTGCCTTTGCAACCGATTTACCAAGTGAGGTTTTTCCAACCCCCGGAGGGCCCACCAGACAAAGAATAGGCGATTTTAAATCACCTTTGAGCTTAAGCACTGCAAGGTGCTCGAGAATGCGGTCTTTTACCTTGTCGAGTCCGTAGTGATCTTTATCGAGTATGGTTTTGGCCCGCTTTAGGTTGAAATTATCTTTTGTACAGTCGTTCCAAGGTAATTCCAGCAAAGTCTGCACGTAATTAAGTTGCACGGAATATTCGCCAGTTGCCGGATTAAGGCGATTAAGTTTATGCACTTCCTTTTCGAAAGTCTCTTTCACCGTATCGCTCCATTTTTTCTTTTTCCCCTGCTCAAGCAAATCTTTAATTTCCTGCTCAATGGGGTTACCACCCAACTCATTTTGAATGGTTTTCATTTGCTGATGCAGCATGTATTCGCGCTGCTGCTGGTCGATATCGAATTTGACCTTAGATTGTATATCGTTTTTTAGTTCGAGCAATTGTACTTCCTTCACCAGGTATTCCAAAAGGGTTATCCCTCTGACTTTCAGTTGGTCAATTGAAAGTAATTTTTGCTTGTCTTTAAGGGCAATGTCGCTGTTCGAGCTAATAAAATTGATTAAAAAGGCTGAACTGCCAATATTTTTAACTGCAAAAGAAGCCTCTGGGGGTATGTTGCTCGAAAGATTGATGATACGAAGAGAAAGGTCTTTAAGCGACCCCACAATGGCTTCGTATTCAGCATCCTTGCCCCGGGGTTTTATGTCCTCAAGAGCACTGACGCTGGCTTTCAGGTAGGGCGATGCACTTACTATCTCTTTTATTCTGAAACGTTTTTTACCTTGAATAATCACCGAGATTGAGCTATCTGGCATTTCGAGAATTCGAAGAATCTGGGCAACCGTGCCAATTTCGTTTAAGTCTTTACCCTGCGGTTCATCAATGGCCGGATCTATTTGCGATACAGCTCCGATAAGCTTATTGTCGCCATAAATTTCACGTATCAGTTGAATCGATTTCTGCCGGCTAACCGAAATAGGCAATACCACACCCGGAAAAAGCACAGTGTTACGCAACGGTAAAATTGGCAGTAACTCTGGTACCTCCGAATTCAGAATAAATTCCTCGTCTTCCTCAGAAATCAATGGAATAAACTCCGAGTCTTCAGACATGGAGGCAGCTATGTAGATATTGTTTTTATTGTTTTTATCAATCATCTCTCTTTTCTATTCGTCCTTCAATATGCCATTAACCGACAAGCTGTCAGTTGTCGGCGATTTAACTTTAGGCAAAGCCCTTAGGCAATTGCTGTGCCAGCATTAGAAGCGACGGAACTTTTCGGTGTAATCAAAAACATGTTGCAAGATGGACTGGTCTTGTTCATCGAGTGAAAGATTTCGACGACCCATTACAATTCGAGCTGTTTCGAGTGCTTTCTCAAAAGGATAGACTGAAAACCCGGATGCCCCACCCCATGAAAAAGATGGTACAAAATTTCGCGGAAATCCACTACCAAAAATATTGGTGCTTACACCCACTACCGTGCCGGTATTAAACATGGTGTTGATGCCACATTTCGAGTGATCGCCCATAACCAAACCGCAAAATTGCAAGCCTGTAGGGGCAAATTTCTCCGAGGTATAATCCCACATTTTAACTTTATCGTAATTATTCTTCAGATTAGAATTGTTGGTATCGGCACCAAGGTTGCACCATTCGCCTAATACCGCGTTACCCAGATAGCCATCGTGCCCTTTGTTAGAATAGGCCTGCAGCAGGGAATTTTGTATCTCACCACCAGCTTTACACCACGGGCCTATGGTTGTAGCACCATATATTTTAGCTCCCATTTTAATGGTAGCATGCTCGCAAAGTGCAAGCGGTCCTTTGATAAGGGCTCCGGGCATAATTTCTGCGCCCGCACCAATGTATACAGGCCCTTCGGAGGCATCGATGGTAACGAACTCCAGTTTGGCACCTGCCTCGGCAAACACATTTTCTGGTGCCAGTAAGTTGTTGGTTTTGCTTATTAGTGCCGTTTTACGTCCAGCCGTGATCTGTTCGAAATCGAACCGCAGGGCAATATCATTTTTTTGAAATAGATCCCAGGTATGCTCAATGCTAATCAAGTGTTTTTTGAATTCTATAGTATCAGCAATGCTCTCAGGATGGTATTCTGAGTATCTAAAGGCTACAAGGCTTCCGTCATAAGTGAGGCCCTGTTTGAATTTCAGTTGGCTAATTGCCTGAACGAAATCGGGTTGAGGCAACACGCTGGCCGCTACAAAAATATTTTCCGCCTCATTTTTTGCGGGGTATTTTGTTGCAAGGTAATCCTGTGTCTGCCAGCTAACCTGGTTGGCCACCCTCTCCCACTTCTCTCGAAGTGTTGTAATTCCTACTCTAAGTTCGGCCACTGGTCGCGTAAAGCTTAAGGGTAAAAGGGCCTGCCAATGGGGTCCATCAAACAGAATGAGGTTATGTAGTATCATTTCAATATTATTTGAAACAGCAATTTAGTAAGAAAGCACGAGGTTTGAAAAACCATGGCAAAATGGAGTATGCTGAAATAAAAAAGCCCTGCGGATAAGGCAGGGCTATATGGTATTGAACCAAAAAAAATTATTTGGTTTTGTTGTCGATATGCTTTTTGTATTTGGTGTTGAATTTATCCACACGTCCGGCAGTATCCACAAATTTCATCTTGCCGGTAAAGAAAGGGTGCGAGGTATTCGAAATTTCCACTTTTACAAGGGGGTATTCATTGCCATCGGTATGTTTCACGGTTTCTCTTGAATTAACCGTTGAACGGGTAAGAAATGTTTCTCCGTTCGACATATCTCTAAACACTACGAGTCTAAAATTTTCGGGGTGAATTCCTTTTTTCATCAGAATAAATTTTATTTTTTGTGGACTGATGTTACATCCTGGTTGCTGTTTTTGTAAACTTTGTGTTTGCAAAAAGGTGGATGTTTCATCACTTGTTACTTCAACTGCTTGCTTAAAATCTCTAAAACTGGAGTGCAAAATTAACTATTTTTTCTTTTATCCAAAGAATATCTCACTTTTTTTTCCTCAATAAAGCTTTCCTTCAAATTCGTTTGTAAAGCGCTCGAACGGGAGGCTTTCATCGAAAAGTTTTAGATAGGTAACGTGAGTTTTGGCATGTTCAGAACCAATTGCACTATAGGTTCCGCGCATTTTTTTATTGTAATCGCCAACCCAGCTTAATTCCAGTTGCTGAATTTGTTTCTGCTTCTGAAGGGTTTGCAGCAATTGATTAAACAAAGCCCCCACAATGCCGCTGTTCTGCTGATCGGGGGACACACCGCCCACAAACACTCTTACGCAGGTTATAGCCCGCTTTTTATAGTATAGAAACTTAAGCTTATTTAATAAATTGAGTTTACCATTGCCAAGCTTCACAAGCACCTGATTCAAATCGGGCATCACACCAAGAAAACCCGCTATCTTTCCTTTATCAAAAGCAAACCACATAAGTGTAGGGTCCAGTATGGGCTTGGACTCCAGGAGCATTTGGCGCACATCGTTAGCTTCCAGAGGCATGTAGTTGTCGTGAAAGGTTGACCAGATGGCGTTGTAAATCTCAACAAAATTGTCTACAAATTCATCCAGTCGTTCCCAGGTCAGGTGTTCGAATGTGTAATCGGGACGAGAAGATACATATTGGGCAAACTTTAACATGCGTTCGGGCCAACCACTATGTACGTCCTTTTCGTAGGATATTTGCTCGAAATAGTTTTTAAACCCATAAGTCTCAAACAAAGTCTGATAATAAGGAAAGTTATAGGGCATGGCATAACATTGCCGCTTAAACCCCATTACCAGTAAACCCCAGTGGTTGTAGTTCTCGCCAAAATTAACCGGCCCCTGCATGGCCTGCATACCACGCGCGGTAAGCCAGTTGCGGGCCGAATCGAAGAGCAGGTTGGCTGCCTGCTGGTTGTTAATGCACTCGAAGAACCCACAGGCCCCTGTGGGAACCTTAAAGTGGTGAATCAGGTTACTGTCGTAAAAGGCGGCAATACGGCCAATGGGCTGGTTACTTGCATCGTCGTAAAGCACCCAGCGTATAGCTTCGCCATTGCGAAACTTTTTATTTCGCTTAGGGTCAAAAATGCCCGCGATTTCCACATCGAGCGGACACACCCAGTTTTTATCGTGACGATATAGCTGCTTGGGAACATCGAGAAAAGCCTGCTGCAATTTTTTGTTTGTTACTTCTACCAGGTTCATTGTTTTTTCAATAGGTCGCACAAAAATACAACAATGATTGACTTATAAAAACCAGCCTTGGGTTTCATCACCAAAAAACCTGGAACAAACCTTTCTGTGAGAATTACCCTTCGATGTCTGAGACTTGTTCTTGCATTGAAAAAAATTACTTGCCAAGCCAATCTTTAAAAAGCGCCACACGTTCGCGACTAATGATTAATTCCTCACTGGAATTGTTGGTAAGAATAATGCGCAGCCTGCTACTCGAATAAGATAAAATATCTTTAATGGCGCTGGAAGCAATGATGTATTTTCGGTTTATTCTGAAGAATTTTGCCGGATCGAGCAGTTCGGTAAGCTGATCAAGTGAATAACTTACATCATAATCGCGTCCCTGGAGGTTTTGAAGGAAGCTTGCCTTTTCCATGCAATAGAAGCATTGTATTTCCTCGGCAGTAAATACCTTTATATGTTCGCCCACTTTCACAACAAACTTATTCTTATAACTGTTGGTAAGTGTTTTTAATACCGTGTCGAACAGGTGCACCGGGTAAGACACTGATCCATGGCTGCGTTTAAACTTTTCAATTGCATCGACCAATTCATCGAAATTGATAGGCTTGAGCAAATAATCGACGCTGTTTAACTTAAATGCCTTGAGGGTATATTCGTCGAAAGCGGTGGTGAAGATAATGGGCGATGTAACTTGAGTCTGTTCGAAAATCTCAAAACTAAGTCCATCCGAAAGCTGAATGTCCATAAAGATTAAATCGGGTAGCAGGCTTGCATCATTAAAAAACGCTACCGCCTTTCGAACCGACTGAAGGGTGTCAATAATGCGAATACTCTTGTCGTATTGTAACAAGAGTTCAGCAAGCCTTGAGGCTGCAACTTTTTCATCTTCAATAATTAAACAATTCATTGGCCGGCTTCTGTTACAAGTGGTATTTTAACAACGAATTCATCTTGAGTTTCTTTAATTATCACAGGCAGGGAAGAAACAAAAGCATAGCGGCTTTTTAAATTTTGGAGTCCTATTCGTTCGTTGCCCGAGACACTGCTCTTTTTTTGAAGATTGTTTTTAACAAGAAGGTATGGTCCTTCTTCGAAAAGATCAATTACCAATGGTTGTTCATCGTCAATGATGTTGTGCTTAATGCAATTCTCGATTAACATCTGAACAGCCATGGGAACTATAAAATGTTTTTTCTTCGAAAGTTGCGTATTCACAATCAGTCCATTGCCATAACGAAGTTTTGCCAGAAAAATAAAATCATTTACAAAAATAAGTTCCTCTTCGATTGTTACCAATTCTTTATTTCGCTGCTCCAACACATAGCGATAAGTGTTTGAAAGATGATTGATAAACTCTACTGCTTTTTTCGGATCCTGCTCCACTAATCCGGCAAGAGTATTCAGGCTATTGAACAAAAAATGCGGGTTTACCTGGTTTTTTAAAGCTTCATATTGAGCCAAAAGGTTTTCACGCTCAAGTTTTTCGCTTTTAGCAATAGATTCCTTCCAGAAAAAAACCAGGTAGCGCGAATAATAAACCGATATTACAATCATATCCACCGAAAAAGCAATGAATGCATTAAATACGGTGTTGTTAAAAAGCTGGCGCCCAACCTGATGCTGAAGGTATTTGTTTATGAACAAAGGAACAGCTATGCTGGCAGATATTCCGAAAAAAATAAAAGCAAGCAATGAAATGGTATTGGCCCTGTTCGGATTTTTTGTCCAGTTCAGCCTTTTGCCGGTTTGATAACCAATTGCCCAATTGCCAAGCCAAAATACCACGCCGTAACTAAAGCCAAAGGCTACATGCGCCATATAGGTGCGCAGGTTTGCAAATATTTCGCTTCCAGAAAAAAGCAAGCTGATAAGAGTAGGCGCTACTACTATCGAAAGAAAAACTCCTGCAATGATAAGAATTGTATTGAGTTTTTTTCGTTCTCGTTTAAAGTCATCCATAGTTTCCAAAATAAGTGAAAAATCTGCTGTTTTGCAGATTTTTCGATTAATCCATGCGAACAATTAATTCGTTGCCAGCGACGAACATTTTTTTATATAATTCTGGCAATCTTCAGCTCCCCAGTTTGGTGAAATTGCAGATTTAGGTTGAAAATTTTCAAATAGTTTGGTGGCCATTCCAAATACCGGGCAGGCTGCTTCCATGCCTCCGCCATATTGTTTGGGTGTGTTGAACACCGAAAGAGCCTGCAGGTAAACTGGTCTCGGGTTAGTGGCATCATAAGCCTCTGCATCATTAAAGCAAGCGGCTGCCTTACCAGAATACTCTTGTCCATAGCGGGCAGGGTTAATACCAATGTAGGCCTGGTAAAGCATTCCTTGCAATGTGTGTATTTCCGATTCTTCAGGAGCTACCTTCAGGGCCTTGTCAATTTCGTGTTGGGCTTTTTTAAGAAAAGCCTCCTTTTGCACCGGATCACTCGAACTAAAGGTCGAAATAATCTGCAAGTAGGCCGAATAGTAAGCAGGCAACCACTGCAAGGGTTCTGCTGCCGACAGCCGCTCGAAATAATTGGAAACGTTTATAAAATCCTCTGCCGATTGAACAGCGGTGAGATCGTTGAGGCCTTTGAGAATAGCCTCATCAAGATTATTCTGGGCATACAGGCCGATGCCTGAAAAACTAATCAACGCAATAAAAATTAGTGTTTTCATGATACAAGAATTAATTGGTTATTTAAAAGAAATAAAAAGTCCGATTATGATTGTCCGGCGTGTAGCCGAAGAAAGCGGTTCTGATTCGTAGATGCCACTCTCTGAAGGAGTTTCAGAAAACCTGTACGAATAAATTTGATTTAAACCCAGCAGGTTACTGACTGAAAGATGGACCACCGTGAAATTCCCAAAGATATTTGTAAGGTAGCTCAGGTTACCGCTCAAATCGTGATTTACCTTAGTGCGCTCCGACATAAATTCTTCGCTGTTTGGGTTGTTGTAAGGCCTGCCACTGGTAAGACTGTACGAAAAACTTAACTGAGTATCGATCGGGTCGATCCATCGTTTATAGGCAAAAGTAAGGTTGTGTCTCGAAATAAAGTCTAGAGTAGCCAAACCCGGGAAATCTCTGTACATCCTCTTGCTATCGATCAGGGAGTATGATATCCAGTAATCGGTATGCCTAAAGGTTTGATTATCGCGCCAAAAAAGGTCGATGCCGCGCGCATATCCATATCCAAGGTTTGCCAGCTGCTCGTATTCAGAGAATTCTCCAGGTCGATAGGTAATTAAATTCTCGTATTTTTTAAGGTAAATTTCGGTTCGAAAAACTCTGTTTAATGGCTGAAACTGATAGTTAAAGATATAATGATAGGCCCGTTCGAAATCTAAATGGTTTGTATACTTTAAATATCCGGTCGCAGGCTGTTGGTAATAGGTTCCTGTGGCAAAGGAAACCTGGCTGTATTTGCTCAGCTTGAAAGCCAATGAAGCCCTCGGGGCAAGATTACCCTTGTTGGTAAACGACGAGAATTCTCCCCTTGCCCCGATGCGAACCGCCAACCGTTCCGATGCTTTTAGATCGCCTTCTGCATAAGTCGTAACCAAATTGTCCAGCGCACCCATTGTTATGTGCAATGCTGTGTCGTTTTCCTTAAATCCAAAATCGGTTTTAAGGGAGGTAAGCTCAGAACCAAATTTTAGGGTAAGGCTGCTGGTGGTATAGTTCACAAAGCCCAGACGGGCATAAAGTGTCGAAAGTGTTTCGTCCATATCTAAGGCATTCACCCCGGTTTTATCGCGGTTGGTGTTGTAGGCTACCCCCGACTTCAGAAGCCACTTCGAATTTATTTCGGTATTATAAACCGTATTGAGCAGGAGGTTTGAATTCGAAAGGCTCACCAATTGATTACCATTGAAACCAGAAGGGTAATGAAGGCTGCTATGCGAATTGGAATAACTGCCATAGGTTTTAATCATGCCTGTTTTTCCTGTCTTCAGGCGGTGACTAAAACTTCCGCTGATAGTTTCGGGGTATGCTTCCCAATCTAAATTGTGTTGCGCCATTAGAAAATAGGGAGCCATATTGGCATAGAAACCTTCGGCACTAAAAGCCGATCGCGGTCTGCGAACCGTGTGCGATAGTCCGGCTCCGAGATTGAGCAGTGATAAACTGGTTAAGTTCTCGTCGAACAAGCCTGGTGTTTTAAGCTCCAGCACACCCGACAAAGCCTGCCCGTATTCGGCAGAATATCCGCCAGTACTAAACATAATACCGTTAAACATAAAAGGCATAAACCGACCGCGCGCTGGCAAATCGGGCATGGAGGAATAATAGGGCGATGATACCAGCAATCCATCGATGTAGGTGCTTGTTTCATTGCTTTCTCCGCCTCGAACAATAATTTTACCGGTTTCGCCTTGTTGTTGAGAGCCTGGAAATGAACTCAAAGCCGAGTAAATATCACCTTCGGAACCAGCTGTGGTTGCCACTTCAATGGCATTTAAAATTACTGCCCTTTTTTTATCGCCAGCCTCGAAAGAACCCACATTAATCACCACTTCCTCAAGTGCTTCCGTTTCAGGAACTAATACAATCGTGATGGCTTTCAAAGCACTTTCGAAATCAATTTCCTGCTCGTAGGTTTGATATCCAATAAAGCTCACCACAAGTATTGCATCGATGTTCTCGGGACATAAAATCTTAAAGCTCCCATCGGCAGCAGTAGTAGTGCCTTCGTAGGTGCCTTTCATGTATACATTTGCACCCACCTGAGGCTGGTTGCCCTCATCGGTAACAATGCCGCTGATAGAATGCTGGGCATTTAAAGAACCTGAAATAAGAATGCTGATTAAGGTAAACATGAACTTCATTTTCGGATGTTTTAAGGACAGGAACCTTGTCTGTCCGGGTTAATTCCGAATCGAAATTGACACTTTAAAGCTGGCAAAAGAAATAAATGAGGATAGGCCGTAGAATTATGCAGATGAAATGCGTTTTTTTCCGACCAATCGTTTTAGGAGGTTGGTATGCGTTGACCAAAACAAAAAAGCCGGCGTAAACCGGCTTTCGGGTGGAAGAGCGGGTTTGAACCGCCGACCTCTGGAACCACAATCCAGCGCTCTAACCAACTGAGCTACATCCACCATTTTGAGGACTGCAAAGATAATTATCTTTTTTAAATACGAATAAGGCGACGATTTTTTTTCAATCCCCGTCGTAAAAATCTTTCACGCTATCTTTACCAACAATATTTTGCAAAAAAACATTCCACATGCCCTGGTGCAATTACCATAGTCATTCGAATTACTGCGACGGCAAACAGCTCCCTGAAGCTTATCTAAAAAAAGCTGTAAGTGAAGGCATGCCTGCCTGGGGTTTCTCGGCGCATGCCCCGGTGCCATTCGAAAGCAACTGGAGCCTTTCGCCTGAAAATCTCCCGATTTACCTTGCCGAAGTGCGGCAACTTAAAATACAATACGCCGATTTCCTGCAAGTATATTGTGGCCTCGAAGTAGATTTTATTCCCAACCTGGCCGGCAGAAACCTGCACCTAAACAAAGAGCTCGAACTGGATTTTTATATTGGATCCATTCATTTTGTCGATTTTTTTGCCGATGGCACTCCATGGAACATCGATACATCTCCGGAATTGTTTCTAAAAGGCTTGAAAGAGATATTTCAGAATAACTTTCGGAAAGCAGCTACACGTTTTTACGAACTCACCTGGCAGATGATTCAGGAAGAGTGCCCCGATATAGTGGGCCATCTGGATAAAATAAAAATGTACAATGCCAATTTCGGTTTCTTTTCTGAAACCGATTCATGGTACCGATTGCTGCAGGAAAAAACCCTTCAGGTAATCAAATTGTCAGGTTGCAGGATAGAGGTAAATACCCGCGGATATTATCGTTACCAGCAGACTGATCTATATCCGGGTTACCGTATGATTGAGAAAATGGCCAGGATGGACATTCCTGTGGTGCTAAACTCCGATGCGCATCATCCCGACGATGTGTGTGCCGGATTTGACTATGCGGCAGGAATGTTGCAAAAGTGTGGATTACCCTATTTATGGGTTTTGCTTGATGGTAAATGGCAGGCTAAAAAATATACCGCCAGCGGAATTGTGCTTTGATATTATTGCTACTTCCGTAGCATCCCTGATTCATCGTAACGAAGCCATTCACCGGTTGGTTTGTTGTTGCGGTAAACGCCTTTTGCTTTTATTACCCCGTTTGAATAGCAGCTTAAGTATTGTCCTTCGAGTAAGTCGTTAGAATAGTTTACCTCATAAAGTGGCTTCCCGCTTATGGTATAACCCTTCCAGGTACCTTCGAATTTACCATTTTTAATTTTTCCTTCATGCTTAAGCTGTCCATTTTTGTAGTAAGAGAGGCGGGGACCATGCAAAACTCCATCCTTAAAATGCATTACTTCCTTCAGAATCTCACTCTGGTGGTAATAAATGTGACAGGTGCCGGAAAAAGGCTCCACGCGGTCTTTCAAGTAGAAAATATCCTCGGGGAGCTCATTTTCGCTCAACACCACGGTTTTGTTGGCACACGACAGGGTAAAAAGTGTTGCAATTGATAGTATGATAGTAGTAATTTTCATCGATTGTAATTCTATGTCTTTTTAATCTATACGATTTAACGCCGACAACTAACTTAGGTTGGATTAAGTTGGTAAACGAAGGTATTTTTTTACGAAAAAGAAATATTGACAGATAAACCTTTTGCAATGGGCTTCTGAATACATCCCGACCAAAGGTAAAACAGCCCCCAACTCAGGTATTAGGCTATGAATGAAAAAGGGATAGTTGGATTGGAATAACTAAACCATATTAACCAGTTTATGGCAGGTATGAATAAAAAAAGCCTCTTGGTATGCAACTACCAGGAGGCAAAATAATTCATGCAACTAACAGAACCTTAGCCCAAATTCAGCGACATTTGCTCGCCAGTATACCCTCCAGCCGGTTTGAAATCATCGGGATTATCATCGGGACCCATATCCTCTGGTTCTTCTGGCAACAGATCCTGATCCGGTTCTTCGGGTTGCCTTGTGGGTTCGAGTTCTGTAATTTTTTTTACAGTATAATTCGATATTCTTTTACCCTTGGCCCTAAACCCTTTTACGGCAATAAAGCTCTCACCATCGACTTCTTCATCAGGGCGATCTTTGTGCTTTCCTCCAAATTCCAGCTTCAACAGCGGGTAGGCCTCACTTGTAATCAACACCAACTCGTCTTCGCCTTCTTCCGAAAGGTAAGGTAAGAGCTTGTCGGCTTGTTCGGCAGTAAATCTTTTTATATAATGGTATTGTTGGTCCTTATCGAAATACACTACTGTATAAACAACATTGGCATTAAATACCTCGATGCGTAACAAACCGTCGTCGAAGTGTGTGGCTAATTCGGGTTTGTAAGTGCAGTATGTGCCATTGCTATAAAAGGCAATGATCCGGTCTTTGCTTTTAAATTCACCCAAAAAAGTGCCCCGGCCATCGGTATTGAGTCGTTTTACATCGCCATCGAACCATATTTTAAGACCGCCAAGGGTCGATTCTCCTTCGCTTTTTACATCTATTCTGTGAATGGCATAGCGGGTTAAAATATTTCCCTGCGAATTGCGGCCCTTAATTGCCAATTCGCTAAAGGAAAACTCCACAAGCAGGCTTCGCAAGCGTGGTCTGGGTTTGAGGGTTACCTTGAGTACTTCTGCTTCTCCGTTGTTGTTGACCGATAAGTATAGTATTTTCGAATCGGGCTCGCCACGGGTAAGGTCGTATTCTTTGTCGCGCGTAATGCCTGTGATGGCAGAACGCTTGGCCATAATACTACCATTGAGTCCATCGCGGTAAACAACATTGTATATTGTTCGGTTGTCGTTGCGTTTAAAAACTCCTACGTGAATCAGGTTTTTGCCAACGAAAGATTTTTCAGTAACCTTTGTGATGACGTATTTGCCATCGCGGCGTATGCAGATGATATCGTCGATATCGGAACAATCGCACACATACTCTTCTTTTTTCAGTCCGGTGCCGATAAAACCTTCTTCGCGGTTTACATAAAGCTTCTCGTTTGCCACAGCCACCTGGGTGGCGGCGATGTTGTCGAAATTGCGCAATTCCGTTTTTCGTTCGCGTTCCTTTCCGTATTTTTTCTTGATTTGTTTGTAATAGTTGATGGTATAGGGAACAATATTGGCCATGTGGTTCTTTACCTCTTCCATTTCGGTCTCGAGGCTTTTTATAAACTCATCGGCCTTAAGCACGTTATATTTCAGAATGCGACCCATTTTAATTTCGAGCAGGGTGGCCAGGTCGTCGATAGTTATTTCGCGGCGGAATTTTGGTTTGAAGGGTAGAAAACATGTATCGAGAAACGCAAGGGCAGCCTCTTTGCTTTCAGCCTCTTCGTAGCCTTTTTGCTTGTACATTCGCTCTTCGATAAAAATGCGTTCGAGCGACGATTTATGCCATTGGTCTTCCAGCTCCGAAAGCCTGATTTCCAACTCACGAAAAAGCAGAAACCGGGTATGATCGGCTGAGTGTTTGAGAATATCTGTAACCGTAAGAAATAGCGGACTGTTATTCTGTACTACGCATGCATTGGGCGATATAGGCACCTCACAATCGGTAAAGGCATAAAGAGCGTCTATGGTGAGATCGGGAGAAATGCCTGGTGCAAGTTGAATAACAATCTCTACATTGGCGGCGGTATTATCGTCTATCTTCTTAATTTTTATTTTACCCTTATCGTTTGCCTTGATAATCGATTCGATTAACGAGGATGTAGTGCGACCAAAGGGTACTTCGGTAATGCAAAGGGTTTTACTGTCAATTTTATTGATTTTGGCCCGCACCCGTATCGAACCGCCGCGCAGTCCATCGTTGTATTTCGATACATCCACCATTCCTCCGGTAGGGAAATCGGGAAACAATTCAAATTTCCTGCCTTCGAAATGGGCAATACAGGCATCGATGAGCTCATTGAAATTATGGGGTAAAATTTTCGAGGCTAGTCCTACAGCAATACCTTCTACCCCTTGAGCCAATAGCAACGGAAACTTCACAGGAAGAGCAATAGGTTCGCGGTTACGACCATCGTACGATGACTTCCAAAGTGTTGTTTTAGGGTTAAATACAACTTCGAGGGCAAATTTGGTAAGCCGCGCCTCGATGTAACGTGGTGCTGCAGCCCCATCGCCGGTGAGTATGTTGCCCCAGTTACCCTGGGTGTCGATTAACAAGTCTTTCTGCCCCAGCTGCACCAAAGCATCGCCAATGGAGGCATCGCCATGTGGGTGAAATTGCATGGTATGGCCTATGAGGTTGGCTACTTTGTTGTAACGCCCATCGTCCATCAGTCGCATGGTGTGCAAAATGCGTCGCTGAACGGGTTTTAGGCCATCGTCGATATGGGGTACGGCACGTTCGAGGATTACATACGAGGCGTAATCCAGAAACCAATCGCGGTACATCCCCGACAACTTGGTTACATGAGCCGGCTTATGCTGATCGCCTTGATCTTCCTCTGCCCCTGGCTGATTGCCTGGGAGCAGCTCTTCCATCTCCATATCTTCCGGAATTGTCATATAAATTTATTTCTAAACTTCTACCAGGTCTTCTTCTACGCGCAGGTTTTGTATGATAAATTCCTGCCTTTCGGGTGTGTTCTTTCCCATGTAAAACGGAAGCAACTGGTTAATAAGATCATCTTTTTTGAGCGATACAGGATCAAGCCTCATATCCTGTCCAATAAAATTTTTAAACTCATCGGGTGAGATCTCTCCCAAACCTTTAAAACGTGTAATTTCCGGATTGGTGCCCAACTTGCGCATGGCTTCCAGCTTTTCTTCTTCGCTGTAACAATAAAAAGTCTTTTGTTTGTTGCGCACCCTAAAAAGTGGCGTTTGCAGAATAAAAACATGCCCGCGACGCACTAGTTCGGGGAAAAATTGTAAGAAGAAAGTGAGCAGCAACAGACGTATGTGCATCCCATCTACATCGGCATCGGTAGCCACTACTACGCTATGGTAACGGAGGTTCTCGATATCTTCTTCGATATTGAGTGCTGCCTGAAGAAGGTTAAACTCCTCGTTTTCGTAAACAATTTTCTTGGTAAGGCCAAAGCAGTTCAGGGGTTTACCTTTTAGGCTAAAAACCGCCTGGGTTCCAACATCGCGCGATTTGGTAATGGATCCGCTTGCCGAGTCGCCCTCGGTGATAAAAATGGTCGATTCGAGCCGGCGTTCGTGTTTGGAATCGAGGTGTACCCGGCAATCGCGTAATTTGCGGTTATGCAGGCTCACCTTTTTTGCCCGTTCGCGGGCCAGTTTTTGTATACCCGAAATAGCCTTACGCTCTTTCTCGCTTTCTTGTATCTTTTTTGCGAGTATATCGGCTGTTTGCGGGTGCTTATGCAGATAATCGTCGAGCTCTTTCTTAAGAAAGTCGTTGATATACTTGCTCACCGAAGGGCCGTTGGGACCTATATCCCTCGATCCTAATTTGGTTTTTGTCTGCGACTCAAATACCGGCTCCTCAATTTTAATACTTAAGGCAGCGATTATAGAAGTACGAATATCTGAGGGATCGAAATTTTTATTGTAAAACTCCCGTATGGTTTTTACATAAGCTTCGCGAAATGCTTGCAGGTGAGTACCTCCCTGGGTGGTATTTTGTCCGTTGACAAAGGTGTAGATATTCTCTCCGTATTGCAATCCATGCGTCATGGCCACCTCTATGTCACCATTTTTCAGGTAGATGATTGGGTAAAGAGGCTCGCTGTCCATGTTTTCCTCGAGCAGGTCGCGCAAGCCATTTTTCGATTGAAACTTGTTGCCGTTAAAGGTAATGGTCAGGCCTGCATTGAGGTAAGTATAATTGCGGATAAGGGCTTCGACATATTCTTCGATAAAACGGAAATTACCAAAAAGCTCGGTATCGGGCAAAAAGGATATGAAGGTGCCGTTTTGCTCTTTGGTGGTTGCTTCCGGAAGGTCGTTAATCAGTTCGCCTTCAGAAAAGCTTACTTCTTTGGCCACACCTTCGCGCACAGCTTTAACGGTAAAAGCTTTCGAAAGGGCATTTACAGCCTTCACGCCCACCCCGTTAAGGCCCACCGACTTTTTAAATACTTTCGAGTCGTATTTCGCGCCGGTATTCATTTTCGAAACTACCTCCTTAACTTTTCCGAGGGGTATACCGCGACCAAAATCGCGAACCGTAACAGATTGCTCATTGATGGTGATATCGATATTTTTGCCGAAACCCATCATAAACTCATCGATGGAGTTATCGATAACCTCTTTCAAAAGAATGTAAATACCATCGTCGCGCGACGATCCATCGCCCAGCTTGCCAATATACATACCCGGCCGGCGTCGTATGTGCTCTTTCCAATCGAGGGTTCGTATGGTATCTTCCGAATAATTGCCTACTGACATAAATGTGCTTCGTTTGCTGCAAATATATAACTATTGATGCGGGGCTCTAAATTTCTTTATCAACCCGAAATTAACAGCCTGCTCTATTGAAATGTTAATTGATTCTTAGGCTGGAGTTTAATAAAATACCCAAAAAGTATGGGTAAAAAAAACAGGAATCCCTCGGGATTCCTGCATTGAGTGTCAATCAATCAATAACTTAAAAAGCTATTGTATAAAGGTATGTTTTTATTAACAATTAACAAGTAAGTTATTACCATTTAGAAAATTACCACTTTTTTTTAGCCTGTTGCCCTTTATTCAATCCATCGGGCCACCTCTTCCTGCGAGGGATTTGTGAAACCAAGCTTGTTTTTCTTGTTGTAACCACATAGTTCCTGGTGAAGTTTGGTGGCTTTCTCTACCGATTTTAGTGCCGAAACTTTTTTGTATCCCAATGCATGCAAAACCTCGTGCCCATTCTGTAAAAGTACGGGCAATAAGCGCTGTGCAATATAACCCGTTGCACCTGTAAGTAAAATCTTCATGTGGCTAATTTTGAATTGAAAACCCGTTGTGCATTTGTTCGGGGTGGCATCATTACATGACTATTATACCCTATCGATTGGTAAATATTAAAACGACTAAATGAATAAATTCTAAGTTTATTAATTTTCTTGCTATTTTAACGCCATTAAAAAGAATTAATTAAAATAAACTATTTCGTAATGATCCGGCACTTTTTAAAATTAAACTTTTTGGAGAAAACCATTTATCTCAGCTTATTGTTGACATTGATTTTATTGGCTGTTTTACGCGGTAATGCTATGCATACCGATACCGATTTTCACGTTTTCTGGTATGCAGGAAAGAATTTCTACGCTGGTTATCAATTGTACTTATTACCAAACATAAATCTTCAGTATTTATACCCTCCCTTTGCTGCTTCTTTGTTTGGTATTTTTGCTTTAATGCCCTTTAAATTAGCAGCAATAACTTTTTCAATGTTTAACGTTGTCTTGTGGTTTACCTGTTTTTATGAGTCAAAAAAAATTATTGAGAGATTATTGAAGGTTGAAATAAGTAACACTATTTTATTATTGACATTTTTGTTTACAATTAATTTTCATATTGCCAACCTAAATTTAGTGCAAGTCAACTTGGTACTGTATCTTTTTACGCTCTTGTTTATAAAATATTATCTGGAAAATAAATTTGTAATGGCAGGTATATTCTTGGCTGCAGCTATATGTTTTAAAGTTACCCCAATCATTTTCTTATCCTGGCTCTTTATAAGAGGAAATTTTAGAACTTTTTCATATACCCTGATAAGCATTATTGTCTTTCTTCTTTTTCCATTATTTATCAGAGGTGTTAAGGTTGGAATGAATGATCTGTCACTCTTTTATGAAACCATGGTTAATTCTATTTCAACAGGTTCGCCCGAGGCATATTCAAGCAGTCGTTCTCTTGGGACTGCAATTTCCAACTATTTTTTAACACTTAATCTAGGAGACAATAATTATAAGGAAATGGCCGTCAAATATCTTCCCGTTTTGTTAGGTTTTATTTACTTGATTTGGTTGTTTGTTTTGCGGGTGAGAAGAGTCAATTATTCTTTTTTTGAGTTTGCTGGCACCTATCTCATAATTTTTCTCACTTCTGCAGTAACAGCCGACGCCCACATGGTAGCAATTAGTTTACCAATTATGGGGTTATTATCTTATGCGACTTACTTAAAAAATAAAGTATATCAATACATGGTAATTGCAATATGTTTTGCATTTATCTTACCAATCGGCAAAAGTATAAGCGAATTTTTGCTTTTGAGACTCTGTATTTATACGCTCGCACTGTTGGCTCTTTATGTAGTAATTATCAGAGAGAGTTTGCAAATAAAGCACACATCCTGAGCCCTACTCTATCCACTTCGCCACCTCTTCCATTGTGGGGTTGGCGAGGCCCAGCTGATGCTTTTTGTTATAGCCACAAAGCTCCTGATGCAGTTTGCCGGGTTTTTCGAGCTCCTTGAGGGCCGAAACCTTTTTGTAGCCCAATGCGTGTAAAACCTCTACCCATTCTACCGGAATGCCTTCGTCCACATATTTCTCAGCAGGGTCTATCGCGTCTTTTTTCTCAGGCCTCATCTGGGGAAAGAAGAGTACATCCTGAATGCTTGGCTGGTTAGTCATCAGCATGGTTAGGCGGTCGATGCCGATGCCCATTCCCGAAGTTGGCGGCATACCATATTCGAGGGCACGCACAAAATCCATATCGATAAACATAGCTTCGTCATCGCCTTTTTCAGAAAGCTTAAGCTGATCCTGAAAACGCCCAAGCTGGTCGATGGGGTCGTTTAACTCGGAGTAGGCATTGCAAAGCTCTTTGCCATTTACAATTAACTCAAAGCGTTCGGTAAGCTCGGGGTTGGTGCGGTGCTTTTTGCATAAGGGCGACATCTCAACCGGGTAATCGTAGATAAAGGTGGGCTGAATAAGGTGTTCTTCTACTTTTTCTCCAAATATTTCATCGATGAGTTTTCCTTTACCCATGCTGTCGTCGGCTTCGATATGAAGCTTTTTGCATACCTCGCGCAATTGTTTTTCGTCCATTCCGCCAATGTTAATGCCGGTATATTTCTCGATGGCTTCGAACATGGTCATACGCGAAAAATTTCCAAAGTCGATTTCTTTTTCACCAACCTGTATTTTGGTTGTGCCGTGCAAGTCTGTGGCCACTTTCTGTATTATCCGGGCAGTAAAGTCCATCATCCAGAAATAGTCTTTATACGCCACATAGATCTCCATCACCGTAAACTCCGGGTTGTGGGTGCGGTCCATACCCTCGTTGCGAAAATCTTTGGCGAACTCGTAAACGCCGTCGAAACCGCCAACTATAAGCCGTTTAAGGTATAATTCGTTGGCAATGCGCAGGTAAAGGGGCATATCCAGGGCATTATGGTGGGTAATGAAGGGTCTTGCCGCTGCACCGCCGGGTATAGGTTGTAAAATAGGAGTTTCCACTTCGAGGTATCCACACTCGTTAAACAAGTTACGCATGGATTGAATGATGCGGGTACGTTGCATAAATACCTTTCTTACTTCGGGGTTTACCACCAGATCGACGTAACGCTGGCGGTAACGGAATTCGGCATCGGTAACTGCATCGTAAAGTACGCCATCTTTTTCTTTTACAATAGGCAATGGGCGAAGCGATTTCGACAAAACGGTAAGCTCTTTTACATGCAGGGTTATCTCACCCATTTGGGTTAAAAAAACATACCCTTTTAGTCCAATGAAATCGCCAATGTCGAGAAGTTTCTTAAATACAGTGTTGTATAATTCCTTATCCTCACCAGGACATATCTCATCGCGATTGATGTATACCTGTATGCGTCCTGCCTGATCCTGAATTTCGGCAAAAGAGGCTTTACCCATGATACGTTGGTTCATCAAGCGACCTGCCAGCACTACCTCCTGGAAATTCTTCAGGGTATCGTTGTATTGTTCTTTTATTTCTTTCGTGCTTGTATTCACCGGAAACAAAGCTGCCGGATAAGGGTCGATGCCCATTTTTCTTAACGCTTCGAGGGAATTACGCCTTATTAATTCCTGCTCACTTAGTTGTAGCTGACTCATTGAATTGGCTATTAAAAAATTTGGGCAAAGATATAAAAAACACTTATCAGCCAGTTACAATTCTTAATTGGGTTTGGGAACTTATTAATAGCCATCAATGGTTACTCAAAACTTTTTTATACCTTGGTGATACCAATCTAATACTATGCTTATGAACCCTGTAAAATCGTTTATTCCTGTTACCGGATGGTTGTTAAGAATTTCGGCATTTTCGATTATCTATTCCTATGGATACATCAAATTGGCTGTGGGTTTTGGATTTAACAATCTTGCATATTTTTTCAGCCTGGTATATTCCACACTGGCAGTACTGCTTGTCATTGGCGGATTCCAGAAATCGGAGAACCTGTCGGTGATTGTTGGAATGTTACTTGCCATTATTTGTGTAACCGACCTTGTTTTTGGTATACACTTCAATATTCCAAATGCCATCAGGCTTTTCCCCTTGTTTGCACTGGGTGTTTTCTTTATGGCACGGGGCAATGCCAGCAAATAAAAAAAGCCTTTGCAGCTTTGTTGCAAAGGCTTTTTATTTTTCTTTCAGTAGATTTCTATAATTCTTCGGTGCCCTCTTCCACATCCAAGGGTTCGGTGCCATAAACTACTCCTTCGATGTAATAACCCGGAAACTCACCATAACCTCCTGTTGCCTGTCGTTTGGTAACCAGCACCACTGTACCACTCATTGAAGCAGCTTTTTTCTGCAGCCGAATGGTAGCATTGGTTTTGGCTGCTTTCGGACTGCGGGCACTGGCAGACGATTGCGATTTTACTTCCCCTCTTCGGTAAAGAGAAACTACATCTTCGGGGTCCTCAGTAAGCCAGACTGCTTCCCAGGACATATCGTCGACCATTGCAACAACCATTGCATTAAAGTCCTCTACGCGTCCGTTACGATAAATAATCTTATGCACTTCTTTGCGCGGAAGGGTAAATACCTCGTCGTTGCCGGGTAGCATAAAACGCACATAGGTTGTTGTAACCTTGGTTACATTGGTAGCTAACACTTTGCCTTCCACTTTAATAATGGTGTCCATTGGCTGATCCTGGGCCAGGATATTAACTGAGAATAGGCCCGAAATAATGAAAATTGAAATTATTATTAAACGCTTCATACAACTATTTTTTTCGAATTGAGTCAAATTATATGCCATAAAAGAAACTCCTGTGTTTTGCCTGCATATACGAAAAGAACTCTGCCGGGTTTAATCCAATTAAAATTTTTTTCGATGCAAAGAAAAACCAGTTGGCAAACATACAAAACCAAGCCGAATTTTCACAATAGTTTTAAATTTGTTCTGAATGAACATTTTAAAGATACCAATAATGAATGCCTTTCCTTCTAAACGTATCTTGCGTCGAATGGGTTTATTCCGCGATCAGGATGGCATTATGCGTCGTTATATTCAAGAACAGGAGCAATGGAAAGATCATCTGGATTTTAGCAAACAATTTATCGAAAAGACAGTAACCCGCCTTCAGCCAACCACAGTGGCTGTGCTCGGAAGCGGATGGCTGCTGGATGCACCACTGGAGTTTCTAAGCCAACACTGCAAGGAGGTGCACCTTTACGATATTCGTCATCCGAAGCCAGTGGCCCACAACATGAAGAAGTATAGAAATGTAGAACTATTTGAAATGGATATCACGGGCGGAATGATTGAATATGTGTATACATTGATGCGCACTTCTGGTGATTTAACGGCTGCGAAATTTCCGGAAATCCTTTTCACACCTAATAAACAAGCCGATTTGATTGTTTCCCTCAATATACTTAGCCAACTCGATTCCCTTGTTGCCGATTACCTGAAAAATCGATTCGATATAAAAGAGGCTGCTTTGCTCGAATTAAGAAAAAAAATTCAACAAAACCATATCAATAGCCTGCCAGCTGGTAAATCTGTCCTGATCAGCGAGTATGAAGAACGTTGTTTTGACCGCACCGGAGCGCTGAAATCTACCCAGCCTCTGCTTTATGTTGATTTTCCGGTGGGGGATTTTCAAATGGAATGGGAATGGAAATTTGATACCTGCATGACCTACTATCCCAACCGGATTACCCATTTTAAGGTGAAAGCTCTTCAGCTATAGAATCGGTACATCAGGCAGGTTGAAGGCTTTCTTCGGAGTGGTCACGCTGGCTTATTTCTTTAAAGGGCGATAATACATTACCACAAGCGACAAACCTACCAGTATTATGCCAGCTACCACTACCCATTCGGGTTTTTCATCGGGCAGTATCAGCCAGCTTAGTATAGCCCCCATTACAGGGATTATGAATTTCCAAACGGTAATTTCCGATACTTTTACTCCAGGCATGGTAAGCACAATAAACCATAGCGAAAAACCTATGGTAGCAATAAGTACCAACCAAGCCATCGAAAGATAAAAAACCAGAGGTAAGGGTGTGTAGTGGTACTCTTCTAAAAGCAAAGCCAGCAACAAAATTCCTATACCCCCTACAATGAGCTGCACCGCATTGATAAAAACCGGATTGACAGGGACTTTGTTGTTCGAGATTAAAATATTACCAAAACTACCTGATAAGTTGGAGAGAATCAGAATTCCCAGTCCCAGCCAACTCAGTTCAACACTTAAAAAGCCACCAAATCGTCCTGCCGCGATAATTCCTATACCCGATAAACCTGTTACAATAGCCATAGACTTGCGCTTTGTAAGAGGTTCGTTTTTAAACCACCGTGCAAAAAGTGCAATAAACAAAGGCCCCGAGCCTACTACCAAGGCAGTGACCGAGGCAGGAACCATGTTGATACCTATATGAAAAAGACTGTAAATTAAAAATGTTGAATAGAATGCCAGCTTAAGCACATAAGCCCGATAAGGCCAAATAGCTTTTAAGTTTGCACCCATATTGCGGCAAAAAGGCAGAATAACAAGGCCTGCAAGGGTAAAGCGAAAACCTGCAAGGTGTAAAGGAGGCATGTAAGCAAGGGCTAATTTGATTACTGCAAACGCTGTAGACCAGACAATACAGGCAATAATGGCTAAGATGGTGCTTCTTTTTAGCAAGGTTTATAGGATATTCAGAATGAATGAATGCGGCTGTAAAGATGAAAAATCGTGCTCAGAAAATCTGGTTGCTGCAAGCCTTAATTTCAACTTTTTAAAAAATAATTTACCAAAGCAAGTTGCTCTCTGTTTCCAGCAATTACTATACCTTTGCACAAAAATTAACTTAAAATGACAATATCAACAAAAATAAAAGACTTTGCTATCACTACCCTCATTGGTGGCTTAATTGCAGTACTTCCGCTTACCTTGCTTTTTTTTGTGTTTAAATGGGTAATTGGTATTGTCATTGGCTTTCTGCGTCCGATAGTTTCTCTTATTCCCACACGCACAGACTGGCAGGAAGTATTAGTTTATCTTCTCACGATTGTGGCCATTACAGGCACATTTTTCGTGGCAGGCTTAATTATTCGCACACGATTTGGGCGCATATTTAACCGCATATTGGAAGATAAATACCTCATGAAGATACCTGGATACAAGGTTGTGCGCGGAACAATAATGCAGCTTTTCAGTAAAAACAGCTCTTTTTTTTCAGAAGTTGTGCTAATCGATCCGTTTAATTGCGGAACCCTGATGACCGGTTTTATTACTGATAAACAAGGAGAGTACGTTACGGTGTTTGTACCAACCGGACCCAATCCCACATCGGGAAATATCTTTCACGTAAAGCGCGAAAAGGTTTTATTTACCTCCACCCCAGCAGATATTGGAATAAAAACCATTATTGGATGTGGTGCAGGCTCGAACGAAGTGTTTAAAAACCTGGTACCGAACCCACCCCAAACTAAATAGTAATTTCCTATTTGTTTCGGTTTACATAAACTCCATGTGCGAGCCATCGCAAAAAGGAGGTGTTTTTGTGTGCTTGCACTGGCACAAGGCTTCGGAAATCGATTTCTCCGGTTTAAAAATAATTGGGGTAAAAGGGGATCCTTTGTGCGCTCCGCTGCACCAGGGTTGATTGGGCGATTTTCCACACGAACACCAGGCATAGGTTTTATCGTTTTCCAGATCTACAAACACAGGTTCTGAAGCAGCTACTTTGGGTTTTTCCATGGTCTTTTATTTAATATAACTAAGTGTATTCAATGGTTTTATCATTGAAATAATCCCATACGAACTAAAAGAACTAATGCCTTGGATAAAGAACAATGAAACCCCCTTTCTGGTTCACAAATGGAGAATAACCTCATGCGTTCAAGTTTAGCTCAATCGCGGCAAGGGTAATTGCGATGGTTGGAGTGATTGATTCCTGGCGAAGAATAAAAATTACCAAAATGCCAAATCACAACAAAAATGGGGTTTTCAACGAACACCAAACTAAACCCATTCATTATTCCTTTTTCAGATGCAGTTTCTTTACCATAGCACGGGCAAGACTGCGGGGGGTGAAACGAACAGATAAAACAACCAGTTTATTCAAGCTGCCATGGATAGCCACTGTTTTGCCCTGTATCATTTTCCTGTAACCATAGCGCGCCACTTCTTCAGAGGTAGCAACTTTTAAAACACGACCCATTTTCGAGGTGTTCAAATTAGCTACTTCCTGAAACTCCGATTGTGTGATACCCGGACAGAGTGCGGTAACAGTAACCCCTGTGCCCTGAAGTTCGCTGGCCAATGCTTCGGAGAAAGCCAGCACATAATGCTTGGTGGCATAGTAAATAGCCATGAGCGGACCGGGGAGAAAGGCTGCTGTGGAGGCTACATTCATTATGCGCCCACTTTTCCGTTCAAGCATATCGGGCAGGTATATTTTTGTCAGATGTGTTAAGGCTTTCATGTTGAGATCTATCATGGAGGCTTCTTTATCCCAATTGGTTTCCGAAAAAGCACCGACATCGCCAAAACCTGCATTGTTAATCAGGTAGTCTACCGAAATACTTTTTTGTTTGGTAGTCTTGTAAAGCTTTGCTGCTGCATTTGGCTGCGAAAGATCCAGGGCTATTACCGAAACTTTTACCTTGTAATTGCCTTCTATTTCTTTTTGAATTGCAAGCAGCCTATCCTCGCGTCTTGCCACCAATATCAGATTCCCTCCCTGTGCGGCATGTACCTTGGCCAGTTCGTATCCGATTCCACTGGAGGCTCCTGTAATTAATGCTGTTTCGTTTTTCATGGTTTTTTTTAATTCGTTCATTCTAAAAAGAAGCAATTTAAAATGAAGAATGTTCGTTCGATAGTTCTATTTTTTTATGATTAGTCACAGTTATGCCTTTTACAACCTTATTTATTAGACTTGCCCACGCTCACCCCTCATTCCCCTAAAGAGGATGACCCGCGCACTGTTCCGTTTAGGGAAAAATGGTGCATGTTAGCAAAAAAAAGAACAAATGCTTAATATTCTTATTCGTGAGACTTAAATTATAGGAGTTTACGAAATAAAACTTAAGTCTCACGAATAAAAAAGGCCGGTGAATACTCGCCGGCCTTGCCAAAAAACAAAGAAATTTCTTATTTATTGAAATGATAGAGAAATACTACGGTAGCCTCGAAAGCAGGTTTCTTGGCCCCCTCCACTTCCAGCGAACAGCTCATTTCGGTTTTAGTTGTTCCTCGTAAATCTTTAATCGACTGAAGGGTACAGCGAAGGCGCACCTTGCCGTTGACAGGAACCGCCTGGTTAAAACGAAGGCTTTCGATGCCGTAGTTTACCATCATCTTTACGTTTTTAAACTCCACAATTTGCTCCCACAGATAGGGCAACAGCGACAAAGTTAAGTAGCCATGGGCAATGGTTGTGCCGTATTGCGATTCGGTTTTGCAACGTTCAGGGTCGGTATGAATCCATTGGTGATCGATAGTAGCCTCGGCAAATTGGTTAATTTGCTCCTGGGTTATCTGATGATAGTCTGATACACCAATCTCCTTGCCCAGGTAAGAGGCAAACTCATCGTAACCATTGATTATTTTCTTGCTCATTCGGGTGTGCGTGTTATCGGGTTTAGAGCACAAAAATAGAAAATATGCCTAAACAGGGGTGCAATAATTCAAATTAGTTCAAAAAATAATCGGTCTTTAAGACTTGCTTGTTTTGATAAAAGCCTTACTTACAAGCTTTCCATTACTTTCTGCTTTCAGCAGATACATCCCATCCTCGAGGAAACTTACATCGTACACTCCTTGTGCATTCAATTCGAACTGTTTCACTAACCTTCCATCGAGGGTATATACCTGCACACTTTGAATGGTTGAAGTGCCAGGGGCAAAAACCGACAAGTTCTGAACCACAGGATTCGGAAATAGCTCTAGTTCATTTTCAGCATTTAGCTCACTGGCTGCCGTGGCGGCATCGCCACCCAAAGCGTTGACCACGGTGCGGGCAAAATTAGGGCCTGCCATTTGGTTGGCTGCAGTGTTCGGATGCGAATCGCCGTCATCGTGACTATTTTCGTACTCGTACTTTAAACAGTATTGCACGCCATTGGCCGGAGTGGCACTTTGTTCTGCTACCAGACCAAAAAAATCGAAAATGTAAATATTGGGGTGTTCCTGGCTGTCCTCGGTAAGGAAATCGTTTTTTACCCAGTCAACAAATTCGCCTGCACGGGCAGCCACGTCGGCACTGGTAGACAGGCGGTGTAAGGGGGCCAAGGTCCAGAACATAAACTTTGTATCGGGCATGGCATCCATCATCTGGCGTAATGCCCGGTATTGTGCCTGATAATTTTCGATGGTTTGCGTAGGAGAGCTTACATCGGGGTTGCCTGAATTGGCGCCAATGGATGCTCCCGGGAAGCAGTGTTTCAGAATAACCAGCTCGCAGCTTTCGGCAATACTTTCGATGCACTCAATGCCAGACTCACTGTTGTCGCAAGAGCCATCAATCCAGAGTTTCCAGTAATCATAGGCATAATTTGCCCAGGGCCAGGGCGTATTGGGGTAATTGCGCTCGGCTATGCTAAAGTCGGTACCGTATTCGAGGTTATAATCACTGATCCATTGCTCCACATCACCTTCGGCAAAAACATTGCCACCGGTAGAATGATGAAGAAATACAGCGTGGTTTTCCTGAGCCATTGACAGAATTGCCATGCACATGCAAAGAATTCCTAAGATTGCTTTTTTCATAATAGTTTGGATTTGGGTGTTTTTAAAGTGTCAAAAATAGGTTTTTAAAAATGATTTTGTGTACAAAGAAATGAACTGCGCTTATTGCTTTTCAATTCATATTTCTATCTCTACTGCATAGCATCGAGCAAGGCCTGGGGTGAGTTAAATTGAAGAAGGTTAAGAGACTTTTAAAATACTTACATCAGAATTCGCTTGTTTGGACCCGACGTTTGGCAGTATTTCATAGTTTCAAGCAATGCTGCAAATATTGTTCGAGGTGCTTATACTCCAAAGCAGAGGAGCGATAAGCAATATAACAATCAGGCCGAATCAGATAAAGACCAGTTTGTTTTATGCCGAAATGATCAAACAGAAATTTTGTTTCCGGGGTGAGTGAGATGCTTTCGATGTGGAGTATTGAATGGTATTTTTGAGCAATATCTTTCAGATTAAATGCATTTGAATGGCTGATAAACACCAAAAGAGTAAATTTTGCACCATCAATTTTTTCCTGAATAGGTATTTCTTTCTCCTTCGCAAAATAATGCAAATAGGGCAATCGATCGCCTGGCTTTGGCGAATGTGTTGGAAAACTGCCAAAAGATGAAATTTTTATAGAGCAGCTTTTCCGGTAGTTTATGCCGGTTTCTGAAATGGCTGTGAAAATGTAATTGCGGAGCTTCTTTTGTCTTTTAATTCGCTCAAATATCCAGTTCAATAAAAATGGGAGCATGCGCAAACGGAACATTTTTAGAAAAAAATTCCGGCTTGTTACCAAACTATATAGTATGCCTGTATAACGGGCTGTTCGTTTAGCAATTCCTAATCGTTCTTCGGAATAAGAATTTAATAATGCAGGCATTGCTTGTTGCTTCAACACAAAAGAAAGTTTCCATGCCAGGTTATAGGCATCCTGTAATCCGGTATTCATACCCTGGGCCCCCACTGGGGTAAATGTATGCGCTGCATCGCCTGCCAGAAAGATATTTTGTTTTTGGTACTCTTTGGCGTATCGCTGATAGGAGTGGGAAACTGAAAACCATTCTGGCTTATACAACCGAATTTTTGTTTTAAGTCTTTCTGCAAATTTTAACTCAATGTCCTCAAAAGTAATTTTGGATTTCCCTTCCAGTGTTTTTGGAATTATTCCGTCGATGCGCCTTCTGCCGTTTTTAAGCGGGAAAAATCCGGAGGTGGAATCGTTTGAGAAAGAAAAGCACATTTCATCGGAAGGTAACTCCATTTCGGCTTGGCAGTCGATAATAAACAAAGATATCGGGTGCTTTTTTCCAACCATCGGAATTTTACATTGCTCACGAACAAAACTATTTCCCCCATCGGCGGCAATAAGGTATTTCGACTGAATAGTTTCTTCTCTACCCCCCGCCGATAGCAGTACACTTGTGATGGGTGTTTCGTTTTTCGAGAAAGCTTTCAACTCTGTTTCCCATTCGATTTTTACCCCTTTCGAAGCAATAAAATCGATCAGTACTTGTTCGGTTTTTGATTGTTCAATCAAATGCAGGTTTGGAAATTTTGAAAGTCCTTGCCCAATATTTTTTAGAGAAATTTGTGCTTTTTTAACCCCATTAATCACAATGCTAAGATCATTGGCAAGTATAGTTTCCTGTAATACTTTATGCGCAATGCCCATTTGATCAAATATTTCCATCGTTCGGGCATGCACTATCAGAGCTCCTGAATAGTTGGAAGGATGTGACTTTTTATCGACAATGCGAAACGAAATCTGGCACATAGCAAGTTGACAGGCCATCATCAGTCCAGTTGGCCCTGCCCCTGCAATTAACACGTCGATGGGTTTATCTTTATTTCTGGTCATTATTCTAGATCTTGCCAACAATTAAAAACCGAAACGCCCAGGCTTTTTGTATGCTGTAGTTTTGAATGCCTGCTTTCGCCATCAGGAATCTTATTTCTTCTGATTTAAAGCCTCTGAGAACAGAAATTGGGCCGTCATTTTTTGCTAAATCGGTTCCATGCAATATACGGGGCAAAAGCCATGCAGCAAAATAAGCCAGCCGATTTCTTTGCAAATCGTTGATTACAAAACCACATCTAAGTTTTCTTCTGAAATAAACGAACAGATCAACAAGCTCCTGGTCAATCAGATGGTGGCAAAATAAGGAGCAATGCACAATGTCGATTGGTATATCCTGTTGAAGATAATCAGAGTAGCCTGCGCACACACCGGTAATTTCCGGATAATCGGCACAATGAGTAATTAAATGTGTTACGACCTCTTTATTGAAATCGACACCGGTTAATCGAACTTTATACTTATTGACTCTTGCCCAATCGGCAATATGTTTTAGTACATCGCCGCTACCGCAGCCTAAATCAACAATGTGATACGTCTGAGAATGGCTGGATACCAATTGTTTTATTCCCTTCAGCGAAGTTCTCTGCCCTCCTGCAAACTTGTTCAGGATATCGAGTTCTTTCAGGTTTTTATGGAGCAGTCCTGCAGGAATATTTTGCTCATCCAGCATTTCCTTTTGTGCAGAACGTTGTTTGAACTTATTTGGCATAATTAAATTTGGCTGTTTCGATACTTAATCCGGGACCAAAACCAATAGCAAATATGGTTTCACCAGATTTATGATTTGCATGCATCATCTCATTAAGCACAAATAAAATGGTGGGGGATGACATATTTCCATATTCAGCCAACACATTATAGGAATGCTGCAAATGAGTGGTATTAAGTTCCAGCTGTTTTTTTACTGCATCCAATATTCTTTTCCCTCCCGGATGTACAGCCCATTTACTAATTTCCGAATAGTTCAAATCCAGGTTTTTCGCGGCTTTTAAAACAATCTCCTTTGCATTTTCACCAATGAAATCAGGTATTGCAGAATCCAGGATCATCTCGAAGTTTAAAGGAGTAATGTTCCATGCCATAAAATCTTTTCCTTTGTCGAGGAGCAAGGAGTAGAATCCATTCATTTCCAATCCTTTTTGTTTATTTCGCATGGCTACCTTCTCCGAAACAACTAACACAGCGGCAGCTCCATCGCCGAAAATGGTATTTGACAACAAATTATTCTGATTGTCTTTTGCCTGAAAATGCAAAGTGCACAATTCTACACATACAACCATTATTCTGGCATTTTCGTCGGTTTTGGCAATCAAATCAGCAATTTTCAGGGCTGGAAATGCTGCATTGCAGCCCACATAATTTACCGATGTCCGGAAAATATCGTTGGGCAGTTTTAATAGCTCCATAATTTCTGTATCGATTCCTGGAGCATACAAGCCAGTGCAGGTGACTGTTATTAAATGGGTAATTTTAATGTCAGTCTCCAAGGAATCAACTTTTCGAATTGCATTGCGAATAGCCTCAATTGCCAGCAAAGCAGCATTTTTTTTATACACTATTAATCTCTCTTCCACATTTGGCGCTGGTTTATCAATGTCGAAAATATTGTTGTCGGAATAATCAGGATTAAAATCAGAAACCACTGAATAGCGTGTATCGATTCCACTATTGTGAAACAAGATTTTAAGCTTGCGCGATGCCGTGTCATCTTTATAGGCAGCCTGCATAAACTTTAAAATGTCATCTTGCCGGGTGCAGTAACTGGGTAAAGCGGTTCCGATGGAAATAATTCTACTCATAACTAAAACCAGGTATAAGACTTATTTAAAATCAAAATCAGGAAATAGGAATTCATGCATGCCGAGGTTAAAAGATTCATTGTCATGGTATTTTCAAAACTCGCATGCACTGTGTCCTTTCGTACCTTACTAAACCAAACCGACAATTTGTATATAACCGGCAGCATCACAAGGATAAAAAGCACCAAATGGTCAAGCCGGTTTTTTGCACTGAAATAGTAAAAAAGAATGAGTGTTGCCAATGAAAACAAGATGGCAGAAAACACAAATGTTCCAATATAGCCAAGTTTATAGCTGATGCTGATAACACCATCCTTTTTGTCGGCCTCGTGCTGATAAATTTGGGTCAAGGGGTATATGCTGCCAATAAACAAGCTGGCTACACTCATGCACAAAATATGGTTAAGCGACAAAGTTTCAATAGAAAAGTCGGAAATGGCTGAGAGTGACATTAAATACACAAAGGCTCCCTGAAAAATAAAAACAGTTAAAAATCCGATAATCGGATATTTTTTTAAACGTATGCGCCTGTAACTATAAGCCCTTGACATGCTTATAAATAACAACACACACAACGAAAAGAATATCGAAATCATTAAGGAAAAAAGTACAGCTGCAAAATCGAATAAAAGGGTAACATAGTATAAATTTTTAGAGACTTTTGGAGGATGCTTCAGTCCACCGATGCTGCTCTCATCGCGATCCTGGTAACTATTATACCCGTTGCTTGAGGGGAAAACCAACAGATGCAGAACGATAAAAGCAATTGCTGCTGACGACCAATTTATACTATTGGACTGGCTTAAAGCAAAAAGGAACACCGGCATCAAAAAAAAAGAAAACGGAAAGCGAAGGTGTTTTAAGGTGCTTTTATCGATCATGAAAGGTTTCACACTTATTTTAAACATTATTCTGATGGGTTAAAATACCTAGCTATAACAACTCAAACATAATTTATCCTTGCTAATTACATTTTTTTTCGATGTGGTGCATTCATGCAAACTGGTTTCAGAAAGAAAATACAGACTTTAGGGCCATCTGCAAGGGCAAATCTTAAATAAATCAAACTACGAATAAACACAAAAGGCAAGTAAGGTATTAAATTTCAAAGTATGTTAAAAGTAGCTCTTGGGGTCTTGCAAAGTATCCAGAACAAATGCTGCTCACTTTCGGGAACGTTAAAAAAAACAATCCTCAGCAGGATCCGCAAAAAGTTGCCGATGCCCTTGTCGGGCTGATATAGAAACCCAATAGAGAAGAACAGCTTTTTACCCTTGTGCCCAACTTAAAAACAACAATAACTTGAGCTCTCTTAACTACAAATAAGGCATACAAAAGCCGATTCAGAAAACTTTCTTCCCTTTAGGCTGTTTGTTTTACAGCAAGTTTAGCGTGCATGCTTTAGCGTCCCTAATTGCAGCAAAAAAACTGGCCAGAAAATACCAATAAGCATGAAAAACATACTCGTAATAGGTAGCACCGGACTGGTTGGCACCCATCTGGTTCGCGAATTGGAAGCCCATTCCGGCGTAGAAACCATTCGCCTTCTTGTAAGAAAGGCTGGCTTTGCTCCGGGGAATAAAACAGATGTAATTGTAAGCGATTTTTCCGAAGAATCTTTGTCTGCGGCCATGCAGGGGATTTCTGCGGTATTTATATGCCTTGGCACAACCATTAAAAAAGCCGGCAGCATTCAAGCCATGGAAAACATCGACCGCGATCTGCCCCTACGAATAGCCCGCCTTGCAAGCCAGCATGGTGTAAAGCAACTGGCTGCAGTGTCGTCAGTGGGTGCGAACGAAAAATCGAATAATTACTACCTGCGCATCAAAGGCGAAATGGAACAAGGCATTCGAAAATTAGGCTTTGAGAATCTTGCCCTTGTGAGGCCTTCGCTCATTCTGGGCGAAAGAAACGAAAAACGCTTTGGAGAGCAGTTTGCAAAGATAATAATGCAGGCCACAGGTTTTCTTTTCGTTGGAAAAATGCGCAAATATAAAGCCATCCATGCCCGCACCATTGCCCGCGCTATGATACGTATTCTGGAAGAAAACAAACAAGAAACAGTGTTTGAATCAGACGCACTGCAGGTGTTAGGCAAATAATCCACATGAGGAGTACTTCACAAACCTCAACCACTTCAGTTTTTTTATTCTACGGATTCCATGGGAGTGCATCCATTTGCCTTTAATTTTTTAGGCAGAAGGATAGTATTTTCGTTTTATTTGTAGTTTTTTTGTATTCCTAAACACATACATAAATGGATATTCAGGGTAAAATAACACTTCTTCTGCCAGAACAAAAAGGCGAAGGCCGCAATGGACAATGGCGCAAAAAAGAATATGTGCTCGAAACACAAGATCAGTATCCCAAAAAAGTGATCTTTAACCTTTGGGGCGAAAAGATAGACCAGTTTCCTGTGAAAGAAGGTGATAAGGTAAAGGTGCATTTCGATTTGGAAAGTCGCGAGTTCAACGGCCGTTGGTATACCGACGTAAAAGCCTGGAAAATTGAAAACCAGGGTACTGTGCCTGGCGACCTACCGCCTCTGCCCGATGAGAATTCGTTCGAAAACCCTCCTCTGCCAGGCGAAGACGATCTGCCCTTTTAAGTGAGAAATCGCCCCTGCAACGAAAAACCGACCCTGCAATTCGCAGATCAAACGATTGTTTCTGACGGATGGAAGTAAAAATTATCGAAACCGCCGACGGATCTTCGTCGGTGTTTGTTCCCGGCCTTAACGAGTGCTACCACAGCGTGCATGGCGCGGTGCAGGAATCGATGCATGTGTTTATCGAGGCCGGACTAAAAAAGCTTTCCAAAAACTCCATCCTTATTTTCGAAATGGGTTACGGCACAGGCTTAAACTTTTTGCTGACCTACCTCCACCGGGGTAACAAATCCATAGAGTATCATGCCATCGATGCCTTTCCGCTTGAAGTGGGGGTGATAAAAAAACTGAATTACACTCAAAGCCTTCAACTTAAGCCGGAGGAAATGAGTCTTTTCGAAAGTTTTCATCAGTCGGATGGTTCGGTGTTGTTTCACGATAATTTCCGTTGGCAAAAAAGTAAGTGTGTGCTTGAAAGCTATGAGGCTCCCGTAAAATTCGACCTGATTTATTTCGATGCCTTTGCTCCCGCCATTCAACCCGAACTTTGGACCATTGAGGTGTTTGAAAAAATGTTTGGCTTATTGCAGCCCGGAGGCTTGCTCACTACCTACTGCGCCAAAGGCCAGGTGCGACGCAACATGCAGGCTGCGGGCTTTGTTACCGAAAGGCTGCCGGGTCCACCGGGGAAGCATGAAATGCTTCGGGCCACCCATCCTTAACCACCGACTGAAGTTTGATTTTTTTCTTTCGCCCTGAACATTTCCTGTTCCGAAGGTGTTTCTTTCCAAACCACAATTACCAAAGAAAATGGCATTTATCGACGAAAGTAAACCTGCCCCCGAATTCAGCGGCACCAATCAGAACGGTGAGAAAATAGCACTCTCCTCGTTTCGCGGTAAAAAGGTAATACTCTATTTTTATCCTAAAGACAACACTCCAGGCTGTACTGCCGAATCGTGCAACCTGCGCGACAATTACAGCAGCCTGCTCAAGAAAGGCTTTGAGGTTATTGGGGTAAGCCCCGATAGTGAAAAATCGCATGCCGGTTTCGCTTCGAAATACGAGCTCCCCTTCCACCTGATTGCCGATACCGACCAGAAAATCCTGAAACTATACGGTGCCTGGGGACTTAAAAAGATGTATGGAAAAGAATACGAAGGCGTGTTGCGAACCACCTATGTCATCGATGAAAAAGGAGTGGTAGAAAAACTCATCACAAAGGTCGACACCCAAAACCATAGTGCCCAAATACTTCAGGAGCTGGGCTTGTAAAACCTACAGAAACGATATAACGCAGAGGCATTCGGAAAGATTCCCTTAAAAATCTAAGGTATACTGGCTGTATAAACATTCTCTCCGACAAATTTTCGACCGAAAATTTCCTCTGCGTTTTTTTATTCCTTCTTTTTTGTTGAATTGCCAGGCTTAATTTTTATCTGGTAAGCTTTTTACTATTTTTGCAGGCAGAATAAAAAACCACCTCTTTTGAAACTCATATCACAAGCTTCGCGCCTTTCGGGTACCATTGAAATTCCCGGATCAAAATCGCATACCATTCGTGCAGTTGCCATCGCCACTATGGCCGAAGGTGTTTCTGTACTCCACTCCCCTTTGATGTCGGACGATACCTATTCGGCTATGAAAGCAGCCGAAGCTTTTGGTGCAAAAGTTAAGCACCTGGACGATAAACTGTTCATTGAGGGTATAGGCCACCACGAAATTCCTGACAAGCTTTTTATCGATGTAGGAAATTCAGGAACTACATTGCGTATTTTCACTGCGCTTGCTGCCATCTATGGTAAAACAATCACTTTCGATGGCGACCATTCGGTGCGCCAAAGGCTTATGACACCTTTGTTCAATGCCTTGCGTAAGATGGGTGCCCAAATAGAATCGACCAACGACAAATGCCCTTTCACCCTCAGAGGACCAATACGGGGAGGAAAAACCAATGTCGATGGTATCAGCTCGCAGTTTCTTACTGCTTTGCTTTTTGCCACGCCCCTTATCGAAGGCGACTCGGAGATTACAGTCGACAACCTGCACGAGAAGCCCTATGTGCAAATCACCCTCGATTGGCTGAACAAACAAAAAATACACTACCAAAATAAAGGACTCGATTGGTTTGCCGTGAAAGGAGGTCAACGTTACCAAGCATTCGAATCGCGCATTGCCGCCGACTTTTCTTCGGCCACCTTTGCAGTGTGTGCTGCTGCCATCACTCGCTCCGAGATCCTTATCAGAGGGCTCGATTTTAACGACTACCAGGGAGATAAGGCCATTTTTAGTTTTTTGGAACAAATGGGAATGAAAGTAGACCATACCAGCGAGGGGGTAATCGTGAAATGTACCCATCTTAAAGGTGCAAAACTCGATTTGAACGATACCCCAGATGCCCTGCCAGCGCTGGCTGCCGCTGCTTGTTTTGCAGAGGGCGAAACCATACTTGGCAACGTAAAGCAAGCCCGGATAAAGGAATGCGACCGAATTGCCGGCATTGCCACCGAACTGGCCAAAATGGGAGCCAACATTAGGGAACTGCCAGATGGGTTAGTGATTGTTGGTGCGCCACTTAAGGGAGCCGAAGTACATGGATACCACGATCACCGGATGGTAATGGCATTGGCGTTGGCAGGCATGGGTGCGTCGGGTATAACCCGCATCGATACTCCTGAAGCAATTTCGGTAACCTACCCAAGCTTTATCGCCGATTTTAAACAACTCGGCGGCAACCTTCAACTCGTTGACTAAGACAATGACCATAAAAGGGTGAAAATATACCTGATAGGATATAAAAACAGCGGCAAATCAACTACCGGCCGAAAGCTTGCCAAAAAACTCGGGCTGGCCTTTGTCGATCTCGATGAGTTGATGGAACAACTCGATGGCCGCACTGTTCCGGAAATCTTTTCGCAGGAGGGCGAGGATGCATTCCGAATAAAGGAACAACAAGCGCTGCATCAAACAGAATCGCTTGATCAGACGGTCATCAGCACAGGCGGAGGGGTGCCAAGGTTCTTCGATAATATGCAGTTCATGAACAGCAGAGGAATTACCATCTACCTAAAACTCGATGAGGAAACCTTGGTGGGTCGCCTGAAAAATGCCACCCGTAACCGACCCATCGTACAAGGAAAAACTACCGAAGAGTTGCACAAATACGTCCGCGATCTTCTGCAAGGTTTCGAGCATTACTACCTCTCGGCTAATTATGTTGTCGATGCAAAAAACAACGCCCCCGAAGAGCTGATCGCGCGTATTCTGAGCACAACTCATTAAGTTCTGTTTTAAAAATATTTTTCGAATTCCTATTGGGGTTACTACCGAAAATATTACGGAAATACATCTTATTCCTCCAGTAAAGACAAGAACAGCTAAAAAATCAACCCCCTCACCATTTCCTTTAATCAGCCGGAAACAGCATCCAATCAAAATACAGGCTTGAAGTAACCGTTAAGAGCCAAGATTTTAATACTTTTGGCCCGATCTCATTGAGAACCGTCATGTTTTCGTTTTAGGGTGCGAAAAAAAAATGCCGGTAGGTTGAAGGTCTTTGTAAATTAAACATCCTTAACACAAGGTATTATTATTTATGATTCAGATTTACCAGCGAAAGGAGCAGATCAAAAAAGAGTTCTTACTCCTTGCTGGCTATATGTTACTTACATTCTCTTGCGGCATTTTTCTTTCGACCTTCGATGTGCTGGTGCATGCCCGGTTTATTGAGGTGTTTGGTTACCGGTCTCTTGCTGCTTCTTACATTGTCGGAGGACTCACAGGGGTGCTTTTCACCTACCTCTATACCCTGCTTTTTCGAAGAGCTAGCACCAGAAATTTAAACCTTGCGGTATTTAGTCTTGTGTTGCTTCTGGCCGGCACCTATCTGGTATGCAGTTTCTTGTTTACCTCCCGCAACCTGGCTTTCTATGGTATGGTGTTGCTGTTTCCTGTGAATGTGCTGCTGATGCTGGCTGTATGGCGTTTTGGAAGAAAAATGCTTACCCCCATCCAATCGCGCAATATTACGCCAAAAGCACGACTGGCCTACCTCGCCGGATTTGCTCTGGGTGGACTTATTACCACACTAAGCTTGTTTTTCTTCTATTTTCGGTTTATCACATTGTTCTCGCTATTGGCCCTTGCCGGAAGCTGGATAATACATTATGCCGTGTTAGTGATACACCGCAAAAGCAGGTTATTCCGTTCGGGGAAAGAAACTTATGTGCCCGTTTCGAACAACATATTCTTGTTTCTTACTTCACCTCTTTCGAGGTACTTACTTTTGTTTACCATACTCTCAGCCATGATTGGGTTTAGTATTCATTTTGTGTTTATTAATCTGGCTGGAGCAGGTTTTCAGAATATCATTGGGGTTTCGAAATTTTACGGTTTATTCCTGGCTGCCTTAATGGTGTTTATTTATGGAATAGACAGGTTTCTGATTAAAAAAATTCTGTATTCCTACGATTCGCCTTATAGCCTTATCCTCATCCCTGCTGTAATGTTGTTAACGCTGCTAGCCAGCATGGCAGCAAATCTCTTTTTTACAGGCTTGTACCCGCACGAGAATTTTACTTTGTTCTTCCTGTTTCTTACCCTCACTAAAGTAGGTTACGAAAGCCTGAAAGCCATTGTTCAGATTCCATCTTCCAGAACCCTTTATCAAACCCTCGATATTCGGTTTCAACAGGTAATACACCCACGTATTGAAGGTTCTGCCATTATGCTTGGCCTCTCTTTGAGTGGTGCATTTATTCTGGCCTTTTCCTTTCTGAAGTTCTTTAATCTTAACCTCGTGATGTATTGGATTAGTTTTATTACAATTTGCTGGGGTTTTGTTGGCTACAAACTTTTAAAACTATACCGTTCCGACCAAGCAAAAGCTCTTAACCGATTGCGTTACAGACAAACCATGTTGCTGAGCAAAGACCTCTACCAGGAGCGAATCTGGACATCACTTAAAAACCACGATTCTATAAAAATTAATTGCATCCTGAATGCTTTGTCGGAGTTGCATCCCATCGACTTTGAAAATTACCTGATACGGCTATTGGCACACCCGGAGAAAGAAATACGCCAACTGATGATTGGCAAAATAATGGAACACCACATTTACAGCGCCCTTTCTGAGCTAAATAAGCTTAAAAAAACGGCCGATGAGGACGAAACGGAGCTGCTCCGATTGGTTGAAAATACACTGAAATCGGAAATGAGTTTACCCAAAAAGCTTTCCGATATGCGCGAAGTGACATTAAATGGGAACAAAACTCAGAGATTAGGGCTTGCAAATTCTTTACAACAAGAATTAAAAGAGATAAAAGAAGAAATACTCTACGAACTGATAAAAGATCCCGAGCCTGATGTGCAACATGCAGCCATACGCTCCCTGGCGCGAAGCCATGAGATTGAGTTTAATTACATTCTGCTCGATTACCTCTATCCTTCGAAATACAATCCTTATGCAATTGATGCTTTAGGCAAAACAGGCTCTAAAGCCCTCGACTACCTCGAAAGGGAACAGATGCTTCCAGATACCCCCGAAATTGTAAAAGTTCGTATTGCACGTGTATATGGAAAAATAGCAAGCCTTGAAGCACTGGAGATGATTCTTGCAAACCTTGCCAACCAGGAACAGTATGTGTTGATGCAAAACCTGCAAACACTAATCGATTGTCACTTTCAGGCAAGTAGTGCCAATAAATACAAATTGTTAAGCTTTTTTATTAAACAGGCAGCAATCATCACAAGCAACCTCAACCTTTACCATTCAGCCCGCAGAAATAAAGGAATGGAAATGGTGGCAGAAGCCTACCGGCAGGAAATTGATAAGAACTACGACCTCTTATTCAAACTGCTATCGCTGATTTATAACCCTCAGATTATTGCTTCAATAAAAAAAATGCTGCTTAATGGCAGCCATTCGCAAGTAAACCATGCCATTGAACTGGTCGATACTTACTTCGACGAAGACATCAAACCTGTATTTTTTCCCCTGGTTGAAAACATCAGTCTGGCAGAGAGACTTAAAAGACTGGGCTACTTTTTTGTACAGCCCTCCTTGAAGCGTGAAGAATTAATTCGCACCACCCTCACAAGCGATTTTAATGTGCTTTCCTATTACCCCAGAGCCTGCGTGATGCTCTACATCCTGCAAAACAAACTCGGGGGCTTTGAGGAAGAAATCATTTTTAACGCTTACCATCAGGAACCCCTCTTAAGCGAAACAGCCATTTATGTATTGCTTCACCTGCATCCGCATAAGATTAAAAGCCTTATGCATCAGGACGATATGCACGAGCACCTTATTGGTTTGATAAAATCAACCAAAAGCCTAGCTATCGATGAGCTTTTTATCTTTCGTTTTCTGGAGCTAAAAAAGTATCCTGATTTTGCAGAACTCTCCGAACATGTTGCTCTTCAACTGGCAAGACATGCCCGCAAAGTGGAACTAAAAAAAGGCGCAACCTTCGATATCTCCTTACTTGTAAAGCAGGAAAGCCTGATAATGACCCGGTCTACTGTTTTTAAAGGTGGTAAGAATTGTGTAATTTTGCTGTCTGATAATTTTTTAGATATCGGTTTGCTGCATGCACACAGTATAGATCAGCTAGTATGCGAAACTGATACCGACATCTGGTTGTTTCCCAAATGGTTGATTAAGGACATTCTTTACGATCATGTTGATTTTGCAAATAAGTACCTTTTATCGCTCGAAAACCTGAAGGTAATCAAGGAAAAACAATGAAAGTCAAACAAATATACATCACCGCACCATCATCCATCTCCGGAGGGGAATGGCTGGGTATTTTTGTTGATAAACTCAAGATGGCCTTCGACCGAACCACCCACCAATCGTTCAAATGGGTAGTAAAAGAACCTAACAATGATGACTGGTCGAAAGACATTGCAGAATCAGATTTCTTTATAGTGATACTCGATGCTCATGAGAACCACAACGAATCCTATCTGAACGAGCTGTATGCAATAAGCGACAATGTGCAGAAAAAAGCCAAAAAGGAATTACCTGCTAATTTCGTTTTTAAGATATGCCTGACCCCCTCGAAAGATATCAGACAACCGGCACTGCTTCAGCCTCTTTGCGGGTACAATTTTTATGAATATACTGGTCGTAAAGACATGCTATCGATAATTTCTTTCGATGAGCAGGAGCAAAATGTAAAAGCCTGGAAACAATTGCTGGACATGGCTTTCGATTTCAAAGAAATCATTTCAGTGCCTTTGGCAAATGAGAATGAGTCTGAATTGAACCAAAAAGATATTTACCTGAGCCTTTGCACCTCAGACCTTCTGGCCGTGAGAAGCGAAATTAAGCGCGAACTTCAACATCTGGGTTATAATGTGTTGCCAAAAATAGACCTCATGCATAATTTCAGTGATTTCGACGAAATTGTGACAGAGAATCTCCAAACTTGCTCCTTTGTAATTCAACTCGTTGGGGCAAAATATGGCGAAGTGCCTGCTGATCAAAAGATATCGCTTTTTGAAAGAGAAAACAACCTGTTTGGCAATTTTCTAAAAAGCAGTAATTCCCTTTCACGTCTAATATGGATCCCTGATTCGATGCGGAGCAAGGAGCAGAAACAGGAGCTGTTTATTAGCCGGCTCAAACAAAAAGAATCGGACCAATCGACCGAAATCATCGAATCGACGGTAGATGAGTTTAAAGAGATTTTGACATTACGCCTTTCCTTAGGTCTTACTGAATCGCCATCGACGAATGTAAAAGGCGAAGTATACTACATTACCAACTCACAATCGGCTGGCGAAACTTTCCGGCAAAATGCCGGTCAATTCAACCTTATTTTGCATACGCTCGATTTTAACGAGAAAGTAAATTTGTACCAGCAGCATCTCGAGCTTCTCAGGCGCACAAACCATGTAATTATCGATTGGGTTAAAAAAGACCGGCAGTGGCTTAACAGCAAACTCAGCGACCTGGTTAAAGCTCCCGGAATGGGCAAGAAACAGAACTTTACAAGCATAGGTATTATTACCAATGGCGTACAACCCGATATCCAGGGCTACAAGTCATGGCTGCCTGATATCCAGATTATACAGCAGGAAAATCATGAAGAAATAAAGAAATTTCTGGAAAAAATCCGCGATTAAAGACCTTATCTATATGCAACCCGAATCGACTCAAATACTTCCAAACCCCTTTCCTGGCCTAAGGCCATTTACTTCCGACGAAAGTCACTTATTTTTTGGCCGCGAAGGACAAAGTGAAACCATCGTTAACTACCTTTCGGAATATCGATTTGCAGCGGTAACAGGCGCTTCAGGTAGCGGAAAATCATCCCTTATTTATTGTGGTGTCATTCCCTTGCTTTATGGAGGTTTTATAAGCCAGGCAGGCACCAACTGGAATATCCTTGCCGCCCGGCCAGGCAGCAGCCCCATCTGGAACCTGGCAAAGACTTTTGCTAACATCGAAGCTGAGAACACTCCAACGGCCAAGCTTACAGAATTAAACGAGTATTACTATTCTTTGCTCAACCGCCATTCGCTTGGGCTTTCCGATGCTATTCAGCAGGCCTTTCCCGAACAAGAAGCAAATACCCTGCTCATTATCGACCAGTTTGAGGAACTGTTTCGTTACAAGGAGGCCAGAGGAAAAACTGAAGCGCACATCGACGATCCAAGAGCATTTATAAAATTGTTGGTCAACATTGTTGAACAAAAGAAACTACCGGTATATGTGGTGCTCACCATGCGATCCGATTTTATTGGCGATTGTTCCGATTACCAGGACCTCACAGCCCTCATCAATAAAAGCAACTACCTGGTACCCCAGATGACACGCGAAGATTTTGAGCAGGTTATCTGTGGCCCGCTGAAGGTAAGTGGTGCAGAAATTGAACCCCGCCTGCTCCAGGAGGTGCTCAATACCATCGAAAACAACCACGATCAGCTTCCTGTGTTGCAACATGTGTTGATGCGCACCTGGGAATTCTGGAAAAAAAACGCTTCCCGCTTGCCGCAAAATGCTCTTAGTCTGCGCGATTATCTGGCTGCCGGAAAACTGGAGAACGCACTTTCTTTGCATGCCAATGAAGCATACAACCAATTGAATGAAAAAGAAAGGGAATTATGCAAAACCCTTTTTAAAGCCCTTACCGACAAAGGAATCGAAGGTAAAGGAATCCGCCGCCCGGTCACTGTGTCAGAAATAGCAGAAATTGGACAAGCACAACCCGATGAGATTATTCGGATAGTAGAAATATTCAGACAGCCAGGGCGCTCATTCCTCACTCCTGCCTCCCCGGTAGAACTCAATTCTAATTCGGTAATCGATATCTCGCACGAAAGTCTTATGCGAGTTTGGGACAAGCTGCGGGTTTGGGTCGACGAAGAAGCTTCGGCTTCGCACATGTACCTGCGTTTGGTGGACCTTGCAGGACAATATCAATCGGGGCGATCAGGGCTGATGCGCTCACCTGATTTACAAGTAGCGCTCAACTGGCGGAAAACTCAAAATCCAAATCGCGCATGGGCCAGACGTTATAACCCCGCCTTCGAAAAAGCCATGGTATTTCTAAACACCAGCGAAAAAAAGTTTCAGCAAGACGAAGAAGGCAAGGTAAAAACACAACGCCGCGAACTATCGCGCACACGCCGGTTGGCCATATTATTAGGTTTTATAGCAGTAGCCTTTTTTGCCCTCATGTTCTACGCTTACCGGCAGAGTCAAGAGGCGATAGCCCAGAAGGAAAGGGCCGAATCGTATGCCAATCTGGTATTAGGCGAAAAAAATGAAGTAGTAGAAAAAGGCCGCGCCACGGAATTTCAGCTCATCCGCGAAAGGGAAAGGCTCGATTCTCTTACCAAAGCTCGACAGGAGCAATTGCTACTTTCGCCAGAAGAGGATCAGAACTATCAGATATTAATCGACGAGGTAACCCGTCGCACCCAGGAACTGGAGCAAACAGCACAGTTGATTGAGGTGGAAAAGAAAGAAAACGAGCAACTGGCCAAATCGGCCAAAGAAGAACGCTCCAAGGCTGAATCGATTGGCAAAGAAGAATTGCGCAAACGAATGATAGTACTTTCCAGTGCTCTGGCCGTTAGGTCGACTCAGATCGACGATAAACAATTGGCCGGATTGTTGGCTTACCAGGCTTATTACATCAATCGTGAAAATGGCGGACAAAGCAATCATCCCGACATATACCGGGGGCTTTACAATGCTTTGCGCGAACTCAAAGGGCAACGCTACAACACCCTCCAGGGTCATAGCAGTCCGATTGTTAGCCTGGTGTTCGATGCTCCACGAAACCTGCTTTACAGTGCCGATACCGATGGTCTTGTGAATCGCTGGGGTTTTAAAAAAACGCCCCAACTGGCAACACAAATGCTTGAAAATCCGCTTGGCAACACTTGCCTCGATATTACAGCCGATGGCCGTTGGATGGCCACTGGAACTGAGACAGGCGAACTTCAGTTAGTAAATACACAGTTAACCGCCCAAACCCCACGAACACTAGGTGCCCATAAAGGGAAGGTTATCAACGTGCAATTTGTACCAGGTAAAAATGCCATTATCACATCCGGTGCCGACAATACTGTGAAGTATTGGGACCTGCTTTCGGGAGAAGGAGAAATAATATTGCGCGACAATTCAGGTTTTACCGACATAGACGCTGCTCCATCTGGAAAAAGCATAATCTGCGTTACAGGTAATGGAAAGCTGATACGCTGGGATATTGAAAGCAAAACAAGCGAATTGGTTTTAACTCATTCTACTTCGCTGCATTCCGTGGCTTACGATTTCGAAAGCGAAAAAATTGCAACAGGCGACCGAGAAGGTAGAGTAATACTGATTAATGCCCTCACAGGAAAGCAAATAAAAAGTTTTTATGCACACGGTTCCAGGGTTCTCGACCTGCAGTTCAGCCCCGACAACCGCATGCTGGCCACTTCAGGCCTCGATGGACTTATACGTATTTGGAATGTCGAGAACCTGAACGACTTGCCTATAGAAATTCGCGAACACGAATCGTGGGTGGAATCTGTAGCCTTTAGTCCCGATGGTAAAAACCTGCTTTCTACCAGTAACGATCGGAATACTATTTACATTTGGCCTGTAAAAACGGAGAGCCTTGCCAGTGAAATGTGTACCTACCTGACCCGGCAACTAACACAAGCCGAATGGAACAGTTACATTGGAAGCGATATACCTTTCCGGAGAGTTTGCGAATAGGTATAGATTACCTTTAATGAAGCTTGTAGTTTTCGATGTGCAAAATTTTAACTGGATCGCCTTCAGAGAAAGTCTTTTCTTTTGCAATTCCGTTCATTAGTGCTGTCATATCTGCATTCCAGGCATTATTTGTGCGCTGGCTAATGCTATCGATGGATTCCCCCTCCTGCGCCTTAACGATACGCAACACTTTCACTTTGATGCTGTTTTTTTCTTGTTCGGTGAGGGTGCGTATGCTCAAGGCTGTTTCTTTCAATTTCGAGAATTCGCTATCGAAGGCAGCACCAGAAAGTTCGTAGGTAATTCCGTTTAATTTAAACCAAAGCTGGTGAATGCCTACAGGTTCTGCTCCTGTAGTGTCGGTAAGCGACAAAAGGTAGGCTTCCAAACCATTCAAACTTACTTTTTCTGCCCTTTTCGGTTCTGTGTTATGCTCTGTACGAATCTTTTCGGCCATCTTCTCACCTAGCTCCTCGGGAGCCACATTCTCGCTGGCCAGGCCAAGGTATATCATTCCTTTTTGGTTCGTGTCTACAGCGCCACAATACGTGGGTGTGTTGGTTTGCTCCCAACCGGAAGGAAATTGTACAAAAAGATCAAGAACAGGGTGCATAAAATTATTGCCCACAAACAAACCGTTGGCTGGGTTTTGGCTAAAATACATTCCGTCGAATTTGTTCAGGAAGGCTTCTTTGTCTGGCACCAGATTGGGGCTTATGGTATAATTACCTTTGGAAATCTGTTTTTCGATGTATTGAACCCTGCTTGGGGTAAAAGGGTGACTGTCAAAATAACTGAATTTTTCTTGCTGCCCGGTTAGCAATTCAACCTCTTTCGAGAGGTTAGTGAGTATAACCCCAAATTGAGCCGGATCGTAACCTGCCTTTCCTGCAATCATCACCCCATACTTATCGGCTTCTGTTTCGTGACCGCGGCTGTATTTCGAAAGAAAAACCTGACTGGCAGAAGCAATCGGCGCATTAATCAAACGACCCAGGTCTTCGCTCACCACAGTACCCACAATAGTACCAGGTAATTGCAACAAGCTTGGCAGAATATTCTTTTGCATCTGCTGTACCGAGTGGCGCTGTTCGGAATGCACAATCTCGTGCCCCATCACCGTAGCTATCTGTGCCTCGTTGTTGGCCAGAAAGAGCAGGCCGCGACTAATGTACACATGGCCCCCAGGAAGTGCAAAGGCATTGGGCTCTGGCATATCAACCACTAAGAACTTATATTCGAAAAGGGGGGCCTTTAACTGAGCCATCAGGCGAGCACCAATTTCCTGAATGTAGGCTGTTGCCGGCTCATGGGCGTAAATTCCAATTTGTTGTTCCACCTGAAGTGCCCCTTCCTTGCCCAATTGCTGGTCGAGATTGGTATTTTGAGCATGGACTATTAGTGTTGCAATGGCAAACACGGATAAGAGGATGCTCCGAAGACATTTTCGAATCGACTGTTCAATGCAAAACATATGCTTTTATCTGCTAATTGGTTAAATTAAAATTACTTCGATATAAGTTAAAAGGATTCCCTTTATTCCATCCACTCAAAATGAACTACCTCGAAGCAGAGCTGTCAAGGTATCAAAATGGAATCTTTTTTCAATCGCTGCAAAGCAGCGGAGTATTAACCGAACCGCCGCATGGCGGGGAGCTCGGCGAAGCCAAACTCATTTATCCCGATAGCGCAGCTTATCGGGATTATTAGTTTCACTGAGCTCCCTTTGGTCGGTTCCCTGCGGTCATGAAATAGTTCGTTCAACTTACAAATTTCAAGTTTGGCATGTAAAACTTGAAATTTGAGTTTCACGAATTAATTCAGTCTTGCAGCAAAATCCTTCCCAAATTCAATCAGCTCGGTTTCTTTTTCGTTGGCCGGGGCAAATTTCGAACGGAAACCCTCCATGACAATGTTGAGACCCAGGTTTTTGAGGTGGTTTTCAATCAGGCTCACTGCCTCGCCACTCCAACCATAGGAACCAAACACGGCTGCTTTTTTATTTTTATCGCGCAAAGGAGAAAGCAAGGCAAACATCTTATATATAGGCAACACTGTGTTTTTATTGATAGTGGGGGAACCAATAAGTATGGCATTGCTTTTCACAATTTTCGATTCCAATTCTCCCAGGAGAATGTTTTCGATATCCAACAATTCAATCTGGCAGTTTCCGGCCTCTTTTAAACCCTTTGCTATATCTTCAGCCATCTGCCGGGTATAGCCATAGGCCGATACATAGGTCACTAAAACCTGATGGCCATCGCAGCAGCTTTCTTTCAGGTAAGCCTCGGCCTTTTCTTTCGACCGCTGTAGTATTTGTTTCCAGTTTGTTCGTAAGATTGGACCATGGCCAGGGCATATCACTTCGATATCGAGGGGAGTTACTTTTTCAATTGCCTTGAGCAAAAAGCTACTGAAGGGTTTCAGAATTACATCGAAATAGTAATCGAAAGCATCGAGATAATCGGATTGACTGACAAGGTCGTCGAACATTTTCTCATCGCAATAGTGGGCTCCAAAAGAGTCACAGGTAAACAATACCTTGTCTTCGACCAGATAAGTATAAATTGAATCGGGCCAATGCAGGTTGGGCGCATTGATTACCCGAAGGGTTTTATTGCCAAGCGAAATTATGTCATCGTCTTTAACTGCGCAGGCCGTAAAGGGTTTGTTGATGATTTCCTGCAGGTAGTTAATTGCTACTTTGCTGCCAAACACAGTAGCGTTGGGGGCCAGCTCCAACAAAGCAGCTATGTTGCCTGAGTGATCGGGTTCGGTGTGATTTACCACTATTACCTCTATTGCCGAAGGATCCACTACAGCGCGGACTTTGGCAAGGTACTCCTCTTTTTTGGTTGCCTTGGCACTATCGATAATGGTTTTTTTATCTGCATCGATAAAATAACTGTTATAGGTGGTGCCAAAACGTGTTTCCATTACAATGTCGAAGGTCTCCAACTCGCGGTCGGTAACTCCAATCCATTGTACTCCTTTTTTCACTTCCAATATCGTATTACTCATTGTGATTATGTTTCGAATTAAGCGCTACAAAAATATAAACATTTCGATAGGATAATGCCAATAAAAACAAAAGCTGCCTGCCTAGGTGGCAAACAGCTTTGTATTTGAAGGTCGAAAAAGCTTTGATTACTTTCCGCCGCAGGTTTTAGCACATGAGCTTTTTTCTTTCTCTTTGGTGCATTCTGTTTTTTTGTCGCTGGTGGTAGTAGCTTCTTTATCCTCAGCCTTACTTTCGTCTGCTTTGGCAGCCTCTTTTTTAGGTTCTTCTTCAAGAGTAACTACTACAAGCTGTTGGTTGGTAAGTGCTGAAAAAGCTGAGTAGGAAAATGTTGCGATGAAAGCAAAAGCGAAAACAAAAATTAATTTTTTCATGTTGTAAGTGTTTTAATTACAAGAGTAAAAATAGTTTTTTAAGCTGCATACCCCTGTTAATGGGCTGTTAACGGTTCTTTAATTCTTGTTAACGCATCATACACCACCAGCCAGGAGATTATAAATTTTTTGACCGTTTCATGAGAGCCTTTTTAATGTCCGATTTGGCCGCACAACTACAATTCCCTCCACAGCCGGAGGTTTCTTTCACCCGAAGGGTTTTAACCACCGACCATACTGTATAAATCACAGCTGCCAGTACAATGGAAAGCACAATCACATTTTGTATCCCAAACAAACTATTTAACCCAAGAGAATTCATGCTTTCTTTCTAACTAATTACAACTAAAACATAGAACCTATCTGATAAACCAGAAAGGATATAACCCAGGCCATTGCCGTGGTATAAAACATTGTAAACGATGCCCACTTCCAGTTTCCCTCTTTCTTAATGGCAGCAATAACAGCTACGCAAGGAAAATAGATAAGCACAAACAACATAAAAGAATAGGCTACCAAAGGAGAAAACACTTTCTGCCCTATTTTGTTGCCCTTGTTGTATTCCTGTTTTTGCAATTTCTCGACCAGGGTGCCTGACGATTCCTGTTCTGCTGGACCTGCATGATATAGCACGCTCATGGTGCTGATAACAATTTCCTTGGCAGCAAGGCCTGTAATGATGCTAACTCCTATTTTCCAATCGAAACCAAGGGGCTGAATGAGTGGTTCGATGAAATGCCCCATGCGGCCAATGTAGGAATTTTCCTGCTGCTCGCCGGCCATAGCCAATTCCAGCTCGCTGATTGTAGCTGACTTTTCGTCCTCAGAAAGTTGATTGTCGTTTGCAACAGAAGCAATCTGGGCTATATAATTACGGCTGTAGTCCACATTTTGCGGGTAGTATCCCAAAGCCCATATCAGTATAGAGGCTACCAGAATAACCCCTCCCATTTTCTTGATATATTGAACCGCCTTGTGCCACATATGGGCACTGGTGTTGCGCAGGGTGGGAATGCGATAAGGGGGCAGTTCCATCACAAACGGAATATCCTGTTTTCTGAAGAAAGTTTTCCTGAACACAAAACCTACTATCACGGCCAGTGCAATGCCTATCAGGTAGATAGAAAACAGCACGAGTCCTTGTCTTGCGGGAAAAAAAGCTGAAATAAGCAGCACATAAACCGGAAGCCTTGCACTGCAAGACATAAAGGGAGTGATGAGCATGGTGAGCAGTCTGTCTTTCTTACTTTCCAGAGTGCGAGTGGCCATTACAGCAGGCACGTTGCAGCCAAAACCCATTAAAAGCGGAATAAATGACTTGCCATGAAGACCAATTTTATGCATCAGCTTGTCCATGATAAAGGAAGTACGCGCCATGTATCCGGTATCCTCCATCAGAGAGATAAAGAAAAACAAAATAAGGATGTTGGGTAAGAATACCAGCACACCACCTACACCACCAATGATTCCATTGACCAGCAAATCGCGCACCGGTCCGGCAGGCAAGGATGAATAGGTAAGACTGCTTATCCAACCGATGGCCGATTCAATCCAACCCATCGGGTAGCTACCCAGGCTAAAAGTCGATTGAAACATGACCCACATAAAAAAGATAAAAATGGGAAAGCCCCAAAGCTTATGCGTAAGCCACTGGTCGATAGCCTTGGTGTTGCGCCTGCGTAATTCTACGCCATTCGAAAGGGTTTCTTTAAGTGCGCCGGCAATAAATCCATACTTGGCATCGGCAATTACAGTATCTGAACTTTCGGCATAATCTTTTTCGAGGCGTTGAATGTATTTTTGGGCTGTTTCGAGTATTTCCATGCGCATCGGGTTACCATCGAGCCTGCTCATAGCTGTTTTATCTTTCTCTAGCAGTCGAATAGCTAGGTAACGCGAAGAAAAATTGTCGGTAATATTGGGAGCTTCCTTTATCTTTTCCTGCACCTGCAGAATGGCATGCTCCAGATCCTGACCGTAGTTAATATGAATATGCCTTACCTGCGGATCGCGGTCCTCGTACACGTCGATAACTTTATCCAGCAACTGGTCGATACCACGGCCTTTGGAAGCCACAGTCGGCACCATGGGTATGCCCAACATAGTGCCAAAAACCTGATAATTCAGTTTCGATCCTCTACGCTCCAGCTCGTCATACATATTCAGGGCTATTACAACCTTGATGTTCATATCGATAAGCTGGGTGGTTAAAAAAAGATTGCGTTCCAGGTTCGATGAGTCTATTACGTTCACTACTACATCGGGCATTTGCTCCACCAGATGCTTGCGCACATAGAGTTCTTCGGGGGTGTATTCGGTAATCGAATAAGTACCTGGCAAATCTGAAACCTGAAATGTGTAACCATTTTTTTTAAATACAGCTTCCTTGGCTTCTACCGTCACACCGCCATAATTACCCACTCTTTCGCGGGCTCCGGAGGCGAAATTAAACAAGGTGGTTTTACCTGAATTGGGGTTTCCGACAAAGGCCACATTAATGGTATGGCTTTTCTCTCTTACTGTCTTTTTTACACGGTTGGTATCGATGGTGCCATGGTAGCTGGCTCCTTGTTCCGATTTAAACCCTGCTAAGGGCACAACTTCGAGCAGATGTGCTTCGTTTCGCCTGAGCGATACATTGTAGCCCATTACTTCATACTCAACAGGATCTTTTAATGGGGCATTTTTAATCACCTTTACCTGTTGCCCTTTTACAAAGCCCATTTCGGTGATACGTTTACGAAAGGCACCGTGCCCCTTGATCTTCACAATAATGCCCGTTTCACCAGTCAGCAAATCCGATAATTGTTTGGAATCCCGCTCCACTTCAGCCATATGAAAAATCTTTCTTGTCGGAATGAAAGTCCAAATGTAGCTGCATGCACAGGTTTCTGCAATACCTATATGTAGTGATTTTATTTTTTTACCAAATACTACTTCTCAAAATCGCTAACTTTAGAACGCCAATCAAAGAAGCTCATATAATGAAAAAATACTATCTACCTGTTCTAATCATCGCAGTGGTAGTTATTTTAACCACTATGTTCTTGCAACAAAACAGGCATCAGCGTTACGAAAAATACCTTCTTTCCCTTTACGCGAGTGATTTTCCTGTTCAGACTAAAACCTTTCATTCAGAAAAACCAAAACCCGATAAACCCCATCTGGCTGCCCAACAGGATTATTATGCTACCTTCGACCCAAATCTGAAACGCATACCATCGGAGCGAATTTATGCTGCTTATGTAAAAACGAACAAGAGTCCCTCTCTTAAAAACAGTTCATTAAGCTGGACCGAACTTCCCTCCAATATGGGCGGAAGGGTTAGGTCGATGATGTACGATTTGAATGACAGCCAGCACAAAAAGGTATGGGCTGGCTCGGTTACAGGGGGCTTATGGGTAAACAACGATATTACCCACCCCGATTCGGCCTGGCATGCCGTTGATGATTTATGGGAAAACCTTTCGGTAGGCTGTCTGGCAACAGATCCTCAAAACACTTCCGTATTGTATGCCGGCACCGGCGAAGCCCAGACTGCCGTAAGCATTTATCGCGAATCGTCGGGAAAGGGTGTGGGAATTTATAAAAGTAGCAACGCCGGCGCAAACTGGCAGCTGATTCCTTCTACCAGCGGTTTTAGTTATGTTACCGATCTTGAGGTGCGCATAGAAAATGATACCAGCACCATTTATGCCGCTGTTTCTTCCGGAACCTACAAAGGGGTCGATCACCCTTCTCAACCCTATGACGGTTTGTATCAATCGAAAGATGGCGGACAAAGCTGGAAGCAGGTGTTACCCCTGATTGAAGGATTAAGTGTACCCTACACTCCATCTGACATTGAGATTACCCCCACAGGAAGAATATTTGTTGGCACTACCCGCAACCTCCAGGGTGCTGGCGGAGGATGCATACTATGGTCTGACAATGGGTTGAATTGGTCACTTGTAGATCATTATAAAACATTGATAGAGCAGGAAACAGACCCTCGTTTTCAAATTCCCGGACGGGTGCTGCTAGCCTCGACCCCGGCAGCTCCTTCTTCTATATATGCCGTCGTTGCTGCAGGAGGGTATACAGAAGAAGACTTTATTTATTACCGTGGAAAATACCTGATCCGGTCAGACAATACCGGAACCGATTGGTATGAGCTTAACCAACCTTCGCCCGATGGTGCCTGGTCGACCCTTGCATGGCATGCACTTACCCTTGCCGTTCTGACTAACGTCAAAAATTGTAATTGGGAATCAATGAGTTACCAATTCCAATCTCTTCCGGTTTGATGTCAAATTTAGCCATTTGTTTCATAATTCTTTTGGCCAATCCCATCTTTCTTTTCTGATCAAGAAACAAGTATTCAGTTGGCGGACTGTAAGGTGCTTTTTTACTAACCATTGTCCAAATGATAACACCTAATTTTCGCGCTGTTGCACTTACCGCAGCTTGTCGACCTTTACGATATGCAACTCTTTTAAAGAAATCTGAAAGATGAGTATCCTTTAAGTTGCCGATTGCATTGGCTGCTTGTCTTAGTGCTATTTTTAAGCGATTACTCCCTTTGGGGATTCGACTGCTGAGCACTTTGCCTCCGGATATTTTGTTATTCGGGGCAAGTCTTGCCCATGAAACAAAATGCTTGGATGTGTCAAATTTTTTAAAGCCGTCTGGACCAATTTCACTCATAATGGCAAGCACTGTTGCATGACTTAATCCTTCGATTGCCATTAAATCAACCCCACCAAAATATTTAAAGGCTACCTGATTGAAATTTTTTATTGATACAGCATTTTTGTTTAGTCTTTTATATGGCTTATCGGTTGTTTTTAGTTTACTCTTTTCTGGTGTTTTCTTTAGTTCTTCATTCACAAACTTCGCTATTTCTTTATCACAAGCCTCAATCTGTTTTTGAAAAAATTGATACGCCTGCAACTCTTGCTTTAGTCCAAATAAGAAATCTTCCCGATTATTGGCATGAAGCGCTTTTGCTATTTCTTCTTTCGATTTGCGGCAATTATAATGACGATGATTGGATAATGACTCCGGGTCAAGATTCCCTTTGCAAATATCTTCGATTATTGCTAATCCGGTAATTCCGCAAACATCTTTCACTACAACATCTAAACGGAAATTTAGAAACTTCAAAAACTTTTGCATCCTTCGGGATGCTCCAGATGCCGATGAAATCAGATTGTTCCTTTGTCGACAGTAAGTGCGTAGTTTTTCGGTGGTCTCATCGGGTAAAAAGCTACTTGTCAATAATCCCAATGCGTGCAACTTCTGAATGTATTGACAGTCTTTAACATCGGTCTTTTTCCCTTTTGCATGCTTAGTGAATTTCCCATTACACAATATAACATCAATACCATGCTTCATAAGTTCGGCATATAGATTTTGCCAATAATCCCCGGTTGATTCCATGGCTACTGATGTAATACCATAAGATAATAGCCATAAACATAGAGCCGTCAAATCTTCTGCATAAACACCAAACTCTTTGACATCTTCTAACGATTGTCCTACTGCTACAAAATGCGACCGACTTCCAATATCAATTCCTGCAGCATTGTGATTAATAATGTCCAATTCCATTTTCTTTTTCCTTGTTGTCATAATAAATCATGTTTTTGTTTTTAAAATGACTCTAAGGAAATGTATCTTTGATACTGAATATTATTCTGAACGGGGTCTTCGCTTTAGCGAGCCACCACTGAAATTATCTACAAGCCTCGGAATCTAAACTTCTGAGGCTTTTACATCTCAACCAGAATGACGCACGGACTATTATGTACCACTGCAAGAAACGGCCTTTCATAGAGTCGCTTCAAATTTAGCGGAATTTTCAATCGAAGTGACGCTCTCGTTAGCGATAGTAATTAATCGGCTACTCTGATGTGGGGAATTACGCCCAACGGTTGGCGGTATGAGGTCGTGGCGGATTACGGTACGAATACTTATCAAGGTACACCAACTTTAAAGGCGAGTGACAACCTTTGCACCCGGAAAAACCCGCCATGCCTTATGACCGCTTGTTAGCTACTGAGCCGTTACAGTAGTGTCAATAATTCTTTTTGCTTGCAATCTTTGTGCTTCATACGTACCATACCACCAATCATCTACCCATTTGGTTGCTAATACTGAATCTACTGAAATATATTCTATTTTCAAACTATTATCATTGAGCTTTACATATTTAGTATTTATACTCCACTTTCCTTTCTTTCGTTGTTTTGATTTATGTAGTGTTAAAATATAATTACCATCTTCAAAGAATTGCCATTCATCTTTATCCTTGTCAAGCCATTTACCTACCAGAATTATATTTTTATCATTCTTATATTTTTCTTGTTTATTAAGTAACCCATCTTGGTCCCAATATGACCATAAACCTTCTTGCATATCGTTTATATACTCACCTTCACTTGATTTCTGGCCGTTCATATACCAAGAAGTAAAAACACCTTCTTTAAAATCATTTTTATAGTATTCTTTGGCTCCTAGCTGGCCATTATCATGATAACTTAACCATTCGCCTACTAATTTACCATTGTCATAATTACCTTCAATTAGAACTTGGCCGTTATCGTACCATTTTATAAAACTGCCATGTAATGAATCAAGTTTAAAGCTATATTCAGACTTTATTTGTCCATTAGAATACCAATGTTTCCAAAGTCCATTTTTTTTATTATCAGAGTAATTACCATCAGTCTCAATTTGACCATTGTCATACCATGTTTTGTAAAATCCATCTTTTATAAAACTACCTTCTTTGTTTTCAACAACTTGAAATTGTTCAATTAGTTGACCTGATATTGGGTCTTTAACCTCTCTCAGTTCTCTTTTATTGCAAGATGATAATATAATTGCAAAAGTGATTAATGATAAATATTTCATTTTAGATTTTTTTATTTGATGGTGCCAATCCAGTTATAATAATAATTTTCAAATTCATATAGTTCAATGCTAATAATTTTACCGAATAGCAAATTACCAGAATATCTGTCTGACGCTTCAATCTTTGATTCATCGACATCAACGATTTTATAATTAATTCTTGCATATACTTTCCTATCTATATCTCCATACTTATCTTTCTTCCTCTTTATATATGAATTTGCGAATTCGGGTTCAATAGAGACAAATCGATATTTCTCAAATTCAGGAAAAATTAAATAAATTGATGGATACTTTGGCCAATTTGCATCATTTGCAACTTTATATTTTGGGTCTTCAGCTCTAATTAAAAATCCTTTATTTTCGAAATCGTAATTATCCAAATAAAAAGTAGTATAAAGTGAAAAATTTTGAGAAAAATCAACATTAGATAAGATACTATTAAGTATATTTTTCGCTTTTGAAACAGAATTATGATATTCAAACTCATCCTCACGAGAGTTTGTATATAAATCATTCATAAACCTATATAAATATTCTTCCGAGAATTTCTCTGTTGGAATTGATGTTGATTTTACAAAATACGCAAATGCTATTGAATCATTTAGTTTGTCGTATTTCAAAAAATCATCTTTTGATGGCAGTCTGGAAACAATCTCTCCAGATTTTATTGCATAATCCATACGTGCATAATAATCTTCGCCTAAGAAACCTTTTGTTCCAAATCTTATTAAAATATCTTCAGAATCCCAGTACATTTTCTCGGCAAATTCACCACCTTTTCCAATACTTTTAATAAGATATTTCTTAAGCGCGATATTACTTTTTACATTTCTATAGCCACTACTATAATTATCTGTGTAATATTCTTGGATATCATCGTATGATTTATAACCAGAATTAAGTCCGATTAAAATTGAATCACCGACTCTATAAATATTTCCATCAATTGCTTCAAATTCCTGTGCAAAAGTAGAGATGTAAAACAATGAAACTAAAAAAAATAGGGTTTTTCTCATAATTGTAAAATTTTGATTCTTATTTCGTTTTAAATATATGCAGAATTTTCAATAGGCTTTGTAGCTAACGGTTACGTATATGAAACGTTTGGCATTTCGAAGCACGTTCCTGTCAAATTACAACTACCTTTGACACGAGGTAGAATGCTCTGTAACCCACTGACTGCCAAATGTTTTATATACGATGTTGTATGCTGGGCTTTATTCATAATCAATTAATTGTCTATTTTTTACTGTCATTAATCCGCTCAATCGAAGCACTGCTGTTTCCGAAAAAATTAGTTTTTAGGGTTGGCAAAAAAGCGTTTGCAAACAGACAAGTTCTATTGCAATTTTTGGTTGTGTTTTGGCTTGTGCGAATTGCAATTGTGCTTGGCTGTGTGGGCTGCCTAAAATAATAAATCATATATTTCGTCTGAATCAAAATCTGGGGAACCTTGTCTGCCATAATAATTTGAATATCTAGAAATAATGTCCTTTAGGAATGGTTGTGAAACAGTTGCAATACGTACCATTTCTTTACTTTCTATATATTTCACAACCTCATTTTCTGGCACTGTAAGTTTATCCTGAAAATCAATTAATCCAGCATCGATTGAAGTTCCTTTGGGAATAAAATGAAAGTTCTGTTTGTTATTATTTTGAATATACTTGTAAAATCGTGTACGATTTTCATTTGATTTTCCTGTATCCTTTGTAAGAGTGTTATAGTTTTCAACTACTTCAGACAATAACTTAATTTTGCATAATAGTATCTTTGAAGCGTTTCTCTTTCCACCTTTTCTTAAAACAATATCACAAGAGGGTGTAAGAATTACATAACGAGAATCTCTCCACTCAATAATATCACCAGTGAATATATTTTTTTTAACTGGTTTTGTAATATAAAATTCGTTTGGATGGTATACTTCAACTTCCTCATCAATATATTCTTGCATGTGAAGCAATGTATACCTTAATAAAGATTTCTCTTTTTGCTCATTGTTCCTTTTATTATCATTTATCCATAAATCAACTGATGATGAAAGATGATTCCAAAAAATATTATTAAGATATTCCTCTATAACACCTGTGTTACCAAGTATTCTAGTTATGCCTGTGTTGTATATTGCTCTAATTTCTTTTAGAATAACTGTAAAATCAGCATTAGCTTCACCTTTAACTCGAATTCTAAAAAAAGCATTTTCATCTGCTTTTTGTTCTTCAATTGCTTCTGGGTTACCAGTTATAACATATGAAACATAGCGCAAATTGGACTTTATTTCTTCTAAAAGTTCTTTACCTTTATAATCTACATCAGTTTTGGATAACTTTAAGTCAAGAATAACAGCATCATAATCATAACCCATATTATTATCAGCTTCTGAATAATTAATTGCATAATCTGCCTCAAAAAAATCCGCTGGAAAATCCTTATTGAAAAGTTTTATTTGTTTCTCATAACTGTCACGAATATCCTTTTCATCTTCAACTATTAAAAGTTTCATATTTCATTTGTTGATTAGTTCTATTTGAAAATATGCCCCAGTTGTAGACTCATGGGCTATTAACTTCCCATTCAATCGCTCAATTGCCTCACCAGCAATTGCTAGCCCCAAACCTGTCCCATCAATTTTTTTTGAATAACCTGGTTCAAAAATTATTTCAGTTTCAATTTCTTCTTTTGATAACCCAGGCCCATTGTCTTGATAATCAATTAATATAAAATCATCACCCTTCCTGACCTCTATTGATATTAATTTATCTTCTAAATCAACTGAATTTAGCCAATAAATACTATTCTCTACAAGATTAGCCAAAGCAATATAAAGGTCATTATTCCACCCATAAAGAAGTAAATTTGAATCGCAGTGATACTTCAATTCAATATTGCTTGACTTAAGAGATTGATTAAAAATTTGAACAACATCTATAATACAATCCAATATTTTAAAATCTATTTTTTTACCTCTACTTTGACTAGCAAGTGGATTTACTCTCTTAAACAAATCAGCTATTAAGCCACTATGTTTTATAAATCCATCAAGACCTGAAATCAAATCCTCATAAGAATCTTCATCTTTAGTCGCTTTGTAATGACTTAAATACCTTCTTAATACAGGGGATTCGTTTTTAAAAAAATGTATAGATTTTCTTCCTTCGTGAAGGATAAATGAAACTATCTTGCCTAATGTTGCTTGCCCTTGATAAACTGCAATTGTTTTCTGAATATTTTCAAGTAAAACTGTTTTCCGTTCTTCCTCTTGTTTGATTAACTTGGTAATCTCGCTTATTGTATCATCCTTAACCTTGAAAATACTAAGTTTATTTTTAACTGCGGATTCAAGCGTATCAAAATTAAACAACTCATTTACATCGTTTTGAATAGAAGAGCGTCCTTTTCTACTTTTAAGTGTTTTTTCCCTATAGGTTAATCTCTTTGCTTCAAGTTCGCCAAGGACTTTCTTGCATATTTCTTTAAGTCCTAAATAATATTCATTTTCTTTTAAACCATCCCGAGCACTTTTTTCTTCCAAATTAGAATTTTCTTCTGACTCTATTGTAACAAAACCCACAACTTGATTATTACTTACCCTTAACGTGAAGTTTTGAACCCTATCTTTATCCAAATCAAGCCAATCTATACCACCATTACCATAAGGTCTTACTCTAAAATTATTGCGATAAACATTAACACCGTACACTTCATTAAGTAATCTTCTTGCTTCATTTTTTCCAGCATATTTTTGAGTTACAGGGTCAATTAAACCTTTATTAATTAGATTTTCAATGGCCTCTGGTTCTCTGTCAAATACTCTGAAATCTATTTCGATATTACCACAATAGCGGCCATCCTTTTCAAGTTTATATTTTTTATTTATTTCTTGTTTTTGACCAATTTCCTCAATGTTATTTTCATAAATTAATTCAGCAAATCCTTCATTACTCACCCGTCCATATATTCTATAATCATAAAGTTTTATAATTGGATAGGGCTCTATTTTAAAATCCTTTTGATTTAATTCTTCGTAGGGTGAATTAATAAATGACAGATTAATTTTAAAATTAATTCTTTCAAAATCTTGTAATGGTGAAATAAGCTTTTTTAATTCATTTTCTAAGTTTTCAATATTAGTTCTTGACCAATAAGAAAGCTTAGGGTCAATTATTCTTATCTCCTTACCATCAATTTTTTCAGTTACTTCCTCGTCTTTTGCTATTATTTCAATATAGGTGCCAGCTGCTTTATTTACTTTTTTTCTCTCGACCAAAAGTTCAATATTATCTAGAAAATCATCGGAATTAAATATTCTCCAGTCAATAACAGCCGTAGAATTTTCGCCAGCATTATCAGTCGTAGAAATTGTCATTTCCTGACCAAGGATAGAAGCCGCAAATCTACCTATTCCCTTTCTTCCTTGAAAAGTTCTACCACCTGGACTAGACTTTCGTTTAAGTTTATCATTAGTAGCAGGAACTAACCATTTGTTTATCACAGTATCAAAACTCATTCCATGGCCATCGTCACTAATTGATATTTTAAGTGCATCTTCGCCATCAATTGTCAAAAAATTAAAAATGACTTCAACTGATTTTGCATCTGCATCATATGAGTTTTTAACTAATTCTACTAGTGCTGCATAAGAATCTCCGATTAGGTCTTTCCCAATTGTGTGAACAAGTCTAGCCGCAGGTCTAATTTTAAATGTAAGGTTATCTTCACTCATTAGCCAATGTTTTAATTTTAATAGCAATTTTTTCTGCCATTAATGGAGGTACAGCGTTACCAATTTGTTTAAATGCAGATGTCCTGCTAGGTTTTTCTGAAACTCCTTCGAAAAAATAATCGTCAGGAAAAGTTTGAAGTCTTGCTGCTTCTCTTGGGGTTAATGAACGATTTTGATTTTTATCAGGATGAATGTAATAATGGCCATCTTTACAGATATGGGCAACTACTGTTTGTGAGTAAGGCAAATCTGAAGCGACAACTTTAAATCTGTCAACAAAGGATTTAGTGTTTTTATGTGTTTGCCATATTGTAGGTATGTCATTATAATTAAGTCTTTGATGGCCATTTTCCCATTTTTCAATGGCTAATTTATATATTCCTTTATCCTGTTCTGAATGAGGTCTTGCAATATGTTGAGTGGTAAAATCCAAACCGTTTCGAATGTGACTATCAAATAAATAATTGCCACTATAAGAATTATATTTTGTTTCATAATAATTTCCAGTCCCAGAAATCAAAGATGGCAAGTCTATAAATATTTCAGAAACAGTTACATTAGCTTTCTCCTTTTTAAATTTAGGATAAAAACCTGCTTCGCCGTTTTTCTTTCCAATCAGAATAATTCTTCTTCTATTTTGTAAAACTCCAAAATCTTTTGCTTCTAAGACTTTATATTCTGCATAATACCCCTTTTCTTTAAACAAATCCAACATCATTTGTAAATAAGACTCTCCGTGTTTTGTTTTAGCAGATTTGAGTCCAATTACATTCTCAAACACAAAGTATTTTGGTTGATAATATTCTAAGAATTTCGCATATTCCTTATATAAATAATTTCTTGAATCACCTTCCATTTTATTTTCATCTCTTGCTCTACCAACTAGAGAATAAGCTTGGCAAGGAGGGCCTCCTATAATAATATCAATTGACTTACTTCCCCGAATTAAATCAATTTTTTGAAAAATAATATTATTGTTTTCTTCGCCAATAGGGAGATTTATAACAGATTCTATCTTATTTTTAGGTAAAAGGGAATACAATTCAGTTCTCGAAATCTTATTTTGAATATATTCGAGGTAGGGTTGAAAATTTCCAGTCTTTTTTAAATAATGGTATGCAGTTCTAGTAATTAATGTATTACAAGCAGCTCTATCTATTTCCACATGAGCAATAGGCTTAAATCCTGCCCGAACAAATCCTTCCGACAAGCCCCCTGCTCCTGAAAATAAATCAATAAAGTTCATCTATACTATTTTTTTTTCAAAAATACAATTAATTCATTAAAAACCTGGATTCCATTATATGTTTTTAATTCACATTCCCAAATCACAATTATGCGCCAACCAAGGGTTTCAAGCGCCTTTATTTTCAACAAATCACGTTGTTTTGTTCCATTAATTTTATCAAGCCACCATTCTGTCTTTGTCTTTGGCACAACAAAATATTTACAGTTTTCATGTCCATGCCAGAAACAACCATTAATAAAAATCACTGTTTTATATTTCGGTAAAACTATGTCAGGTTTCCCTGGCAATTTTGGGTCATTCAATCTATATCTATAACCATTTTTATGAAAAAATTTTCTAACAAGGACTTCAGGTTTTGTGTTTTTTCCTTTAATCTTTGACATGTTGAAACTCCTCGTCCTCTTATCATGCACATCAGTCATAATTTGCACTTTTGAGCGTTGGCAAAAATTGCACTCTATTGCAAATTTTGGTTTGTGCGTTTGCTGGTGTGATTTGCAAATGTGTGCAATGTGGGTTGGCTTCCCTAACTGTCCCGAAGGGCAGAAGCGGGAGGGCAAAAACTAATTTTTTCTTGCACCAAACTTCAATCAATGAGCCAATATTTTCTGTCCGTTTTTTCAAATCGATACTCCGTTTATTAATGTACCGCTGTCTTTTTAGCCTTGCATACAACGCCCGGCAGTATGCGCAGTGCGGGGATTTTGAAAAACCTACCTGTCATATTATGCAGTTTGTTGGTTTTATGTACAAGGTTCAAATATAGCAAAACAACCCGTATTGCGTATAATGCTTGTTGTGTGCAGTGGGTTTTGGTTTAATTTTTTCTTTTTGTCCTTTTGTTTTTTTTTGTCCTAATAGATGGCTAAGTC
>JAMIIA010000046.1:0-3583 GCA_035913795.1 Bacteroidales bacterium
AACGAATCGAAACCCTGTTTTCGCAACTATGTGACCAATTTATGATTAGACGCAATTATGCCAAATCTTTCGAGGGTTTTAAAACGCGTATCTTAACCAAAATCACTGCTTTAACCATTATTCAAGCCATTAATAAGTTCGTTCTGGAGAGAAATATGAATAATATTAAAATCAATATCGCCTAAATGCACAACGGGTTAACTTAATTCGAATTTCAGTATAAAAAGCTATTGCTTTATTTATTTAGCTGTTAAATTGCAGAATATTCATCCAGATGGTATATTCGATGGCTTAAGTGTTTAAAAAGAACCAAAAAAAAATTTGCCAATTCCGCTGAATACCTTAAGAAAGCAGTAACCCCGCTATAAGCTTGTCGTATAAAACCAAAACCACTAACAATACCATATGAAATCAGTAAAATACCTCCTGGTACTCTGGCTTTTTATTCTTCTAATGCCCTCTTGCAGCAGTGCAGAAAAAGCAGCACACGAGCGTCGTAACCTTATGATGCCCGAGCGATCGGAGCTAAAACGCAACGACAAATACAAGCCGGCCAAAACAAAGCAAACCTACAAACCATCCAATAGCAAAAGCAAAAAGAAATAAGCTATATCAATAAAGGGTGAATGTTTTACTGAAATTGAAACATTAACTTTGAACAGCATATCGGGCGATACTTAATGCGTGGTGATTATCACTTCGGCTTTTTGTTCCATGGCCACAGGGGTTCCATCCTGGTAAGCAGGTGTCCAAATCGGTGATGCTTTTACAAATTCAATTATTTGTTTGTTAAGCGTATCGGATGCAGTGCCGGAGAGTAATTTCACCTTGCTCACTTTTCCGTCGGCATCTACCATAAAACTGATTACAATAGTGCGGACAATGCTTGTATCGGGTATAATCAGCTTTAGACTATCGGCAAGAAACTGACTGAAAGTATCCAACCCTCCCCCCTGAAAAACCGGCATCACCTCGGCCACATAGTATGATTTATCCGAAGTCTTGCTTTCCGCTTGCTCACCACGACGCGTAGTTTCTTTTTCCTTTTTCACAGCCGGGGTCATGTCGGTCTCTGGCTCCTTATTTTGTTCCAATGCAATATCGGATTTCCTAATATTCCTATCTCTTTCTGACCGATTTTGTGTCCCATAACCTACAACCACCATTTCCATCTCATGGTCATCGGCTGTTTGTTTCTCCAGATCAATGCTATTGTCGACTATAGTTTCAGCAGCGACATATTCATTTACTACAATAATTTCTTGTGAGGGTACAGGAGGGGTTTCCTTGGCTTCACTGACTGCTCTTACTGCGCGGGTAGGTGCAGCTTCGCTTAAAGGTCGAGTGGTTTCTTCGGACTCAAAAGAAGATTCAACAGAATCGGGTTCAACCACGTCAGCCAGCAGTTCTTTAGAAGACGATTCCTTGGGGCTATTCATCAGTGCATCAAAACGAAGAATAAAATAGATACCAAAAACAATAACCAACGATGCGGCTATCGTTGAAAGGCCATAGTATAAAGTGCGCGATCGAACTGTTTTTGAATGTTTTTTATACCAGCTTGCGTGCAATTGATTAAGTTTTGCATTATAAAACTTCGAAGCAGAAAACTCTCTTGCCCCTTCGATGGCATCGGCACATAGCGGACAACTCGTTGCATGCTGCTTCAGGGCCTGCATCTGCTCAAGTGTAAGCTTTTTATCAATCAGTGCCGATACTGCTGCCCGACTGATACAACCATTCGGATCAAATAATATCGTAGGTGCGGTTTGCATTTTCGTAATAAGTTTCGAGCTTTTGCTTTAAGTTTCTTTTTCCATTCTGTATGTAACTCTTTACCTGATTTAGGTCATAGCCAGTTTTGTCGGCAATGGCTTTATAACTCAGGCCTTCGAGGTACATTAGTTCAACACATAAACGTTGTTCCTCGTTCAATTCGTTCAGGTATTTTTTCAGAACAACTTCGTCAGCTTCGTCCTCTTGTAGATGCTGTATTGGCATGTTTTCCACAGAGAAATCGGCTATTTTTTCAAAATTATCAATTCTATCCAACAAGTTTTTCTTACGCAACTGCATCAAACAGTGGTTTTTGGTTAGCGTAAAAAGCCAGGATCTGAAATGTTGCACTTCAAATTTAGTGAGTTTTTCTGGTAGGTCTTCAAATATTTCCATGGCTGCATCCTGCGCATCGTCCTCGTTACGGAAATACTTCATGCAACTGGCAAATACCAAATGAATATAGCGATCGAACAAAACACTTATGCAGGAGTCATCTTTATTCTGCCTGTAAGTCAGAATAATTTCCTCGTCGGGTCCAGAGCAGGCGCTGCTGGAAGAAGATTCTTTCGATGACTGGCTTTTTATAAACAAGGCTAAAGGAATTATTCCTTGAACCAACTCATATATTGTGCCATAAAGAATCAAATCCGGAAACTTTGGGTGAATTACTCCTGCAATTTAAGCATTCCTTTTAATCACAGTGTAACTCAACTGGCTACTTTCAAAATAGTTTACAGATTTTATGGAATACTTTCCCTTCCTGCATCATAAGGTAAAAACATGTTTCACACTTAATACTTACCGTTATGAAAAGCAAGAAAAACATTCATGCCAACCTGGAGAAAAAACGATTTCTGTATTTCGAAATCGGAACCTTAATAAGCCTTTCGTTATTGCTCGTGGCTTTCGAAACCGGAAACCGGGACCTTACAGACCAAAGCTTGGATATCGCAGACAACAACGAAAAGTCTATCGAAGTATTGATGCCCATTACCAGGCCCGAACAACCCAAAATCCTTCCGCTTCTCATGCCAGAGGAAATTATTCTTATAAAGGATGATGTCCCTGAATTTGATAATCCTAATATTGATTGGACTTCGGAGATTGATCCGAATGCCAAGATGCTCGTGTATGATTTCCCCGATGAAACAAAGGTGATAGACGATATCCCGTTCGTAATTGTACAAAAAATGCCTCGTTACAAAAATGGCGATCAGTTAGCTTTTCAGAAGCATCTTCAAAAATTGGTTGTTTATCCTCAGGAAGCTCAGAATGCAAACATTCAGGGGCGGGTATACCTCGAATTTGTGGTCGATGAAAAAGGTTATGTCATAATGGAAAAGGTGATTCGAAGTCCCCATCCCTCTTTATCTGAAGCCGTATTGGAAGCCCTTAAAAAAACAGATCAATGGCAACCTGGCGAACAAAGGGATAAAAAGGTGAAAGTCAGGTTTACGATTCCCATCAACTTTACCTTAAATAATTAATCTCACCTCACCATCATACAAATAACATTGAAACATCCGTGATAATTTAGCTTCGCACACACGATCATAATTATTTTCATGGATGTTTCATCTGACCTTAAAAATTTAATTCTAATCATTACTGTCCGGTTATAAATTAAACAATTTCAGTTGGTTATAATCATCTTGATCCTTTAATTTGTAGATTTGTTTTTCAAACAGCTGATTTATAGGTGTTTTCTCAAACAAGCAAAGGTTTAAAGTTTGTAGAATTGTGTATAAACTCTGTTCCATTTTCAGTTTCCTTTTTACAATGGCAACCAAGAGGTAAACGCAAA
>JAMIIA010000047.1:0-139985 GCA_035913795.1 Bacteroidales bacterium
TGATTTATAGGTGTTTTCTCAAACAAGCAAAGGTTTAAAGTTTGTAGAATTGTGTATAAACTCTGTTCCATTTTCAGTTTCCTTTTTACAATGGCAACCAAGAGGTAAACGCAAACCGCACTCCAAATCTGGATGCAAACTGCATTAAAGCTTGTTCCGTAAAATGCTTTTATTCTCAGGTGCTGTTTTATCCATTTGAAAAACAATTCAACTTGCCATCGTTCCTTATACAGCATGGCAATGGTTATCGCTGATACAAGAAAGTTGTTTGTCAAGTATTCGAATGTTCTTTGATTTTCTGAGTCGTAATACTTTACCCGTCTAAGCAGTTCAGGATAATCTTTTTTTGCATAATAACCAGTCAATGAAATAATCTGGTCGCATTTTAAACCGATTGTTTTGTCAACTGGTTTGCTGTACAAGCGTTTGTATGCCATATTATCCTTCGCACGTGTAACGAAAAATGCTTGTTGTTGGTGCATTGAATATAAACGGTCATAATCAACATAGCCTTTGTCCATCAGGTAAAAAGCACCTTGCTCAACAGGCAATAAATCCAACGCATTTACGTCATGGCAAAGGCCATCGGTAATGTGAATAAAACTAGGTATGTTTCCTCTTACGTCCAACAAAGTATGCATCTTAACAGCACCCTTATTTTGACGGAACTTCGCCCATGGAAAAAGGTTTAAGCAAAGGTCGATTGTTGTGCTATCGAATGCATAAACCATGTTTTCTATGTCTAATAGAAAATCATTGTCCGTTTTATAGAGTACACGTGCTTCGGCAGCCAATATGCCTGCAAAATCCGAATAAATCCTCCAATCCCTTATCTCATTTGCATCAGATAAAGTACTTTTGGGAACTGGTTGTGGGATGCCACAATGATATAACCTACCAGAAAGGGCAATAAGACTGTTTTCTATATCCCTTAAACTTTCCCTAAAGGTAAGCTGTGCAAAACACATTGTCCAAAAATGGATACGGCAATTAAACCATTGGGTTTTGTAATCGCCTGAATATTTATCGACACATTTCTGAAACTCATACTTTGGTAAAAACGACATTAGCTGGGCAAAAACATATTTTCCTTCGTTCATGTTTTTGCATCAAAGCTCGAATTTTCAAATCCGAAAATCAAAGAACGTTCTTGAAAGCATTGCTATTCAAGGTTTATATAGTATTTTTATATCAAACAACCGGACACTAGTGAATTCTAATCAAATGAAACATCTATTTTCAAAATTAATCAGTGCTACTGGTTGGTTAGCTCCTATTCTGATTCTTTGCTGGCAGTCGGCAAGTGCACAGGAAGATTTTGGAGTACAATACGAATCCCAAAACGATAAAACTCTTTCTCCCTATTTCCAGGTACTAAGTAATGATGATGGATTAGAATCCATGCCTTTGAAATCGACCCGGGTTTATGCAAATATTGCAGGTGTTATAGCCAATGTACAGGTTACGCAGGTTTACTCCAACACAGGTACAGTTCCTATCGAGGCAATATATGTTTTTCCAGCCTCTACAAGAGCTGCGGTACATGGTATGGTCATGAAAATTGGCGACAGGGAAATTATAGCGTTGGTAGAAGACAAAACGAAAGCCCGTCAACTATACGACCAGGCAAAACAAGAGGGAAAGGTTGCCTCTCTGCTCGAAGAGCACCGACCCAATGTGTTTCAGATGAATGTGTCCAACATCATGCCCGGAGCCAATGTGGAAGTTACTCTTTCGTATACCGAATTGCTTGTTCCTACAGACAAGGTCTACGAATTTGTTTATCCTACAGTAGTAGGCCCAAGGTATGTAAAGGCAAGCCAGGTTGAAAACAATTCTTCTGAGAACTGGACAGCAAACCCTTATCTGCCCGAAGGCCAAAAGTCGCTTTCAACACTTGAAATTGAAGTGAACCTTTCGGCTGGAATGCCCGTGAAGGAAGCATTTTGTAGCACTCACCCGCATAAGCTATCCTTTAAAGATAAAACAAGTGCATTACTGAAACTGGAAGACCCACAAGGAGGCAATCGTGACTTTGTATTTAAGTATAGGTTGGCAGGGAATGCCATTGAATCGGGAATAATGGTTTTCAATGATCCTCAGGGCGAAAAATACTTTTTGGCAATGGTACAACCACCTAAGATAATAGAAAATACCCAGATACCCCCGAGAGAATATGTATTTATTGTGGATGTTTCCGGCTCCATGTCAGGCTTTCCATTAGAAGTTTCGAAAACTCTGATTAAAAACCTGCTAAACGGATTAAAAACAAGTGATAAATTCAATATTGTTTTCTTTGCAGGCAGTTCGAGTATATACTCCCCTAAGTCGTTACAGGCTAACAGTGAGAATATAAGCAAGGCCATATCGTTTATGGAAAAGCAGCAAGGCGGTGGCGGAACAGAATTGCTAGCAGCCTTACAAACAGCAATGAGCCTGAACAGCGAAGAAAATATTTCCCGATCGTTTGTAATTATTACCGATGGATATATTTCGGTAGAAAAAGAATCGTTTGAATACATCCGGCAAAACCTGGGAAAAGCCAACTTCTTTGCCTTTGGCATTGGTTCTTCAGTTAACCGTTATCTGATGGAGGGCATGGCTCATTTAGGCTATGGCGAAGCCTTTATCGCCCAAAACGAGGAAGAAGCGAAAAAAGTAGCCCGGAAATTTGAAAAATACATCAGCCAACCACTGCTCACTAACATCGAATTTCAATTCCAGGACTTCAATGCCTATGACATTTTACCCGAGAAAATGCCTGATTTATTCTCAGAAAGGCCCCTTATAATAATAGGAAAATTCAAAGGAGAAACGGTGGGAACAATTCAGATAAAGGGTAGCACCGGTGGCCAGGCCTATACACAAACACTCTCCATCGAAAATGTGAATAAATCGGGAAACGAAGCCCTGAAGTACCTTTGGGCACGCGAAAAGATACGTCTGCTTGCCGATTACAACCAGGTTTCGAACGATCCTGAACTGCAGGCAAGCATTACCAAACTGGGACTCAAGTACAATCTTCTTACAGAATACACCTCTTTTATTGCCATCGACAGCGAAATTTCAAACTTAACACTGCAGCAAAGAACCATAAAACAGCCACTTCCATTACCACAAGGCGTTAGTAACCTGGCAATAGTAGGTTATGGGACAACTTCATCACCTAGTCGAAGTATCGGCGTGGCAAGGAAGGAGACCAAAACCTGCAATTTCTATAGTGAAGAGCTAGCTGATGAAAATTCTGCTGTATTTGTTATTGTTGAGAAAATGCCCGAGTTTAAAGGCGGAGATATTACCCATTTTGTGGAATACATCCAAAAACAAATAAAAATTCCGGCCACGATGCCTAAAGACAGCCTACCGGCCATTGTTTACCTAAGTTTTGAAGTAGACGAAACCGGCGCTATTACAAATGTTGAAGTAGTCAGAAGTGCACATCCATTGCTGGATAGGGAAGCCATCAGCGCTGTGAGCGGTTCGCCCCTTTGGACCCCCGGAAGCCAAAATGGCAAACCAACAAAAGTGAGTTTTACCATACCCATTAAGTTTGGATTTTAAAATTAGCACCATACTGCTTTAATAACTTCTTACCCCTAATGCCTTTGATTTACTGTTTTTTACGAAATCAAAGTGCATTGGGGGTTCATATTATTCTTTAAACTGTTAATATCTCAGGAGCAGAGTTGGGGAATAAGCCCTAAAATATTTCTATTTTGCCTGCCGGTATGATTATAAGGCAAATATTAATAACTCTATCGCTCTTTTGCATTCAACCTTTAGGGTTCGCAAACAATCCAGACAGTTTTCCAATCAGTCGCACCAGCGGCGATATGAAAGACAGTGTAGATTTTTATCTTCTAGCCAGCGAGAAGTTTATTGACTCCAATCCTTCATTTTCCTCCTCGAACGCATTAAAAGCAAGAGAATTAGCGTTGCGATATAATTTCCCCGAAAGGCATGCCTATGCATCGCAACTTTTAGGACAAGCCAAAATAAGTATTCAGGAATATTACGAAGCTGAAAAACATCTGACGACAGCGTGTTCTTATTACGAAAAAACAAACCAAGAACTTACTCTGGCAGAGATTCAATTTTTATTGGGACTAACTCAATATTACCTTGGCAAATATGATGCTTCGCTCCAAAACTATCTGAAAGCAGAAGGTTTGTTTGATAAATTGAATAAAACGGAAAAGCAAGCACTAACAATCCAAAACATTGGATTGCTTTATAGCAAAATGGGTCGGTATGCAGATGCGCAAAAGAAATTCGAGCAATCCCTTAACTTGTATGCTCAGCTAGAAAAAACAACCAATCTGGCTGAGATTTATCAAAATATGGGAATTGTTAGTTACACTCAAAAGCAACACCTAAAGGCCATTGATTACTACCAAAAAGCCATAGAATGCAACCTTAAAACACACAACATTAATGATATAGGAATTAATTATACCAACATAGGACTTGTTTGGCTCGACAAAAAAGATTATACTACCGCATACAAGCATTTCGAGAAGGCCTATACCTATTTTACCAAAACCGGTTCAGAGATAGGGCGTATGTGGGCATTGAACAACATGGGCGCAGCATCTGCGCAATCAAACCAGCCTGATGAAGCCCTTCGTTGTTTTGAGGAAAGCCTCGAGTTAGCCAAAGAGCTGAATCACACCGAAGGATTATTGAGCAATTACAGCGATCTGGCGAAACACTCAGAACAAGCAGGGTTAATTCCTAAATCGCTGAAATACCAGAAGCTCTATAATCAATTAAACGATTCTGCGCAAAAGGTACAAGCCCAAAACAAAATCACTGAACTAGAATTGCTCTATAAGCTCGAAAACAAGGATAAAAATATTCTTCAGACAGAAATAAAATCGAAACAGCGAATTACACAGCTATTTGCCCTGATCAGCATTTTACTAATAGTGGTTTTCTCAATATTGTTACTCGTTTCGGCATTCTACCAGAAAAGAAAAGCCGAAAAACGCTTGGCTCAGCACAAATTAAACCTCGATAACCTTACCGAGAGGAGATCCATCGAAGTACACAAACTCGAAACAGATAGAAAAATTGCCGAAGAATCTGATAAGCTGAAATCGGCCTTTTTGGCCAACATGTCGCACGAATTGCGCACCCCGATGAATGCCATTATTGCCTTTTCGAATTTCTTGCGCGAACCTGACCTGGACAACGAGCAAAAAGAAGAATACCTCGATCATATTACCTCTGCAGGCGATACACTTCTGAGCTTAATAGACGATATTATCGACATTGCAAAAATCGAATCGCAACAATTAAAGCTTTTTATTCAACCCACCAACATTAGTAAACTGTTGCAAGATCTGTATAAGGTATATAGCCAGATAAAAACACAGAAACAACACAATCACTTAAGGTTTAAGCTGAATATTGCCAATAATTACAGCTATATCATCAATACCGACGGTAACCGATTAAAGCAAATACTCTCGAACCTTTTGGAAAATGCCTTTAAATATACCGAACAGGGAGAAATTGAAATTGGGTTCGAAACATCCGATTCGTCCGTTACATTTTATGTTTCCGATACCGGCATTGGAATACCGAAAGAAAAACACGAAGTTATCTTTGACCGATTCTATCAGCTAAGTTCAGCTAACGAGCGCCGGACTATCAAGGGTGCCGGATTAGGACTTACTATCAGTAAAAACCTCGTGATGCTTATGGGCGGCAGTATAAGGCTCAATTCTGAACCCGGAAAGGGCAGCAGGTTTATCATTTGTATTCCGGTAGACTCTATCAAAAAACAGGTGAATATTACCTATCGAGAACAGAAAAAAGAAGTTGATACTATTCGCAATAGATACAATTTTAGTAATCTAACCATTTTAATTGCTGAAGATGAAGACCTTAATTTTAAGGTTCTCGAAACTTGTTTATCGCAGACCAAGGCCACTATTATCAGGGCAAACGATGGAAAATCGGCGGTAGAGATTTGCCAAAATCAAAAGATTGACATCGTACTGATGGATATTCAATTACCCGGAATGGATGGTTACGAAGCAACGCAGCAAATTAAAAAACTCAATAACCGCATACCAGTAATTGCCCAGACTTCTTTTGCCCTGAAAGGAGAGAAAGAGAGATGTCTGCAGGCGGGGTGCGATGATTTTATCACCAAACCTCTCAATATCGAAGCCCTACTCCGAAAGATCCATAATTACATGCTGATTAAGGTGAAGTAGAAGTTTTTACCTTCCCGCATCCTTTGAACAATTCGTTTGACAGGAGAATTTTTACCTGATTCTTGGAGAAAGTGAAAGAATGTTTACACCAATTTTGGAGTTCACCATTCTGGTTGATGAGGTTTAGCTAAACACCAAGCTAACAGGACTTTCATGCCTTACTAAACACTAAAAAAAGGAATTATTTCAATATAAAAGTATTGATTTTTATCCCTAAATAGAGCTCCTTTAACCCATATTAACCAGATAAATTCTTGCGTTCTGCGAATAATAGCTAATTTCGCATCCATCTTTAATTAAAGTTTCTCTTATAAATGAATCAAACTTATTCCGTTATCATTGGAACTGGAAGTTATATTCCGGAGTGCGTAATAAAAAACACAGATTTTGTCAACCACAATTTTTTCGACGAGAGTGGTTCGAAGATTGAATCACCCACTGCTGAAATTATCGAGAAATTCTCGCAGATAACCGAAATTCAGGAGCGCCGGCATGTGGAGCCCGAATTAACAACTTCCGACATGGCAGCCTTTGCTTCGCAAAAAGCAATCGAAAATGCAGGAATCGATGCAGAAAGTCTGGATTATATTATTGTGGCCCATAACTTTGGCGATCTGAAACACAATTCTACCAACCCCGATATTCTACCCAGCCTTGCCTCAAGGGTAAAAGAACTATTAAAAATAAACAACCCCAAAACCATTGCTTACGACATCATATTTGGTTGTCCGGGTTGGGTTCAGGCAATGATACAGGCAAACTATTACATTCGTTCGGGTGATGCAAAACGCGTACTGGTAATCGGAGCCGATATCCTTTCGCGCATTTCCGATCCGCACGACCGCGATAGCATGATCTATGCCGATGGTGCCGGAGCTACCATTTTCGAAGGACGCGAAAGCGCTACGCCGGTAGGAATTCTATCGCATTCGGTAAGAACCGATGCCAACGGACAAACCTACAACCTGTTTATGGGAAAATCTTACAACGAAGACCATAGTCAGGACAAGGTTTACATTAAAATGTTCGGGCGGAAAATATACAACTATGCACTTACTCATGTTCCTCCAGTTGTAAAAGAAAGCCTCGAAAAGGCAGGCGCAGAGCTACTTGATATAAAAAAGGTACTCATTCATCAGGCTAACGCCAAAATGGACGAAGCAATTCTGGTTAGGTTGTTTAAACTTTATGGCGAAACCAACATTCCGAAAGGCATTATGCCCATGACCATCGAAAAACTGGGGAATTCATCGGTTGCCACTGTACCTACCTTGCTCGATCTTATCTTACGCGGCGAATTGCCAAATCAGAGCATCGAAGCCGGCGATAAAATTGTGCTTGCTTCGGTAGGCGCAGGTATGAACGTTAACTCGGTGGTTTATCAATTCCCGGTTTAAGCCTACATTTAAGCCATAAGCATTTTCTTTGTATAGGAATAATTCGAAAAGCTGTCATATCCGACAGCTTTTTTTTATCTTTATATACCATCGCTTAAAAACAATGTAATATGAAGAAAATATTCTGGTACCTTTTAGCCCTTTTCATCCTTGCACTAATCGCTGTGCTAATCGTTTCGGTAAAATCGCACAAAGAAAAAAAAGCCACCCAATATGTACTTGAAGGAATTGCTCAATTCGAGAGCAAAGAATATTCATCGGCCCAAATATCTTTCGAAAAGGCCATCAAGCTAAACAAACAGCTTTCCGAAGCTTACCTGAACCTGGCAAAAACACAACTGGCGCAGGAAAATTCCAACAAGGCCATGGAGGTTCTTCAGAAATTGTTCCTGCTTTATCCTGATCGTGCGGAAGCATATTCCCTCGAGGGTCAGTGCTACCTGAAACAACAAAACCTCGATGCCTCTCTGGCTTCTTTTAACAAAGCCATTGAACTCGACTCTGTTTTAGCGGAAGCATATTATTACCGGGGTGCTGTTAAAGCAAGCATGGGTAAGCTGGACGAATCGCTTATCGATTTTAAAAAAGCACAGGAACTCGATCAGAATAAAGTAGAGTATTACGAATCGAGTTTAAGCATTCGCACCGAAATGGCCGATTACAAAGGCATTGTGGCTGATTACAACAAGATTATAGAACTTGACCCTTCCAACACCGAAGCTTTTTATCAACGAGGCTATTTCAAGCTTAACCTTAACGATTTTGAAGGAGCTTTGAACGATTTCGACAATGCCCTTAAACTCGATAATAAACTGGCTAAGGCCCATTATTACAAAGGCCTCACCTTTGCAAAAAATGGCCGTTATGCCGAGGCTGTTGTAAGCTTCAAAGAAACCATTCAACTGAATTACAAACTTCACGAAGCCTATTTTAACCTTGGATTAGCTTTATTGAGTACGCAAAAAACAACGGAAGCAAAAAGCGCCTTTCTCAGCTGCTTAAAGGCCAATCCGCAGGGCGAAAGGGCCCTTCAGGCAAATTTGAACCTGGGTGTGGTAGAAATGATGAACAGCAATTTTAATGGAGCAATAAAGCACTATACCCTAATGCTCGAAACCTATCCGGGCAATCCGGAAGCGCTTTTTAACCGGGCTTATGCCTATGGCAACTCCCAGCAATACGAAAAGGCCATTGCTGACTTAAGCCAATGTTTGAAAACAAGTTACAAGCCTGCCGATGTTTATTACCTGCGAGCCGCCTATTACATTTCATCCACTAATTATGATTTAGGTTGCTTAGATGCCGACAAAGCTCTTCAGCTGGGTCACCCTAAGGCGCAGGAATTATTGACCATGTATTGCACAAAACAGTAACAATAAAACACCCATGTTTTGCATGCGCAAACGGGTTCACGAGCTCAACGTACCGAAGTGAGTTCAAAACCAACGGGAGTAATGACGTTAAACACGAAGAGAATAAAATCAAAAACATGGATGCTCCATTAGTCCTTTAAAAATTAATCTATATTCTGATGAAAAACTTCATCCTTTCGAATGTCTTTGCGGCAATCGTGCTTTTTCCAACTTTGGTTTCAGGCACCGACGACTCGACACTGTATGTAAAAACTATCTATCAGCACGAGATTTTCAATGGCCGCAATACAGCCCGAAAAACAGCTATTAAACAGGAAATGAGAGATGCTACCGGCGAACTCTTCCGTGAGGCTTATTTCAATGCAACCACCAAGGCTGAAGAATATATTTTATACTACTACTACAATGCCGACAAGACCATTCGGCTGGTAGAAAAGAATAATCCTCTTGAGCAGCTAATCGAGTATTATACGTACCACTACAAAAAAGGAAAACTCCTGAATATAAAACATTACCAATATCAGGCTGAAGCAAAAAGCTCTACCCTGCTAGATACACGTAATTACATCCGCAAAAAAAACACCCTTACCATTCAAACCCAGAATGCAAAAGGGATTCCTCTGCAAACCGAAATAATTGTGTACAACAAAATGCGGGAGATTAATAAGGAAATAATTATCCATACTGCCGACTCTGCCTATAAAACCATTTTCAGCTTCGAATACAGCGACACCCTTCTTACCGGCAAATACGAAACGGTAATTTCAAAAAATCAGGATACAACCAGGTACTGGCAGAACTATCATTACAATGCAGCGGGTCAGCTCGAAAAAATAAATACTTATTTATTGCCTGAGAAAGAAAAAATATACTTCTATACCTTATTCAATTACCTACCAGGCGGAAGTCTCGAAAATGAGCGCAGGGTAAAAGGTGCGAATGACTTCTACTTGTATAATTACTCAATCAAATATACCAAACATATCCATCAATTACCCCGAAAGAATCCGGTTTTTTAATCATCAACCCGTTTTCGAAAAGGCTCTTCATCTTCTTAATAAGATGAATTTAAGTGAAGAGGGAAATTACCAAAGAGGAGCAACAACGAATAGGCAGCCACCTCGAAAGTATGGGGTGTTTGAATACACTAAATGATTATTGGAAAAGAAGGGAGTATTAATACCTGTTCAGCCAACGGTAGCGGCGGGCATTGTCGCCAAAACGAACCCCTGCAAATATTTCATGCGAGCCATAACTATATTTCTGAATACTGCTTAGGCTGTAATCAAAAGAATACCCGAAAAAGAATTTCTCGACTCGCAAGCCGCCATACAGAATAATAGCGGCACCTCTTCCTTTCATACTTTCGCTCGAAACCGATGATCCTCCACCGGTGCGGTAAGCAATTCCTGCCCAATAATTTTCGTTAAAATAAGCAGTTAGGTTGAGGTCGAGCTGAGATGCTACATTCTCGCTAAACTTAAAATTAAATGAGGGTTCAAGAAAGAGAGCACGATCTACTTCGTACCGGTAACCACCCATCAACATATACTGGCGTTCGAGTTTTACGTCCGAACCATCGCGGTTGTTGAGCTTAAAGAAGCTTTCGAAAAGATTATGAACTGCGAAACCGCCATAATAATCCTCGGCAGAATAATAAGATCCAAAATTACCATCGATCACATAGCCATTGGTGCTGGTAATATCAAGAAGGTAATCAGGGTTTTCGACCGACATTTTATCTTTATCGAGGTGATATTGCAAGCCGATAAGGCTGGCCCCAAAAGAAAGCTGAGACTCGTTCATGCCAATGTGATAGGCATAGGTACCCTGAAAACCTGTTTTATTAAAAGCTCCGAGGTTGTCTGTAAAAATATAGCCTCCTACTCCTACTTTTCCACCACGGGTCATGGCCTTTCTGCGCTTTACCACATTTTTACCACGTGAGATATGGCTGCTCCGCACCAGCCGGGTTTGACCAGAAACTGCCAGCGTACCGGGAGAACCTTTTAGGTTGGCCCATTGCTTGCGTGCAGTGAGGTTAAAGGCTGTATACCCCTCGTGGCCAGCCACAGCGGGATTTAAAAGAAATTTATTGGTCCAGTATTGCGAATACACAGGGAATTGCTGCCCTTTTCCCTGAATAAACAGAAAAGCAGCTAACACGATAAGCGTATATTTTAATTGCTGTATTTTCACACTACTTTCTCCCTTCTAAAATTTAATGAACAACACTTGGGTTGTTACTTTTTTAGCGTATCAGGTTTACAGTACCAGTAACAGCTTCAAATCCGGCATAATTCAGCTCGAGTACATAGAAATAAGCATCCATAGGCATTGGCCGTCCTTTCGAAGTACCATCCCAGGGCTCGCCAGCCACATTTTTAGACCGGTAAACCAAACGACCCCAGCGGTCGAATACTTCCAGTACAGCATTCGGAAATTGATCCATTCTTTGGTCAGTGAGTATAACCCAGGTATCGTTATCTCCGTCGCCATTGGGCGTAAAGGTATTAATCATTCCATCGAAGATACGGGCCAGGCTGCAAGGATAAACCAGCATGGTATCGTAACCGGCGCATCCAAATTCGTTGGTTACTGTTACACGAACGGTGTCGGTAAACTCGTTCTGCTGATAAATGTAAATGGGGTTATTGACAAAATTATCGGTATTTGTAGTCCAGTTGTAGGTTATAAAATCGCCAGCATCAATTTCCAGAGGTTCTTCGGCATTGCAAAAAATTGTATCGCTGCCCAGGTTTACCACCGGTATGGGATTAGCCACAAAATCTACCGAATCGTAGCGGGTACAACCCAAACCATCGGTTACCAATACCCATATATTCTCAGTAGTATCGGCTGTATAGAATGAATTGATGCTGCCATCGTGCCACAAATAAACTGGAACGCCATTATAGCTTCCCGAAGCATCAAAAGTAAAGAATTCTCCCTCGCAAATCTCGTAAAAATCATAACCCAGGTCTACTTCCGGGGCTTGCACTACCACATCGCCCATCACAGGAAGTCCAAGACAACCTGAAGCAGACAGTTCTACTACCTCCATCTGAAAATTACCGGTGGCATAACCCCATTCTACCAATAACGAATCTGTGCCTCCTCCCTGAACGATAATACCGCCGGAAAGGGCCCAGATAAAGGTAGAACCGGGCAAGCCGGTAACACCATACAAATGTCTGCTTTCAGCACAGACAGTCCCCAAATCTGAGGACTGTCCGGTGCTTTTGGCAGATAGTATGCTTAATAAGGTAATAACAAGTGCTATGTGTCTGATTAAGCCCAATGTGAGAAATGTATTATGAATACGATTTGCTTTTTGGGGAATTAATTAGCCCACAAGTTTGAAATATGATAAATAGGTCCGGTAACCGGTACAGGGTTCACAACAATTACAAGTGTTTCTGGAGCAGTATCGTACCAGGTCCATCCGGTGGCAACCTGAGTTGCATTGGTTAAATAATTTCCTTTACGGCTAATACGGTCAGTTGCACCGCTAATGGTGTAAGTATAGCGTGTAGGATAATCCACACCATCGGTAATACATACAAAACCACCTGCAGGATCAGTAAGATCGTGAGTAGTTCCTGTAACAGCTTGTTGTAAGCCCGCAGCACCCAAATAAGATTGGGTTAAAGCAGCAATATTACCCCATGTACCATCGCCATTTTGGTTGGTATCGACAGTAAGGGCATATTGTATCTGGAATCTTGGAGCAGCAGTAAGACCAGCATTGGCCAATACAGCCTGCGCAGCGTCGGTACCTAAACGAGCGTCCGTTTCGCAGAAATTAAATGGAGATCCTGCTGATCCAAATACCGGAGTACCGTCTGCAGCAGTAAAGGTCACAGTAGGTGTAGGAATAACCTCGATGGTAATTGTTTCTCCTCCATCGTCGCAAACAAGGGCAGTGTTGGTTTCTATCACAGTAACGTTGTCAGTTCCTACAGCTCCTGCAGTAAACTGAATCCAGTTTTCGTTGGTTGCAACTTTAGTGTAATCACCAGTCCAGGTCCAACGTTGGTTTACACCCAATGGTAAGTTCGTAGTGGCACTGTAGCCGGGAGAGAAAACTGCATCGGGCAACACGTACAAACGATAGGTCGCTCCGGTAGTAACGGTGTCGATTGAGTTAAAACCTACTGCCTGTACATAGTCAGTAAGGATTTGTGCATTCACGCTCAGGCCAAAGAAAGCAACGGCCACTGCGGTAAGGACTTTTTGAGTAATTCTTTTGTTCATAATACCTATTTTTGGTTCAACATTAATGATTTACTGTTTTTATTATTCTTTCCTTTTTACTGGGTGAACAATAAAAGGTTACAGCGCTTATTAAATTTAAAGAATATTTTAGATTATTCAGCTCTTTTTTTTACTAAACTGTTAATTTTTGAATTTTTTCTGCACTCATAAAATAAAAGTAGCGGAAATCTCCCTGGTATGTATGGGTAAAATTACTTATATGCAGGAAATATCTACTCATTTTAGCTCTTGTAGTATTAGTTTCCCCAGGTGTTGCAAGTATAATGTGCCGATCCTTTAGCCGGAAGCCTGTTTACTGTGACTGAAAAAGAGTCGAAACAGATACATATTCCATATTAGACAGCCTATAAAAACTTATTTCGAAGCCGGGCATGGAACTAAGCGACACTCCAGAAAGTTTTTGATAACATTGGCAGGGTTACTGAAGTAGGAAAAAAGCATCTTTCAGCTATAAACGAATTTACCAGAAAAAAAGAGCGTGCCTCAAATTCTGAGGCACACTCTTTTTTTTGTGGCAGGATTAATCTTATAAATTCTTTATCTCGCTTACCAGTTTTTGAAGCGTCTCTTTGGCATTACCAAAAAGCATACGGGTTTTATCGTTGTAAAAAAGGTAGTTTTCGATGGCGGCATAACCTTTCCCCATTCCACGTTTCATCACAATGATGTTGCGTGCTTCGTGGGCTCTGATAATGGGCATACCATAAATAGGACTGGACGGATCGTCAAGTGCGGCGGGGTTTACCACATCGTTGGCACCAATCACAATCACCACATCGGTTTGAGGAAGCACAGGATTTATATCGTCCATCTCTACAAGCTTTTCATAGGGTACATCGGCCTCAGCCAGCAACACGTTCATGTGCCCGGGCATACGGCCTGCCACCGGATGAATGGCATATTTCACTTCCACACCCCTGTCGGTAAGTAATTTATCGAGGTCGCTGCAAATATGCTGTGCCTGTGCAGATGCAAGTCCATAACCAGGCACAATCACAACCTTTTGAGTATAGTTAAGCAACACAGAAGCATCGGACAAAGAGATCTCGCGCATGGTGCCAGCCACTTTATCTCCGGAAGAGGCATGACTTCCTCCAAAAGAACCGATAATAACATTGATGAGTGAGCGGTTCATGGCACGACACATCAGGATGGTAAGAATCGTTCCGGCTGCACCAACAAGAATTCCACCCAGAATCATGGCATTGTTGGCATAAATAAAGCCTGCCATGGCTGCCGCAATACCTGTAAGCGAATTGAGAAGTGAAATTACCACCGGCATATCCGCCCCGCCAATGGGCATCACGAAGGTTACACCATAAACCAAAGAAAGGGCAAAAAGCAGGTAGAACAACACTTTCATATTGGTTGAGGGTGCCGGGTCGACTGAAATAAGAACAACAGCCAATATTATCAGGGCCAAAAACAAGAGGTTGATATAGGTAAGTGCCTTGTAAAACCAATCACCCACCTTGCCATCTAGTTTTCCATAAGCAATCATACTTCCACTAAAGGCTATGCTTCCGATAACCATCCCGAGAATGGTTACCAATGTCGAAGAGTTCTCCGGGTTTCCAAATTCCATAAAAGAAACAAGAGCAGAAGCCAGTCCGCCGGTTGCATTGTAAAAAGATACCATCTGAGGCATGGCAGTCATTTTTACCTTGCGTGCAATGATTGACCCCACCACAGTGGCCAGCGATATAACCACTACAATCAGAATGGCATTTGCGAGCGGAATATACTGTCCATGTTCATTCTTGTAAAAAAATAATGTGGTAAGCATAGCCAGCACCATGCCAGCACCAGCCCATATATTACCTTTTCTGGAAGTATGGGGTTTGCTCATTAATTTAAGCCCTACCACAAACAAAATGGCGGCAACCAGATAACTATATTCGAGTAAAAGTTGTATTATTTCGTTATGATTCATCTTATGATTGATATTAAATAAATAGCCTTAGTTTTTAGGTTTTTTCTTTTTAAACATCTCGAGCATACGGTCGGTGACCACAAAGCCTCCGGCCACATTGAGCGTGGCAAAAAATACTGCTGCCACACCCAAAAGAAGTTCTCCATTGAGTGATTTTAAATCGGCATGCCCCAATAAAATTATGCCCCCGATGATAATAACCCCGCTTATGGCATTAGCACCAGACATCAAAGGAGTATGGAGCACCGACGGCACATGAGCAATAACTTCTATTCCGAGGAACACCGAAAGGGCGATAATAAATATTTCTTGCTGGTTATTCTTTAAAAATTCGAGTATCAGTTCCATTTCACTAGTTTTTATAGGATAATTTAACGCGTTCGTTCATAAGCTCGCTGTCATGTGTGAGGCATGCACCCTTGATAATTTCGTCAGAAAAATCGAGCTTAAGCGCACCTTGTTCGTCGATGAATAATTTGAGCAGGTTTACCACGTTTCGGCCATACATTGCACTTCCATCTACCGGCATCATGTTGGAATAGTTTGAATTGCCAATAATTTTAACTCCGTGAACTTCCACTACCTTGTTAAACTCGGTTAGTTCGCAATTGCCACCGGTAGATGCTGCAAGGTCGATAATCAGCGAACCTGGTTTCATGGCCGCCACGGTTTCTTTCGTAACCAGTAAAGGAGCTTTTTTACCTGGTATCTGGGCGGTGCAGAGAATGACATCGGCATTTCGGGCATGTGTTTGAATGAGTTCAGCCTGACGTTTCTTAAAATCCTCACTTTGTTCGATGGCATATCCACCTGCCGAGGCATCTTCGGCAGCACCGGCCACTTCAACAAACTTACCCCCGAGGCTAAGCACCTCTTCCTTCACTGCCGAGCGCACATCAAAAACTTCGACAATAGCACCCAGCTTGCGGGCAATGGCAAGAGCCTGCAATCCGGCCACTCCGGCTCCTAAAATAAGCATACGTGCCGGTTTAATGGTTCCGGCAGCTGACATAAACATGGGAAAAAACCGGGGCAGCTGATAGGCTGCATCGAGTACCGCTTTATAACCGGCTACTGTTGCCATCGAAGAAAGAATATCCATCGATTGGGCGCGGGTTATTCTTGGCACCAATTCCAGGCTAAAAGAAGTGATTCGTGAGCTTTGTAGTTGATCAATCAAAGCCTTATTTTGAAAGGGGTTCAGGGCTCCTACAATAATTTTCGTGGAATCGACCGTCTTTAATTCATCAACCTCTGTTGGGTTGATCATGACAATAAGGTCGGCCTCTTTCAGAAGCCTGGTACGTTCGATTAGTATTGCCCCTGCCTGCTGGTAAACCGAATCTGGAACAAATGCCCCCGCTCCCGCACCCGGTTCTACGAGTACCTCGGCTTTGAGTTCCAACAGGGCTTTTACAGCCTCGGGTAAGAGCGCAACGCGCCTTTCTGGTTCTTTCTCTTTTAAAACTCCTATTTTCACGCGTATTGAATTATTGATTAATTGAAGGCAAAAGTAAAAATTTAAACGACGGATTTGGATGTCATAAACAAGATAAAGACAGGATTGTTCAGTTATAATCAAAGTTTCTGCCTGGCTATTAAACAAATTGCCAGCATTTTTGTTAAAAGTGATTATTTTAGCCATGGATCATTGAAAAGCATGGCAATTATACTATCTTCAATACACAAAAATTCTGAACGCTGTAATGAGCAAATTCGATTTCTTAGGAGCTTTAGATCCATCATTAATTGACGATATCTATCAGCAATATTTGCAAAATCCCAATTCGGTAGATAAAGAATGGCAAAATTTTTTTCTGGGTTTTGAATTTGCGCGTAAAAACTATACCGAGTCTGTTCCTGACAACATCGACAAAGAGTTTAAAGTGCTTAGTTTTATCGAAGCCTTTCGCAGGCGTGGTCACCTTTTTACCGAAACCAACCCTGTGCGCACAAGGCGGCAATATTTTCCTCCATTAAGCCTCGATTATTACGGACTTTCTGAATCTGACCTAAATACCGTTTTCCAGGCTGGTAAGGAAGTAGGTATCGGAGCCGCACCGCTAAAAGATATCCTTCAGTTGTTGAACGACACTTATCGCAGTTCAATCGGGTCAGAATTCTTGTTTATCAGGCATCCTGAAAAAACAGGCTGGCTTCAAAAAAAATTGGAAGGAACCAGAAACCGAACCCAATTTGCTACCAATGAGAAAAAGAAGATATTTCAGCTTTTAAACCAGGCTAGTGGCTTTGAACATTTTATTCATAAAAAATTTGTTGGCCAAAAGCGTTTCTCCCTCGAAGGCTCCGAGTCACTTATACCAGCCTTGCATTACCTCATGCTAAACGGATCGAATGCTGGCGTAGAAGAGTACCTCATAGGCATGGCTCACCGTGGCAGGCTGAATGTGCTCGCCAATGTCATGCAAAAACCGGCAGAAAATATTTTCCAGGAATTTGTTGCCGAAGCCTTTGAAGACCGCATAGCCCTTGGCGATGTAAAATATCACCTTGGCTACAGCAACAAAGTGACACTCGAAAACGGCAAAGAAATTGCGTTGCATTTGGCGCCTAATCCCTCCCACCTCGAAACGGTATCGCCTATAATACAGGGCATCAGCCGTGCCAAAATAGACCATAAATATCGGGGAGACAAAAGTAAACTTCTGCCCATACTTATTCACGGCGATGCAGCCATTGCCGGGCAAGGGGTTGTTTATGAAGTAGTTCAAATGATGGACCTTGAAGGTTATGGCAATGGAGGAACCATTCACATCGTAATCAACAACCAGGTTGGTTTTACCACCAACTACCTCGATGCCCGGAGTAGTACCTATTGCACCGATATTGGCAAAGTAACCAAATGTCCGATTTTTCATATCAACGGCGACGACATAGAAGCCCTGGTGCACACAATTAATATGGCAATCGAATACCGCACCACCTTTCATACCGATGTTTTTATCGATATTCTCTCGTACCGAAAACACGGGCACAACGAAAGCGACGAACCCCGCTATTCGCAACCCACGCTCTACAAAGCCATTGCCGAACATCCCAATCCGAGGGAGATTTATGCACAAAAACTCATTGCAGAAGGAGTTTACTCGCAAAGCGAAGTAGATGCCATTAAAGAAACCTACGAACTTGAACTTGAGGAGAAACTAAGTCTGTCGAAAAAACTAGGTAAGGTAAAAATTCCGCAATTTATGAGCGATTTGTGGCACAACTACAAATACGCCACGCAGGAAGATTTTGAGAAGAGCTATGAACAAAGAGTTAGCAAACAATTACTGCTTGAATTAGGTAATAAGATTTGCGCGCTACCAAAGGATAAAAATTTCATCAAAAAAACAGTAAAACTGGTCGATGATCGTAAAAAGATGCTTGAAAACAATCAGGTAGACTGGGCTATGGCCGAACTGCTGGCATATGGTTCGCTCGTGAAGGATGGTATTTCTGTGCGACTGAGCGGACAAGATTCGATACGCGGAACATTTGCTCACCGACATGCGGAGCATGTGATTGAAGATACAGACCAGAAATATTCACCCCTAAAAAATATTGCTCCAGACCAGGCCCCTTTCTTTGTGTACAATTCGCCTCTTAATGAGTATGGTGTAATGGGTTTTGAATATGGCTATGCACTTGCCAAGCCCGACGGACTAACCATTTGGGAAGCCCAGTTCGGAGACTTTCACAATGTGGCGCAGGTAATAGTGGACCAGTATATTGCCTCCGCCGAAGAGAAATGGGGTTTAATGAATGGTCTGGTCCTTTATCTTCCTCACGGTTTCGAAGGACAGGGGCCCGAGCATTCCAGTGCGAGGGTAGAACGCTTTCTTTCGCTGGCAGCGCGCAATAACATGCAAATTGTGAAACCCTCGACCCCTGCTAACATTTACCACATTCTGCGTGAACACATCTATCGAAATTTCAGAATTCCGTTAATAATTTTCACTCCGAAAAGCTTGCTCCGGCATGCCCGGTGTGTGAGTACCCTCGACGAACTTGAACATGGTTCCTTTATGGAAGTTATCGACGACCCAAATGTAGAGACCGAGCAAGTAAGACGTATTGTATTCTGCACTGGCAAAATGTATTACGACCTGCTCGAAGAAAAGGAAAAACACCAGGCACGCGACATTGCACTTATTCGAATCGAACAACTGCACCCATTCCCCAAAAAGCAGGTGGAAAAAATTATCAAGAAATATAAAAACTCAATGCTCAACCTATGGTTGCAGGAAGAACCTGTCAACATGGGAGCATGGAGACATGTGCGCGATGAATTTAAAGACATAGAGATATCACCTATCTGCCGTCAGGCTAGTGGTAGTCCTGCCACCGGTTTACACAAAATACACCAGGTACAGCAAGCAGAACTGATATCAAAAGTATTTCGCGAATGTGTATGCGAACTTAACCGTACATATTGCGGCCTTCAATGTTCCGATGGTAGCCTGCAAAAACAAATATTAAAACAGTATAAATACTTTATGGAACCCGACCTGCCAGAGACTAAACGATTGAAATAGATCATACTATTTTATCAGCCAACTGGTAAGATACCCAATATACCTGAATAATAAAGACTAAAAATCCTTCAAGCATGATTGTTGAGATTAAAATACCCAGCCCGGGTGAATCGATTTCGGAAGTAGAAATTACCCACTGGCTGATAGCCAATGGCGATTATGTGCAAAAAGACCAGGAACTTGCTGAAATAGAATCAGACAAAGCTACCCTACCCTTGCTGGCAGGTGAAGCGGGCACCATTAAGATTCTGGCCGAAACAGGCAAAAGCATTGCTGTAGGTTCGGTAGCCTGTACCATCGATACATCAGCAGTTGCCCCTGCCACTAACCCGTTAGCAAAAGCAAAAAAACAGGAACCGGTTGCCGAGAAGAACAAATCAGCCACAGCAAACGAACCCAACCCTGCTGTTCAAAACCCTTCTTCGTCAAACTCAGCACAAGCTAAGATTACTCCGCTTGCAAAAAAGATCATGCAAGAAAACAATCTTTCTATTGACGATGTAGTAAAGGGATTACGAAAAATAAGCAAATCGGATGTAGAAAACCTTTTAGAGGAATCGATAAATCCAATTACAGCTCGCGGTGAAATAAAAAGAGAACTTAGCCGCGAAAGGATGAGTGCCCTGCGCCGCAAACTCAGCCAACGTTTGGTGGCAGTAAAAAACGAGACTGCCATGCTAACTACCTTCAACGAAATTGATATGACCGCCATCATGGCCCTTCGGCAGAAATACCAGAAAAACTTTGTCGATAAGTATGGGATAAAGCTCGGGTTTATGTCTTTTTTTACCCATGCCTGCGCCATTGCGCTTCAAAAATTTCCTAAAATTAATTCTTATCTCGAAGGCGACGAAATTATCACCCCTTCGTATGTGGATATATCGATAGCCGTTCAGACCGATAAAGGTCTTATGGTACCGGTGCTTCGTAATGCAGAGAGTTTATCGCTGGCCGAAACCGAATTACTTATTGCCCAGGTAGCCCAAAAAGCTCGTAGCTTTAAGCTTACCCCCGAAGAAATGAGTGGTGGCACCTTTACCATTACCAACGGGGGCGTTTTTGGGAGTCTTTTATCAACCCCAATTCTCAATCCACCTCAATCGGGTATACTGGGCATGCACAATGTGGTAGACCGCCCTATAGCCCTCAATGGCCAGGTTGTGATACGTCCCATGATGTATATTGCCCTCTCCTACGACCATCGATTGGTTGATGGACGTGACTCGGTGAGTTACCTGGTACATGTAAAGGAGATGCTCGAATCGCCACAAACAATGCTTCTGGCAGGGAAAAATCCTGAAACACTTTTACTGGGGCTTTAAAATATCCGCAGAAATGGTTTTGGATTGATTTATTAAAGGAAGATATTTTATTTAATGATTAGCCCCTATTATTCCAGTTACAATAATTTCTAATCTTGCCCACGCTCACCCCTCTTTCCCCAAAAGGGGATGACCCCCGCGCTGTTTCCGGTAGCAAAGTAAAAAATGCCTGTTAGCAAAAAAAACAATTGCTTGAAATTAATATTAATAGAAGCTTTATCTATCATACTGGTATGATAATGCCTATTCATTTTCTTTTATAATGCATTTGTATTCCTCTTAAGGTGGAGTTAGTAAAATAGCAAATAGATTCTTACCTTTAATCTGCACCAAGTTCTGAAAACCATGAGCGCAACCGGATATCTCATCAATCAACGGTCCGCCTATCAACCAGTGTTTATTGAAAACACAGCCCAAGTGTTGAATGATTTTGAAAGTGCATATCAATATCATCAGACTTTAGGGGCCTATTCGCCCACTCCGCTTATTGAGCTGCCTGTTTTGGCAAAAAAGTGTGGAATTAACCAATTGCTCTTAAAAGATGAAGGGCAGCGCTTTGGCACAGGAGCACTTAAGATACTTGGCGCCAGTTATGCCGTGCATCATTTCACACAAAGCGAACCGGTAATCGGCATTTGCACAGCTACCGATGGAAACCATGGGCGCGCAGTGGCATGGGCAGCCAAACAAAAAGGTTACAAATCGGTTGTTTTCGTGCCGCACTTTACCAAGCAAAGCCGGATAAAAGCCATTGAACGCGAAGGCGGAAAAGTAATTGTAAGCGCAGGCAATTATGACACCGCAGTGAAAGAAGCAGCCTATTTTGCCAAAGAGAAAAACTTTAAACTTATTCAAGATACTGCCTGGAAGGAATACCTCGATGTGCCTGCCTATATTACTTCGGGCTATTACACCGAAATGCAGGAACTTCTGAAACAAACCTCTAATTTCGATAAGCCTAAGATTGATGTTGTATTTCTTCAGGCAGGAGTAGGAAGCTGGCCTTCGGCAGTAGTTCATTTTTTTCGCAAGCATTTGAACAACCAATCGGTTAAAATAGTTTGCGTCGAGCCTTTCGAGAGCGATTGTATTTACGAATCGATAAAAAGCAAGTCGGTGGCAACTACCCGTAAAAGCCAGCAAACCATAATGGCGGGCTTAAACTGCGGTACCCCTTCGGTGCTGGCTTTTGAGATTCTTCAGCAGGGTGCCGATGCGTTTATGCTCATCTCCGACCATTTTACCATCGATGCCATTAAATACCTTAATGCCCCCATGCCTGGCGACCCATATATAGCTTCAGGCGAATCGGGAGCATCTGGATTAGGTGCGCTGTTGGCACTCATGCATGAAAAAAACCTGCTAGATCTTAAACGTTTTCTTCAGATTGACCAGAATAGCAATGTATTGATTTTTAACACCGAAAATGTCACCGACGCAGAAACAATTTCCTTAATAATTAATGATTAAGCCCTACACTTCTTGCATGGTTTAGCGCATCACCGATTAACAATAAGATAAGTCTGGCTTAACCCCTTCAACTTATTTTATACCTTCCGCTTTTAAAAAAAAGCAAGTTTGCTGGCAGGCCAATCAGATTTTGAACCTGCTTACTTTAACATAGGACTTATATTCCAACCAAACATGCACATCGATTTAGGAGAAATTGCCTACCTGCACCTTTGGGCAGTTTTAAGCTGGGTTTCAATTGGGCTGCCAGTTTCCGTTTCCCTTTACCTTGTGATGCTGCATTTTCTTAAGGGTCAACACAGTGAAGTGCACCTTTCTACAAGCGGTAGCTGATGCTGGTAGATAAAATATAAGCTTGCAGGGGGTTCTTCATGAAAAATTCCTGTTGGTATTTATAATCGACGGTGATGCTTAGCTTTTTGTTGAACTTATAGTTTACTCCAGCACTTGCACGAAGCTTTTCTGCATAAGTACCCGATTGCTGGCCCAGCTGATCGAAAATTTCCAACGAAACCACGGGTTCAATTTTCCATTTTTTCTTGCTGTAAGAAACTGAAAAACGGTGGCGGAGCTCATCAGTCGGATCCATACCGTTTTCGCGTGTTTGCATACCAATGTATTCGCGCTGATAGAGTAATCGATAATCGAATTGGAATTTCCCGGGATTTGCCCTAAGCCTGCCATAAGCAGAAAAGCGGTGCCCAAGGTACATTTCTTCGGTTTGTATTTGTTCGAAACGATATTTGATGCCTGTTTTGAAATAGTTTGTAACCGGAATAGAAGCATCGAACTCGGTGAGAAAGGCAGCATACCTGCTGCTGTTGTCGATAAACCTCATTTCAGGAATTACCGAAATATCGACTTTATTGTAGAGTTCTGTGCTAAGCTCGGCCGACCACCAGGTACGAAAATCTTTTTCCTGTGAATATAACCAAGAAAATAAGCCCAGAAAAGCAAAAACAAAAAGGGTTCGTTTTATCATATCAGTCAATCACAATAATTTCAGAAACCTCAACTACCTGATTTTTTCCACTCACCTGTACCTGCTTTACTACTGGCACTAACTGGTTCGTTGACAAATTATTGGTGTCTTTAGAAAGGGCATAGACCGTATAATTCCCCTCGCGAAGGTAGGTAAACTCATATTTACCATCGGCACCGGTTTGAAAACGGTCGCCATACACCTCATCGTTGCCATACACAATGTAAACATCGATATCCTGTCCGGGGTATTCACCTATTTTCTGGGTAAAACTCTTGTTGTATTCCCACACGGTCACAATCCCTTTAATGGTGTTAGTTCCACCTTTTCCTTCTTCTTTCGAACAGGAAACTCCAACTAAACTTACCAAACACAAAATGGCAAAAAGCTTTTTGATCATATACCTCAATTTTAAAAAGTTCAATTTAAAATACAACCTGATGCTGCAAAAGTAACCTTTCTGTTAAATCTATCTGACATTATTGTTAATAAATAGTTAAGAAGCCGCATTATAACAAACAAGCTATCAGTGATATTTGTTAGAATGATGAAAAAGATATAATTTCAGGCAATTTTTAACAAGATAGTGGTAACCTAAGCATTTTTTGGTCGTACACCAGCCCGAACAAGCTAAGTAAAGCGTTTAAATGATGAGATTATTGAAGCGAAAGGTATTGCTCCCCATTCGAAAAGCATTAAAAAATGGATTATCGCACAGAAAGCTGGCCATGTCGCTGGCACTTGGAATAACCATTGGACTTATGCCGTTTTATGGTTTGACCACTGTGCTGGTAGGTATTCTGGCTTATGCCATGAAACTTGATTTTTTAATTACTCAAGCCGTTCACTACCTCGTACAACCTCTGCAAATTGCCCTTTTCGTTCCTTTCTTCAAACTAGGGAATTATTTTATAGGTTCCGGCACTACCAACTATTCGTTTTCGGAAATTATGGTTCTTTTCCGCGAAAATTTCTGGGTGGCACTCAGCGAATTATGGAAATTAAATATGCTTGCCGTGGCCATTTGGGGCTTACTTGCAATACCCATCTTTTATGGATTGTACCGCTTGTTTATTTTCTCAATCGGCCGCTACGCAGTTTTGCTCGTTCGTAAGCCTCTTGGTATAAAGCGATAAGTTCCTTTTCTTCGTTCTGCCAACATAATTTTCTTGCAGCAAGCTGCAACTTTTCCCGATCAGAATCTTTCACAAAATATTCATCCTCCACCCGAAGAATGGTTTCTGCCAGTTTTGCGGTGCTACGTTCGCTTAACACATAGCCAATCTCATAGGTTTCTACCAGGTTTCTCATCTCGGGCAAGTCAGACACGACCATCGGTATGCGGGCCTGAACATAGTCGAATATTTTATTGGGCAGGGCATACCTGTAATTCAGTCCAAGATCTTCTTCCAAAGAAATTCCCATATGCGCTTTTGAGGTATACTGAAACAGGTCGGCAATCTGCACCCGACCGAAAAAGATTACCTTCTCAGCAATTCGAAGTGTTAAAACTTTTCTCTTAAGTTCTTGCTCAATATCTCCGGCACCTACAATCCAGAGTTTCATGTGAGGCAAAAGTGGCATGGTTTCGAGCATTAGTTCCAGTCCGCGCCCCTGGTTGAGCGCCCCCTGGTAAATTATAATTGTCTCTTCTGATTTCTTATTGAATAAAAAACTACTGCGGTATACTGCAGCATTGCGCACCAGTTGAAAGGTTTTTCGATAGTTTACCTTGTAATAATTCTGAATAGAAGGAGAAACGGTATAGCCAAAATCAACCCCGGGCACGAGTATTTTTTCTAGCCAAAACCAAACTTTACGAATTAAGGTACGATTTGTAAGCTCAGGAACTTCAATAAACAATTCGTGACTATCAAACACCAATACCTTTCTGCGTAACTTTGCTGCTAACCAGCAGGCCGGCAGGGTATCAAGGTCGTTGGCTACCACAATGTCTACCCGTGCCCGAATCAGATAGAAAAACAAGCGTAAATTCAGGTTTGCATAAAACAGAGCAGATTGGTTAAACCAAAGCTTAAAGCGTTTTACCTGCACATCAGGGCGTAAATAAGGTTCTGAATAAGAAAGGCATCGACCTATAAGAGTTACTTGAAAGCCTTTATTTTTAAGACTTTCCGAGACTTTGTAAACCCGGTTATCGGTAACCAGATCGTTGCTAACTGCCAGAATAATTTTAAGCAATGCCTCTTTAAAGTTTTGTAAGAATTTAACACAAATCTAATTTTTTTTGGCGTGGTTTATTGCTTTGTTATGCATATAGATAGATTTCTATTTTAAATAGAACAAAGAGAATACCTATAATGATTATGTTTGAATCGAATGCAATATTTTTTGAAAGGATGCTTAGTTTTGCAACAGTTTCAGGATAAACTCAAACAACATGACCATAAAGCCCGATACATCTCTAAAAACATACAACAGCTTTGGCATTGACGTTAAAGCACGCTACCTGGTTGAACTGGAGCATCCTGACGACATAGCCCTATTCAGCCAGCATGAACTTTCAAAAGAGAAGTCGGTCTATATTCTTGGCGGGGGTAGTAATATTTTGTTTACCACCGATTTCGATGGTGTTTTGCTTCACCCAAAATTCGATAATCTTGATATTGTATCCGAAGATGAAGAAGCTGTGAATATTCGCTGTGGGAGCGGTTTAAACTGGGATACGCTGGTTGAATATTGTGTCAACAGGCAATGGGGTGGTTTGGAGAATCTTTCCGCTATTCCCGGAAATGTGGGTGCTGCACCTGTGCAGAATATCGGGGCTTATGGCGTAGAGGCGAAAAACTGTATTACTTTGGTCGAAGGCCTGGACTATCTGACGGGCAAACCCTTTAGCTTTTCGAACCACGATTGCCTTTTTGGCTACCGCGACAGCATTTTTAAAAACCCGAAATTTTCAAGGCATCTGATTACCCATGTAAGTTTCAGGCTTAAAAAGCAAGCGGAGCTTATTACCCATTATGGCAAGGTAGAAGAGGAACTCAGTCGTATGGGCGAACGAAATATTCAAAATCTCCGTGAAGTAATCAAATCAATCAGATTATCGAAATTACCACAGGTCGAGGAGCTGGGAAGTGCCGGCAGTTTCTTTAAAAATCCGGTAGTGAGTGAGCAATTGCTCGCCTCCCTAAAATCAAGTTACCCTGATATTCCTCATTATTTACAAGCCGATGGCAGCTATAAACTGGCTGCGGCCTGGCTCATAGAAAAGGCCGGACTAAAGGGAACCCGAAAAGGCGATGCAGGCACCTATCCGCTTCAGCCGCTAGTAATTGTTAACTATGGAAGAGCGACTGGAAAAGAGATTGCTGATTTTTCGAATGAAATAGTAACAAAGGTGAAAGATTCCTATGGTATTGCCCTTGAACCAGAGGTTATTTTTAAGTAGTTACTTTTTTTTTCGCAGGTTGATATTGTATTGGTAAGAAACACCAATGAAAAAGTTTCGCCATGGCGAAGAACGGAACTGCCCTTCGGGATACTCAGTGAAAATACTTGTTACGCCATGCGAAAAGCGTCCCTTTATCATAATAAGTCCCGCAGAAGTTTGATACCCAAGCCCGGCATCGAGAGCAAAGCCAAGTTCAAGTAGGTTATCAACCCTTTTACCAAAATAATTGTTGGTGTCTGGTTCTGGCAAGACTGATTGAGCGTCGAAAGGTTCAAAACTCTCTTGATAACCGCGGTGAATTCCCAGGTAGGGCCCCAGGTTAAACACATACCGAAAATGCTTTTTTCCGAACCGAAGATGGGTAAGCAGCGGTATTTCAAAATATTCGACCTTACGCACATAGGTATAACTACTGTCATAAATTTCCTTCCAGCCCCGGTTAGCAAAATTTAATTCAGCCTGTATACCAGCATATGGTTCGGCCATAAAACACAGATAAGCCCCTATCATTGGTCGGTTAATTGAATGATACGTTATTTCAGGGTCTCGTTGACCGGGAACAAAGTTGACATATGAATTATTCAAACCTCCCTGCACTCCAAAACTCACCTGAGGAATAAACTCATCTTGAGCAGACAGCATGGGGATGAATTCGAGGAGAAAACCAAGAGCAAGTAATATCGTTTTATTTTTAAGTATCATTCTATAATTCCTTATTAATTCGCACAACAGCCTCCTGAATAAGCTCCCTGACCCTATCGATGGTTGGTGCTTCGGCATATAACCTTACCAGGGGATGAATGGTAGAAGGGCGCAACAAAATCCATTCATCGTCGGAAAAATAAAACTTATACCCATCTGTATCGTCTATTTTAATAACCATACTTGAGCCAAATTCTGTAAACTGCCCATTTTTACAACTTTCCAGCACTTTATTACGTTCGTTGCGATTAAGTGCCAGGTCGGTTTTGTCGAAAGCGAAAGAACCGGTAATGGCTTCAACCTCTTCCATTAGCTCATCGAGCGGTTTTCGGGACTCGTGCAGCCACGACCATAGCTGAATACCCATCCACACAGCGTCTCGTTCAGGCATATTACTTCCAAGAGAAAAACCACCTGTTTCCTGTCCGGAAACGAGAATATCTTCATGAAGCATAATTTCGGCGTTATAATTAAAGCCTATTTTGCAACGCTGTACTTCAACACCATAGTGGGCACATAGTTTCTCAACCTTGCCAGTCATCGAAAAACCAGCCAAAACCTTATCCGACAGGCCTTTATACTTGACCAGATAATGTATTATTAATAGAAAAATCTTGTGACTATTGATATAGCTCCCATGGCTATCGAAACAGGCCAGCCGGTCGCCATCGGCATCGACAGCAAAAGCAGCATCTATGTCTTTATGTTGAAGAATATATTCGGCCAATTCGTGCAAATTTCGGTACAAGGGATCAGGAGGCATGTTGTTGAAGGATGGATTTACCTGATTGTGAAAATGCCTTGCCTGCGGAAAAAGTTTGCGCATAACCTGCTGCGAACTGCCATACATCGAATCGAATCCATAGCGGACAGATGCTTGTTGCAAGGCAGAAATATCAAAACTATCGTGTATGTATTTGAGATAAATTGATTCAAGGTTGATGTATTGAATTTTGCCTTGTTCGAGCAGGTAATTCCAGTTGAGCATTTCGAGATCGAACTCGTATTCAGATGTAATCAGATTCTGAATGTTATCGAGGTCGTTCTTTAACATGGCCCCACCATAGGCACCCTTAAGTTTAATACCATTGTAGGATGAGGCGTTATGACTGGCCGTAATGACAATGCCGCATTGAGCTTTGAGTTTTAAAACCCCCAACGATACCATGGGCGAAGTAACATAACTCTCGGAAATGTATACCTGAACACCTTTTGAAGCAATAATTTTTGCCATGGCTTCCATAAACATCTCGCCTCCAAAACGGGTATCATAACCCAGCACCACCGCCGAATCGCGGTGCTTACTTGTAGTCCAGCGAGCTACTGCATAGGCTACCTTGGCAACATTGGCAATGGTAAAATCCTTGGCGATTATACCCCACCATCCATCATTTCCAAACTTTATTTTATCCATTTATCTGAACTGTTGAAAATTCAAAGCTAGTTATATATTTTTCTTTTGTTCAATTCCCTTCGGTAAGCTTCTGCATTGCGGTTATGAGCATCGAGGGTGGCAGCAAAATTATGATACCCCGAAAAGTCTGGTTTGGCGCACATATAAATATAATTGTGCCTTTCGTAGTTCAGCACTGCATCGATAGAGGCTATGTCGGGTATACAAATCGGACCTGGGGGCAATCCATCGTACATATAAGTATTGTAAGGAGAATCGAGCTGCCGGTGATAATTCAGCACACGGCGGATGGAATAATCGCCCCAGGCGAAAATAAGTGTGGGATCGGCTTGTAGGCGAATACCTTTTTCAAGTCTGTTGATATATAAGCCTGCCACACGTGGCTTTTCATTGTCGAAAGATGTTTCCTTGGTCACAATCGAAGCAAGAGTAATTACCTCTACTCTGGTCAGGTTTAGTTTATCGGCTTTTGCCTGCCGCAAGCGAGTCCAGAAGCGATTGTATTCGCGGTACATTCTATCCATAAACTGCTCAGGCGAAGTATTCCAGTAGATTTCATAGGTATTCGGAATAAACATAGCCGGAAGTGTTTGCAAAGTAAAGTCATAGCGGTTTAAAACACTTGTATCTGCCATTTGCTTTAAAAGAGAATCGGACCTAAATTCCAATTGAACGGCTACTCTGTCGGCAAGGTTTTTAAGGGTATTGGTGTTATTGAAAGTAAGCATTACAGGCTCTTGTCGGCCAGACCGGAGCAAGTTAACCAGTTCGTTATTCGACATGCGGTTTTTTACCAGGTATCGTCCGGGCTGAATGTGATCTGGATATTTCTTTTTATGCGCTGTCCATTCGAAAGTCTTTTCATTCTTGAGCAAGTTTTTCTTTTTTAGCAGCCCAAAGACCTCGGCAAAGCTCGAACCTGTATACACATAAAAATAGGTTTCGCGCGAGTCCTTAACCTGGATATTGGGGGTAAAGGCTTTATGATAGATATCGAGTCCCTTAAACCCTGCTACAAGCAAAGACAGCACGAAAAAGAGGAGTAAAAGTTTTAATACTCTGGTGGCGCTCATAGAAATAGAATGGTGGATTTAGGCATTTTTGTTTCAGGCTTTAACCACATAGAGCTGGCCAGATTCCTCGCGAATCACCTTCACTGCCTGTCCTTTATCAATAAAACCAATTTCCGATACTGCATCGAATAATTCGGAGTCGATACTCACTTTTCCAGAAGGCCTGAGTACTGTAAAAGTTTCTCCTGTTTTGCCCACCATTTCTTTCTGGTGCATATCGATACTGATATAGCCCTGGTCCGAGGGCTGTGAGGCTTCGAGCGCGAAACCTTTAAACCAACCCGAAGTGCCTACTTTTTTACTGAAATAAATGGACAAAACAAAGGCCGCCAGTATGGTAAAAATAATTCGAACCATGTGTACCATCAATCGGTTAAATGCTTTGATGCCTTCGAATTCGAAAATAACATTATCAATAAGGCTCATGGTAAGTCCTACAAGAACAAGCATAATACCGGCAATACCGGCAATGCCAAAGCCAGGTAGCACAAAAACTTCCACCCCAAGCAGAATAATTCCAACAAAAAAAGCTATAAGTTCCCAGTTTTGGGCCAATCCCTCGAAATAAAGCGGTGCAAAATAGAGCAAGGCGCCAAGTACCGCTATTCCCAATGCTAATCCAATTCCCGGTGCTTGAAGTTCAAAATAAATACCCCCAATAATGAGCAAAATAAGAATACTTTGTACGGTTGTACTGAGTAAAAAGCTAATTATCTTTTCGGTAGTGTCTTTCTCATAGTAAACGACTTCAGCCTGTGCCAATCCATTTTTCTCTAACAAGCTGGTAATATTTTCGGCAAGGCCTTCGCAATAATTGTTACGAATGGCTTCTTCGGCAGTAAAAGTCAATACCTGTCCGGTATCGATGATACCTTTTATATAGATAAGCGGATCAACCATAGCCTCGGCAATTTTCGGGTCACGCCGCCATACATACACTGTATCTTTGCCCTGAATAATGGTATCTTTTCCATGAGTTTCGGCCGTGGCTCGCATGGTAGAGCGCATAAAAGACTGGTATTTGTCAGGTACCACCTCTCCCGTCTGATTCACCACAGTAGCAGCCCCGATGCTGGCCCCTGGACGCATAAAAATACTGTCGCAGGCAATAGAAATCAGCGACCCGGCAGAGATAGCCTGGTTATCGATAAAAACCATTACGGGTATATGCGAGTTAATTATCTTGGTGCGAATAGAATCGGCCAAATCTACGCGCCCTCCATAGGTGTTGAGGTGAATAAGAATATAATCGGCATTCATTTCTGCAGCCTCGGTCATGGCTCTTTGAGTAGTGCGCCAGGCAGGCTTGGCAATCTCATCCATAATTTCGAACACATATACTACGGTGGAAGTGTCGGATTGTGCTTTTAAACAAGGAGCAAGCATAAGACTCAGATACAAGACAATACTCAAAGGACTTAAAAAGGATAATTTCATAGTAGAATTTTAGAACAACGAAATTAAGCAAACTCGATGAACCTGCAAGCAAAGCGTTCGATTTTACCTTTCAGGTTTACCAAAGGCATCGGTGCTTTTTTAGAAACAGAACTTAAACAGCTCATTTTTTTTCTACCTTTGCAGGCTGTTAAAAGCGGCACAGAACTAAACCTTACCAGCAGCACAATGCCAACTAAACAATTAATCAAATTTCGTTTCGAAAGTTGCACGAATCAAATTTGTGCAGCCTATTCAGCAACAAGAAAAACAAAATAAGCACCATATGAAACTGGATGAATTATCAGCCATCAGTCCTGTTGACGGACGATACCGCGGAAAAGCCGAAGAACTGGCTGTATATCTTTCGGAATTCGGCCTGATAAAATACCGGGTAAGGGTCGAAATAGAATACTTTATTGCCCTTTGCCGTTATAAGATCCCACAGCTTGAAACCATCGACCGGGAAAAGTTCAACGATCTTCGCAAACTATACCAGAATTTCTCGCAAGAAGATGCGCTGGAGATAAAAGATATCGAAGGCACTACCAACCACGATGTTAAAGCGGTGGAATATTATCTCAAAAAACACTTTGACCGGCTTGGGTTGCAAGCCTATAAAGAGTTTGTACATTTCGGACTTACCTCGCAGGATATCAACAATACTGCCGTTCCGCTATCCTATAAAGAAGTGCTTCTTGCCAGCTACTTTCCTTTGATGGAAGAAACAATTCTTGAGCTTATTGCGATGGCTGAACTATGGAAAGAAATTCCTATGCTGGCAAGAACTCACGGACAACCGGCCTCGCCCACACGCCTGGGAAAAGAGATTTTTGTTTTCGTAGAACGCCTGAAAACTCAGTTATCCCAGTTACGCCAGCTTCCTTATTCTGCAAAATTTGGTGGTGCCACTGGTAACTTTAATGCCCATCATGTAGCCTATCCGCATATCGACTGGGCCGAGTTCGGAAATGCCTTTGTAAATCATGTCTTAGGTCTCGACAGGCTGCAAACCACTACCCAGATAGAACACTATGATAACCTGGCGGCTTCGTTCCAGAACATCGCACGAATCAATACCATACTTATCGATTTCTGCCGCGATATGTGGACCTATATCTCGATGGATTATTTTAAACAAAAGATAAAAACCGGCGAGGTAGGTTCTTCGGCAATGCCCCATAAAGTAAACCCCATCGACTTCGAAAATGCCGAAGGCAACCTGGGTATTGCCAATGCCCTTTTTGAGCATATGGCCTCGAAATTACCTATTTCTCGTCTTCAGCGCGATTTAACCGATTCAACCGTGCTGCGTAACATTGGCGTACCCCTGGCCCATACGCTCATAGCCATAAAATCGCTTCGAAAAGGAATGGGTAAACTCCTACTTAACCAGGAAAAAATAGAAAGCGATTTAGAAAATAACTGGCTTGTGGTAGCCGAGGCCTTGCAAACCATTCTCCGCCGCGAGGGTTATCCGAACCCTTACGAAGCACTGCGCGACCTCACCCGAACAAATCGCAAAATCGGACAGCAGGAAATCAGCACGTTCATCGAATCGCTTCAGATTGAAGAGCATGTTAAGACTGAACTAAAACAAATAACTCCATTTAATTATACAGGAATTACCGCATGAGGGACGCATTAAAAATTTTCGGCCGGTTTCTGCCACCATACAAAAAGCTGATAGTCCTAAATATACTCCTTAATTTTTTTGGAGCTATTTTCGGAGTGTTTTCGCTGGTCACCATGATTCCGATTTTAAATATACTTCTCGACAAGGCCCAAATAGTTTACACATACCAACCAGTAGATTTCTCCATCATTCCGTGGAATGTTCCAACAGATGCCTTAAAAAATAACTTCTACACCTTTATTTCCGACATTGCTATTAAATATGGTGAACAAAAGACTCTGATCATTATTGGCATTGTACTCATTTTTCTGGTTCTCCTAAAAACAGGGTTTACATTTCTGGCAAGCGTATCCATGGTATTATTGCGAAATAATGTAGTGCGGGATATCCGCAACAAGATGTATAACAAAATATTGGATTTGCATTTAGGATTCTTTTCCGACGAACGAAAAGGGGATATCATTGCCCGCACAACTGGCGATGTAGCTGAACTAGAATTCTCTGTGATGTCATCGCTCGACATGTTCTTCAAAAACCCAATTATCATTGTTATTACCCTTGCCATGATGATTTTCATCAGCTGGCAACTGACCCTGTTTATTTTTATATTGCTTCCCATTGCCGGAACCCTCATAGGTTATATTGGCAAAACACTGAAGCGTTCTTCAATGAAAGCCCAAAATAAAATGGGTGAAATTCTTTCGACCATAGACGAAACCATCGGAGGCCTCCGTATTATAAAAGGCTTTAATGCCGAAAGTTACATGAAACGCCGCCAGGGTGGCCAGAACGAAGAATTTCGGAAGATTGCCAATTCCCTAATGATAAGGCACGTATCGGCCAGTCCAGCCAGCGAATTTATGGGTACAACTGTTTTTGTGATCCTAATGTGGTATGGAGGAAGCTTAATTCTTAGCAACGACGAAAGCATCAAATTTGAGGAGTTTATTGTATACCTCGGACTCTTTTTTAATATCATCAACCCGGCCAAAGCTTTAACTTCTGCCTACTACAGCATTCAAAAAGGGCTGGCTTCCATGACGCGCATCGACAAGATTCTTCAAACTCCTTCGGCCATACAAAACAAACCCGATGCCATTACCAATGCGGTAATGAATCATAAAATCGAATACCGGAATGTATCTTTCCGCTACGGGGAGGAATTCGTACTTAAAAATATCGACCTGACCATTGAAAAAGGTAAAACAATAGCCTTGGTGGGCCAATCCGGATCGGGTAAATCAACAATGGTCGATTTGCTACCACGATTTTACGATGCAGTGCAAGGTGAAATCTGCATCGATGGAATTAATGTGAAAGACATTCGCTTGCACGACCTTCGCAAACTGATGGGCATCGTGAACCAGGACCCCATTCTCTTTAACGACTCCATTTATAACAACATAGCTTTTGGTATTGACAATGTAAGAGAAGAAGATGTTGTTGCGGCAGCCCGAATTGCCAACGCGCATGAATTCATTCTTCAGTCTCCTGAAGGCTACCACACCAATATTGGCGATCGGGGCACCAAGTTATCGGGTGGGCAGCGACAAAGAATAAGTATTGCTCGTGCAATTCTAAAAAACCCTCCCATTCTAATTCTCGACGAAGCTACCTCAGCACTCGATACAGAATCGGAAAGACTTGTGCAGGATGCACTTATCAAACTTATGGCTAACCGCACCTCGGTAGTTATTGCGCACAGACTATCGACTATAGTGCATGCAGATGAGATAGTAGTATTGCGCGAAGGAGAGATTGTAGAAAGAGGCAAACACGACCAGCTACTGACAATCGGGGGGGAATATTCAAAATTCTATCAGCTTCAGAATTTCCAAGACCAGAATTCTTGATTGCCTTTAGGTTTGAAATGAAATAATAGCAACCAGGTAACCTGCTTATTTCATTAGAATGTCACCACTATTATAGGAGGTTTTCGACATGATACAAAAAAACCCGGCTCATTTTAAGCCGGGTTTTCAATTTTTGGCGGAGAAAGAGGGATTCGAACCCCCGGTACCTTGCGATACAACGGTTTTCAAGACCGCCGCATTCGACCGCTCTGCCATTTCTCCGGGCGCAAAAGTAGTACTTTTTTTTATTCCCTCAAGCGCTTCCTGAAAAAATATTAAAACGAATAGCATATTAAATTACTTAATCAAAAAATCCGAGCGAAAATCAAAAAAACGAGCAAAATCAAGCCTTTTAGAAAGAAAAATTATTAACATGTCATTGGTAGAAAACATCAAGCTCTTGAGCATCTGATTCCATCTCCATTCATGGCAGTTTATAATATGTATATCAATATCTTACAACAATATCCTGTTCTTGGCTAAAAACCCTGTGCAAATAAAAAAGCAGAAGAAATGAACATAAAAAAAGTATAAAAGTGACGGAAATCTTACTCAGGCGGGCGAAAAAAGTACTTCGAAATTTGCTAGACATGCTAAATAGTCTATATTTGTAAATACATTTACTTCTGTAAAAAATTATTACTAACCCTAAATTTATTTAACATGAACAAAGCAGAATTAATCGATGCAATCGCTGGCACTGCTGGTCTTACAAAAGCTGACGCAAAAAAAGCTCTTGATGCATTTATTTCAACTACAACCGCAGCCCTTAAGAAAGGTGACCGTGTTGCTTTAGTTGGTTTTGGATCTTTCTCTGTTGCTGAAAGAAGCGCCAGAACTGGAAGAAACCCTCAAACAGGTAAAGAAATTAAAATCTCAGCCAAGAAAGTTGTAAAATTCAAAGCTGGTAGCGAACTGGGTGAAGTTGTAAACTAGTTTGCCCTAAAGATTTAGAAGAGGGAGCCTTTGCGCTCCCTTTTTTTTTACCATCCCCCTATGCTTTATCCTGATGAACACCTCTCTGATTGAATACCTGAGTGGCTTTGTAAGCGAACACAAAATTGAACTCTTTAAAAGAATAATGCATTTCCGAACCCGCTATCTAACCGTGGTTCTCGAAAATATTTACCAACCCCAAAATGCCAGTGCAGTGATACGAACCTGCGATTGTTTTGGAGTACAGGACTTGCATATCATCGAAAACACCAACAATTACCGTATTAACCCCGATGTTGTCTTAGGTTCGCATCAATGGCTCAACTTGTACCGCTATAACCGACACGAAAACAATACAAGCGAAGCACTGAAACAGTTAAGGGAAAATGGATACAGAATAGTGGCTACTACCCCGCATAATAGTCAGGTCGGCCTCGATGAGTTTGATCTGCAAAAGGGAAAGGCAGCATTCTTTTTTGGCAATGAACACCACGGACTAAGTTCTCAGGTTTTAGATTCTGCCGACGAATACCTCACAATTCCTATGTTTGGTTTTACCGAAAGCCTAAACATTTCGGTTTCGGCCGCAATTGTTTTAAACAACCTTTGCAAGCGCCTTCGAATGGATAATCGCATAGACTGGCAGCTCAATTATTTGGAACAACAGGAAATTCTGCTCCAATGGTACAAGAATGCGATTAAAGATGCCGATGGAATTATACAACATTATTTTGCCAAGCATACTGATAAATAACGATATAGGTTGTGAATTATTTTTAAGTCTGATATCTCAGAATTTTTATATATTTGAGTTTTTGATTGACGAAGTTTGATTTCAGATTGATGAACCACCTGAACCTTGCAAAAGAAGAAAGCTAACAAACTAAAGGATAGGCTTTAAATCTGAATTTGACAGTAAATTATACACAGACGAAACAAGAATAATATGAATTGTATTATTATTGATGACGACTTAATGTCGAGGCGCGTAATTGAAGAGTTTGTAGGACGTACCGAGCAGCTGAACCTATTAAACTCATACGAGAATGCAGTTGATGCTATCAATGCATTCAATACAGGAGAAGATGTAGATTTAATCTTTCTCGATATTGAGATGCCGGAAATGAGCGGAATCGATTTTCTGGATACTCTGCAAAACCCACCACAAATTATAATTGTCTCATCAAAAGAAAAATATGCCCTCGAAGCTTTCAATTACGATGTAACCGACTACCTTTTAAAACCTGTCACCTACAGCCGTTTTTTCAAGGCAATCAACAAAGCCAATGTGCGTTTTAAAACTAAAGTCGATTCCAAAGACGACGAAATTTTTATCAAGAAGAATTCAGCTCTTGTACGCTTGAAATACGAGCAGATCTTGTGGATTGAAGCGCTCGAAAACTATGTGATTTTTAACACATTTAACGAAAAATACACCATTCATTTTACAATGAAGTCGATCGAACAAAAGTTACCCTCGAATATGTTTACCCGGGTACACCGTTCGTTTATAGTCAATACACGTAGCATTAACATCATCGAAGACAATTCTATTATCATCAATACGAAAGAGGGCAATAAAACTATTCCCATTGGCAAGTCTTACAAAGACAAATTAATGGGCGATATCAACCTGATCGTTAAATAAGGCTCCCCTCAGCCAGCTGACAGGGGTATTTACCCGCATACCCACTTTCAATGCTGATATAAAATTCGGAATTCGACTAAACTCAGAGCCTTTTTGTTATTGTAACGAATGCTTAATTCTAGCTTATGCACAGGTTTTTCTTTTGGCTTTGCTTTTCAGTTCTATTCCTATCCGGAACCTCAGCCCAACTGACAGACAGTGTCTTTTTTGCAGCAAAGCAGCGCATGCTTAAAGGGCTTTATGCTCAGGTGCAACAAGCTAATGGAGTTGAAAAGCTACAAGCAGAGCTTGCATTCAGAGATTCGCTTTTCCAGGTAGTTTCTTTCCCAGGGTCAGAGCAATTCGTTTTCGATTCACTTCCCTTTATTGGCCGTATTGCCACAATCGACAAGAAGCTTGTCCTCTATTCCTGGAACATTCCACAACCCGACGGATTTCATCATTACTTTTGTATCACCCAGTTTTTTCTGAAAGCAGAAAAAGGCTATAAAAGTACCCTGCTCATTGAAGAACCTGGCTCTATCAATAGAAACCCACAGGGATTAAGCACCAACCTTTTTTGGCCAGGCGCCTTGTATTATGAAATTGTTCCCACTCGCTTTAAGGGCAAAGAATATTTCACCTTGCTGGGCTATGATTTTAACAACTTGTTATCGAACCGTAAGTTTATTGAAGTGCTTGGGTTTTCCGAGGAGGGCTTACCCATCTTTCAGACCAATGCAATTCTATACAACGAAAAACCCCATAATCGCTTAATCTTTGAGTACAACGAGCGTGCACAAATGATGCTACAATACAGCAAAGCAGACCGGATGATTGTATTCGACCATCTCTCGCCAGCCAGACCATCGCTCGAAGGGCAATTTCAATTTTATGGACCTGACCTTTCCTTCGACGGACTGATTTTTGAGGAAGGAATCTGGAAGCATAAGACCAATATACAACCGGCATTCTGAAATTTTTTCAGTTTTAGAATTCATTTTTATCTTTTCTCTGCCTCTTTGTCACAGTTCCAGAGGTGGCACATACTTTGAAAAGAAGCGCGCCAGAACAAACAATAAAAAATAAATACTATGTCAAAGGGTACTATTGGTGTTACCACCGAGAATATTTTTCCAATTATTAAAAAGTTCCTGTATTCCGATCATGAGATTTTCTTGCGCGAGCTGGTTTCGAATGCAGTAGACGCCACCCAAAAACTAAAAACTCTGGCCAATACAGGCGATTTTAAAGGAGAACTTAACGATTTAACCATAAGGGTTACACTCGACAGCAATGCAGGTACACTTACCATTTCCGATGCGGGCATTGGAATGACGGAAGAAGAAGTGATGAAATACATTAACCAAATTGCTTTTTCGAGCGCCGAAGATTTTCTTGAGAAATACAAAGACAAAGCAAACGCCATCATCGGGCATTTTGGGCTTGGATTTTACTCCTCGTTTATGGTTTCTGACCGTGTTGAACTGACAACCCGATCTTACCAGGAGGGTGCCAAAGCGATTAAATGGAGCTGCGATGGATCGCCTGAATATACCATAGAAAATGCTGAAAAAGAAACACGTGGCACCGAGATCATACTCTACATCGATAAAGACTCGAAAGAATTTTTAGAAAAAAGTCGAATTGAAAATCTCCTAAAAAAATATTGCCGTTTCCTGCCCGTAGAAATTGCTTTTGGCAAAGAAACCGAATGGAAAGACGGAAAAGAAGTTGAATTAGAGAAAGACAGGATTATTAACGAAACAAATCCACTGTGGACAAGAAAACCAGCTGACCTGAAAGAAGAGGAATACAATCAGTTTTACAACGACCTCTATCCCTTTACCGACGAACCTCTGTTTCATATTCACCTGAATGTAGATTATCCGTTCAACCTCACCGGTATTCTTTACTTTCCAAAGATTAAAAACAACTTTGAAGTGCAACGCAATAAAATTCAACTCTATTGCAACCAGGTATTTGTTACCGATGCCGTAGAGGGTATTGTACCTGAATTCCTGACTCTGTTGCACGGAGTTATCGACTCGCCAGACATTCCGTTGAATGTATCGCGCAGCTATCTGCAAAGCGATTCGAACGTTAAAAAAATATCAAACCATATCACCAAAAAAGTGGCTGACAGGCTACAGGATATTTTCAAAAAAGACCGTGAGCAGTTCGAAAAGAAATGGGACGATTTAAAACTGTTTATTGCCTATGGAATGATTTCGGATGATAAATTTTATGAAAAAGCAGAGAAATTTGCCCTCTTTAAAAATACCGAAAGCCAATACTTTACGTTTGAAGAATACCAGCAGAAGATAAAAGAAAATCAGACCGACAAGAACAAAAGTCTTATTTACCTCTATGCCACCGATGCCGAAGCTCAGTTTACTTTTATCGAAGCGGCTAAGAACAAGGGTTATGATGTATTGCTTATGGATGGGCAGTTCGATACGCATTATATAAATAGTCTTGAACAGAAATTTAAAGAAAGCCGCTTTGTTAGAGTTGATTCCGATGTAGTGGAGAAGCTCATAGAAACAGAAACAAGTACAGAGATTAAACTTTCGGCGCAACAACAAGACTGGCTCACACCAGTATTCAGAAGCCATCTGCCCGAAAAAGCCAATTTTCTGGTGATGTTCGAAGGTATGTCGGAAAACGATAGTCCGGTTACTATTACCCAAAGCGAGTTTATGCGCCGGATGAAGGATATGTCGGCACTTGGCGGAGGCATGAATTTCTATGGTTCAATGCCAGACAGCTATAATCTGATTGTCAATGGCAATCATCCGCTGGTAATAAAAATTACCGACCAGCTGGCCGAGAAATCAGGCAATGAACTTAACAAAATAGACGAAAAACTTAACTCAATAAAAGCCAACAAAGCCGATCTGGATGCCTCCAATAAAGACAAAAAGGCCGATGAAATAGCCCAGGCTGATAAAGACCGTGTGTCTGAACTGGAGAAAAAAATCAAAGACCTCACAGATAAGAAGGAAACCCAACTTTCGAAATTTGGTAAAGACAACCAGACTGTGAAACAAATTATCGACCTGGCGATGTTGGCAAACAACATGCTTAAAGGAGAAGACCTTTCGAAATTTGTCAAACGTAGCATCGAATTGCTTTAGTAAGACCTTTTTCCTGCACCTTAAAAAGCCTTGGAATAAAAAACAAGGCTTTTTGCGTTTAAACATAAACCCAGGGCAGTGCTTTATAAAAAATACTGTATTTTTGCCCTCGGAATTGAAATTGCTTTTATATCAGAATAAATACTTCCTTTGGAGAATAACAGATTAAGCCTGAATAAATTAACCTAAAAATTGAAATACGGATATGGAAAATGTAGCAGCACGGATTAGTGCAATGGCACCCTCGGCAACAATGGCCATGAATCAGGCCACACGCGATTTAAAAGCCAAAGGTATTGATGTGATAAACCTCAGTGTAGGTGAACCAGACTTTAACACACCCGATCACATTAAGAAGGCTGCCAAAGATGCCATCGACAACAACCAGTCGTTTTATCCGCCTGCACCCGGAATACCTGAGCTACTCAAAGCTGTATCGCAAAAATTCAAACGCGAAAATAACCTCGATTATACCCCCGACCAGGTAGTAATATCTGCCGGAGCCAAAAACTCACTTGCACAAGTAATCTTAGCCCTCATCGACAAGGGAGACGAGGTAATTGTTCCATCGCCCTATTGGGTTACCTATGTGGAGCTTGTAACACTTGCCGAAGGGGTGAATGTAGTTATTAAAGGTGCCTTTGAAAACGATTTCAAAGTAACCCCTGAACAAATCGAAGCCGCCATCACCCCAAAAACCAAAGCACTCCTTCTCTGTTCTCCCTCTAACCCAACAGGGAGTGTATACAGCAAAGAAGAGCTTGCTGCCATTGCAAAGGTGATTGAAAGGCATAAAAACGTATTTGTGATTACCGACGAAATCTATGAGCACATCAACTTTGTAGGCAAACACGAATCGATAGCTCAGTTTGACTCAATTAAGGACCGTGTGGTAGTAATCAATGGTGTATCGAAAGCCTATGCCATGACCGGTTACAGGATTGGTTATATAGGTGCGCCTTTGTGGGTAGCCAAAGCCGTGATTAAATTGCAGGGGCAGCTATTAACAGGCCCTGCCACTATGGCACAGGTAGCTGCGGCGCATGCCTTAAATGCCGATCAAAGTTGTGTAGCGGAGATGCTCGTTTCGTTCAAACGCAGAAAAGATCTGGTGATTAAATTGTTAAGCGAAATGCCCGGAGTAGAAGTAACCAATCCGGAGGGAGCTTTCTACGCTTTTCCTAGAATTAGCTCTTATTTCGGCAAGAAATTCAACGGACAAACCATCAACTCGTCGAATGACCTGGCCCTGTACCTGCTTAACGAAGGACACATTGGCATGGTTCCTGGCGAATCCTTTGGCGATCCGGATTGCATCCGAATCTCATTTGCCACTTCAGACAAAAACCTGGTTGAAGCTATGGCGCGCATGAAAAAAGCCTTGGCACAACTTAAGTAAAACCACATTTATAAGCATAAAAAAACGCCCGCTACTAAACGGGCGTTTTTTGTTGATGGCCTATCGTTTTGTCTTGAGGGCCTCAATCTCGGCCTTTAAAGCCCTGATTTCCTCTTCGAGCGTTTCCTGGTTTCGGGTCAGATCTTCGCGCTCTTTTTTCCATTCTTCTTCCCGCCGGCTCATTTCTTCCTGGGTAGCATACATCTCTTCCATGTTCTGCCTCATTTCTTCCTCTTGCGACCGCAGTTCTTCGGTTTGCTGATGCGACTGTTCAAGAAGCTCGTTAAGGCGCTCGCTCGCTTTGCGTATCGAAATTACGGAGGTAAGGTTTTCGCCAATTTTTTCAATAAACCTAAGCTTATAGGGTTCGAGCTCTTCGAGGGAGGCAATTTCAATAATCCCCTGCTTGTTAGTAAGCTGCATAGCAGGAACCAGGTATAGAAATCCGGGCTGAACTTCGCCAAGGCCTGATGTAAGCCGAGTGTATCCCGGGGGCAGATTATTTACTGTTATGGTTTTCCCCTCGGCAAAACTGGTACCTACATAACCCTCTCCCACCTTGAGAATTTGTTTGTCACTTTCGGTGTTATCCACGGCATAAGATCCAAACAATTCGAGGTAACCGCCATCGCTGTTTTCGTGGTAAATATAGAGGACACCCATTGAAGCGCTTACATAGTCTACCAGTTCGGAGATAATTTGTCGCGATAGGTCTTTGAAATTATCGTTGGCAGCGGTGAGAATGTTCGAGAATTTTGCAAGGCCCTCGTTGGAAAATCTGAGCTCATGTTCTTCAATGTCGCGTTTTTTAATTTCTTCCTGCTGCTTTTCTACTTCTTTTACTTTTTCGGCAATAATATTTTCACCTTCTCTGATTTTACCTTCGAGCAATTCTTTATCGCGTCTGACACCTTCGGTGCGACGTTCGTATATTTTTATAGCAATATAGGCAATTATAATAAGTACCAAAATCCTGAACCACCAGGTTGCCCACCAGGGAGGCAATATTTTTATTTTTATTGCGGCTCCTATTTCATTCCAAATGTCATCGCTATTTGATGCTTTTACTTTAAAAACGTATTCACCAGCATCAAGATTTGTATAAGTTGCATATCGGCGTGAAGAGTTCGTATAATTCCATTTTTCATCATATCCTTCCATTTTATAAGCATATTGAGCTTTTTCAGGATAAGTAAAATTTATAGCTGAAAAACCAAATGAAAATACAGATTGCTTATAGGATAAAACAATTTCTTTAGTTTCTGTAATAGATTGTTTTAATGGAGAATTGGGAGTATTGATGTTTACAGATTCATTAAAAATCTGAAATTCATCGATATAGACTGGTGGAATAACACTATTTACCTTAATATCATCTGGATTGAATACGTTAAATCCATTATAACCACCAATATAAATATTTCCATCTTTATCCTTTAAGCGGGCAAATCTTGTAAATTGTGTTCCTTGTAAGCCATCAGAAACGGTGAAATTACGGAATTGCTTTGTTTGAACTATATATTTTGTTAAACCAGAAGCAGTTAAAATCCACATATTTCCATGATTATCTTCGAGTATACCAGAAACCGAGTTAGACAAAAAACCATTTGTTTCATTATGCTCTTCAATTTTCCCATCGGGTGTCGATATGATTAATCCTTTATCTAATGTCGCTGCCCAATAATTTCCCTTTTTATCAAGATATACATCTGTTAATTTATATCCTGTCAATCGTTTTTCTTCTTTAAGCTCATTAGTAACCTCATCGAGCTCAAAATACCCATTGATTGTTGCAAAGCCTTGTTTTTCATTAGTTTGTCGAAGAATACGATGAACAAAGCTATTAAAAACAAAAGCTGGATCAGAAGCGTTAGGACTGTATTTTTTTATTACACCCTGCTGAACATTAAATACATCTAGCTCAAACGTATTGTAAGATATCCAAATATTTCCATCGTTATCTAAGAACAAATTAATAATATTCACATTTGATATGGCATTAGGATCATTCGGATTTGATGTATAATGATAAAATTTTTCGGTTTTTCTGTCAAAGCGATTCAAACCTTCGCCCCATGTCCCAAGCCAGATATCATGGTTTCTATCTTCACAAATTGACAAGATGGCATTACCACTCAAGCTGTATGGGTCATTAGGATCATGTTCGTAATTTTTAAATGTTTTCAACTTCGGATCGAAAACGCTTACACCTCCACCATCTGTTCCAATCCATATTAATCCTTTCGAATCCTCGAAAAATTTAAATACAACATTATAAATCAGTGAATTTTCATCATTTGCAATATGCTTATAAGTTTTAAACCGATCTTCCAATGGATTGTAAATATTTAACCCAGCTACTGAAGTACCAACGTATAGAATACCCTCATTATCTTTATAGACTGTCCAGACAGCATTAGTATTTAAAGTATTTTCTTTTTTTTCGTCCGACACATAGTAATAAAAGGTTTTAGTCTCTATATCAAGCTTATTAACACCTCCAAGATCAACTGCTATATAGAGAAAGCGATCGCCATCCAAAAATAAATCTTTAATTGATTTGCCATTCGTTCCTTTTCCATCTCCATTGGTATTGTATTGTTGGAAGTTTTTATTAATTGGATTGAATGAATAGAGCCCGTTTCCTTCGGTCCCTATCCAAATCATTCCTGAATTATCTATCAATAGCTTTTTGAGTAATCCGGTTGTTGAAGTAAATAATGAATCAGTAAAATTACTGAATTGCAAGGATCGTGTATCAAAACACCAGAGCTTATTATCTCTTGTAACAAGCCAAAGAAATTCATTAGCATCCATTCTTATGCAATCTATTATATTCGATTGAATATTAGATTTTTCTGATGGATAAAACTTTTCAAAAGTATCTTTTTCCCTGTCCCATTTATTAAACCCGTTTGTGGTTGATATCCACATATTCCCTTTTTCGTCTTCATAAATGTTTGTTATTGAGTTTCCACTAATACTATTTGTTGATTCGGTTTTGTATCGTTTAAAGGTTTCCGTATTCCTGTTAAATAAATTGAGGCCATAATTGGTCCCAACCCATAATTGATTTAAATGGTCTTCATAAATACACAATATTGTATTATTAGATAATGAATTATCGAGTAATTCATTATTCTTATAAATGGTAATTTTCATTCCATCAAATCTATTCAATCCATTTTCGGTACCAATCCACAAATATCCTCTACTATCACGTAATACGGCTGAAACTCGATTATTAGATAATCCTAAATCTGCTGTTAAATATTTAAACTTATAGTCATGAATTTGAGATTTTACCTTCTCTGTATGCACAATTAATAATGCACAAATTAAAATAAAAACAGGTTTAATTCTCATTTGCTTAATATTTATATCCTATATCCTTAATTCTATCTTAACCCATTAATTTTGGCAATTACAAGCCTGTCAAGAATTTTATTCCCAAAGTATCGACTTTTTAATTTGTAAACAAATTCGTTTAGATATAATTGCAGATACTTTCCTTTAGTTTTATGATAATTGCCTAGGAAGCTTCGTTTTGCATTGCTAATCGTGATATACACCCATCGAAGCGTTTCTTTAGTTGTTTGTTTGTCAGATTTTTCCATTCTATGAAGCTCAATAAAATCTGAAATATTAACATAAGACTTGTTCTTGTCTTAAAAAACAATACACTTGTGGTCCAGTGAGTAAATTACGAGCTCATTGATTTCCTCTTATGCATTGCTTGTTAATACTTTGGGTATATTACCTGCAGTGCATCGCTGGTTCTGACCCACAAGGTTCCATCGTTGCTGCGTTGTATTCCTGTAACCATGTGGAGGCCAGGCTTCCGTATTTTCCATCGGCAAGAAAGTTTACAAACTCCTCACTATTAGGATCAAATCGAGACAAACCACCATCGTAGGTTCCAATCCATAATATTCCTTCACTGTCTTCGTATAGCTTATAAATACGGTTGGCTTTCAATGAATTTGGATTAGCCGGATCGGCGGGCCAGCTTTTAAAGCTGTTCAACACCGGATCGAAGCGGGCTATTCCACTGCTGTTGGTGCCAATCCATAAACTGCCATCGGCCGATGGACATAAGGTATAGATAAAGTTATCGGGCAAAGAGGTATGATCGTTTCGGATATTTCGGTATTGTTTGAATTCGTAACCATCGAATTTGTTAAGCCCATCTTCGGTACCAATCCAGATAAAACCTTCCCGATCCTGAACAATCGAACGGACTACCTGTTGAGACAAACCGTCTTCGCTGGTATAACGTTTAAAAGCCGCGTTGGGTGATATTAGCTGGGCGGCAATCAGTTGCACACTTAGAATAAGTATACTGAATATGGCTAGGCGCTTGAGCATGTGAGGTATTTTAAAAACAGTAAGAAATATAGCTAAATATTGTATAAATTACTATTTCTGACTTCCTAAAATATTTAACAATGCTCAATTAAAGAATTGCAAGCAGCTTGAAACAGAAATAATTTGCTGTTTGTTTCGATAAAAAGGGCATAATTCAATTTATATTGAATAGCTAGCTGGATTCTTTTTCGTCTATCATCTGCTTGAGTTTTCTATTCTCTTCCACCAACTCAACTTCGTGTTGAAGCATCCGGTCACGTTCACGTTTCCAATCTTCCTCGCGACGACTTGTCTCTTCCTGGGTGGCCAGCATTTCTTCCATGTTCTGCCTCATTTCCTCTTCCTGCGAACGTAATTCTTCTGTTTGCTGATTCGATTGATCAAGCAATTCGTTTAATTTTTCCCCTGCTTTCCGCACGGTGATAATGGAGGTCATGTTTTCGCAGATTTTTTCCATAAACTTCACCTTGTAAGTCTCAAGTGCATTGAGGGTGGCTATTTCCAGCACACCCTGCTTGTTGTCGCGTTGCATAATAGTTACAAGGTAGATATGGGTAGGCGAAACAGAACCTAGTCCTGAGCCAAGACGGGCATAAGTATCGGGTACATGGTCGATGCTAATGGTTTTACCTTCGAGAAAACAGGTACCCACATACCCTTCACCGATGTGAATATGTGTTTTGCTTAGTGTATTGGCATCGGCAGCATAGGAGGCATAAAGTTCAAGAATTCCATCTTCGCTGTTCTCTTGAAACAGATACACTACACCCATTACACCGCCCACATAGTTTACCATTTCCGACACAATATTTTTCGACAATTCGTGCAAGTCATTATCACTGGCAGATAGTATTTCGGAAAAGTGGGCCATACCCTGGTTGGCAAAACGCATCTCAGCTTCCTCGATATCGCGTATTCTGATCTGCTCTTTCTGAAGTTCCACTTCCTTTACTTTTTCTGCGATGAGTTTTTCTCCTTCGTAAATTTTACTCTCGAGAAGTTGCTTGTCTTGCTCAATCATGGCCCGCCTGCGATTGTAGAATTCATAGGCTATAAGACCCAAAACAATAAGCACAAAAATTCTGAACCACCATCTTTTCCAAAAGGGAGGTTTTATGATGATTCTTATCTCCCTTGGAGTTTCTGACCACACACCATCGTAATTCGAGGCATCGACCATAAAGGTGTATTTTCCATGGTCGAGGTTGGTATAAGAGGCAAACCGCTTTTTACTATCGACCTCAATCCAGTCATCATCAAATCCCTTCATCATATAGCGGTATCTGTTGTTTTCGGGAAAGGCATAGTGGAGACCGGAGAATTCGATGGAAAATACATTCTCTCTATGACTTAGCACAATCTTATTGGTTTGATTGATTCCTTTCTTCAGAATTACATTTCTATTTACCTTCTCGCCTACCGGAACCGATTGATTCAGCACCTTAAGGTCCGTAAACACGATAGCCGGCTTGGTTTCGTCTCGTACAATTTCTTCTGGAATAAACATATTGAAACCATTGATGCCACCAAACAACAATTCACCATTTAAACCCTTGGCCCGTGCACCCCAGTAGAACTGATTGGCTTGCAAGCCATCGTTTACATCGTAATTTTCGAATTGCTCTGTAGCCGGATCAAAGCATGCCAACCCATCGTTGGTGCTTAACCAGAGTTTGCCCTTAGGGTCGGAAAGTAGGGAATACACCACATCGTTGGGCATCCCCTCAAAACGAGTGTATATTTTTATCTCGGAAGCATTTTTCCCCTGCTCATCGAATTTAATCCGGTTGAGACCGCTGCCGTATGTTCCTGCATAGATCTCGTTGGTATTCATTTCGCTGTTGTAGTAGAGTGAGATAATGCGGTTATCGCTAATGGTATTATCGTCTTCCGGATTGTGCTGGTATCGAATAAAGTTGTACTCAGTATCGAAGGAATTATTTTCTTTATTTTCCGGTACCATTTGTGTGAGACCACCCCAGGTGCCTACCCAGATATTTCCAAAGGCATCTTGCACAATGGTATTTGCCTGCACTCCATAGGGAGCAAGCGAATTGCTATTATCAGGATCATGCCTGAAGGTACGCACCATTCCAGTATTAGGATTGTACAAATCGAGCGCTGTTTCCGTGCCAATCCAGATATTGCCCTGGGGATCTTCATAAATTGCCTGAATAATGTTGTCGCTCAGGGTAACATCCTTATTATCTAGTCCAAATGTAGTAACCTCTTCGGGCGATCCGCCCCGAAGCATGACCAAGCCTTCACTCCAGCTTCCAATCCAGATATTGCGCTTCGAATCTTCGAAAAGAACTGTAATGTTGGAAGTAAAAAAATCGAACTCATTTTCGTTTATGCGCTGGTATTTGCCCGTAAGCATATCGGCTCTGAGCCTGTCGAGCATGGAACTCACACTCACCCAGATGGTATTATCCGAATCGACCAGAAGGGCTCTTACTGTATTGCCTCTGATACTATTGGGGTCACTCAGATCGTTTTTAAAATGTTGAAATTTTTTACGGTTGATGTTAAGTTTGCTAATTCCTATGCTGTTACTTCCCAGCCAGAGCGACCCGGTTTTATCCTGAATCATGGCTAGTATACCTCCAGGAGCAAGGCTGCTTGGGTTTGCAGGGTTGTGTCTGAAGTTCACCACGGAGTAATTTCTTTTGTCGAAAAGGAAAATACCATCGCCCATACTGGAAACCCAGAGGTAATTGTCGCTAAGTGGCACCACATCGAGTAACAAGAGGTTGTCGGCTGTATAATTGCTGAAGGGTACAAGTTCTTCCTGGCCTGTAAGGGTATTGTAGCGGAGCAGCAAAGCTCCCACCGAGGTCCAAATCTCCTGATTTTGGTCTATAACAATGGCATTACGGATATCGATAGAAGGAGTGTTTACTGTGGCATTGGCTGTGGTGAAGGTTTCTGAAAGAGGATCGATTTTTTGGATATTTTCATTGGTACGTATCCAGATTGCTCCCTGGCGATCGGAAATAATTGCGATTACGATATTAGAAGCAATGCTCCCAGGCTGGCCGGTATACATATAACGAGTTACCTTGCCTGTTTTGGGATTCAAGCGGCAAAGTCCTCCACCGTTGGTTCCCACCCACACTGTACCGGTACTGTCTTCGTAAATCGATTCGATACGGTTACTGGAGATGCTGTTCTCGTTTTCGGGTTGGTACTGAAAACGGATAAACTTGTTGGTTGTGGCATCGTATTTAGCCAAACCTGCGCTGTTGGTGCCAACCCATACCCCGCCATCGTGCGAAGGAGCCAGGGCTTGTATAAAGTTGTCGGGCAAAGATTGATTGTCGTTGCGAATGCTTCTAAACTGACGAAATTCGTATCCATCGAATTTATTGAGCCCATCCTCTGTACCTACCCAAATAAACCCTTCGGTATCCTGTATAATGGCTCTGACAATCTGTTGCGACAAGCCTTGTTTGCTGGTATAGTGAAAAAACTGGGCATCAGAAGGAATAATCTGAGCTATCATAGCTGCCAAATGCAGAAAGCTGCCAACGAACACGATAAAAAACCTTTTCATATGAATCATATCCTTTATAGTTTAAACCCGCTTTGAGAAACTAGCCCTGCAGAACAGGAATCCTTGCAGCACCTGTCTCTCATTTCATTTCACTTTGCAATCAATTTCCTGGGTTGAATTTTATCCATCATCTCCCAGTGAATACTAAAGACAGATAACGAATTTAACAAAAACTTCCTACAATCTGCACGCTTGCCTGTTAAATACCGCTGATAATAGCAGCCTTGGCTTCTCTTAATCTATGGTTTTGATCTTCCTGCCTATATGATTGTATTTGCTTTAAAGGGCCGTAATAGGCAAGAAAGCCATTGTAACTATTGTATGCCTGGTTTCTCTAAAACCAGATCAATTCCGGAAATGGGGCTCCTTTTTTATAATCTCTTTCGTTTTAAGGTATATTCTTGTTGTTCTTACTTTCGGTATATTGTTGATAATACTTTTCTATCAGTAGTTTTTCCGCTATCCTGGCATCTTGTGAGCGTTGTTGCCATATTTCTTTCGATTCTCCTTTCTGGCGGGGCAGAAAAAGTGGGTTTTCAGATTTTTCTTTGGACAGGCTATCATTATAAAGCATCTCTACAACAATTACAGCAGCCGATTTCCATAACAACACCCTTCCATCGTCGCCGGCGGTAGCTAGCATCAGTCCATCTGCACTCACAGCAAGCGCATTTACACTTCCGGTATGGTCGACAAAGCTGTAAATTTTCTGGCCGGTTGCCACTTCCCAAATAATTACTGTTCCGTCGATAGAAGCACTGTAAAGAAAAAATCCATCTGGCGAAAAATCAATATCCATCACGGCTCCCTGATGACCGATATAGGTTTTTATCAACTCTTTCTTTTCCACGTCCCACAGGCGAATGGTTTTGTCGTCTGAAGCCGATGCCAGGTAACGGGTGTTGGGGTGATACTGGAGATCGTAGATATTTCCGGAGTGTTTCTCGAACGAATGCAACAACAAGCCATTTTGCGCATTCCAAATTTTTATGCTCTGGTCTCTCGATCCGGTAGCCAGGTATTTTTCGTCGAGGCTGAAAACAGATACAAGAACGGTTTTTTCATGACCAACCAACTCAAGATCAATGGCAGTGGATCCAACATCCCAAACTTTCACTTTGCGGTCAAATGAGCCGGCAGTAATTTTATTTCTTTCAGGAGCATAATCGACCGACCAGATGTTCGTGGCACTTCCCTGATACAAGGCCAAGGTTTCGCCCTTAAGGTTAATTAGTTTAATGTCGTTGCCAGAGGAGATAAACAATTGATCTGAACCAAAAAATTCGATGTCCTTTACCGGGTAATAGTTGTCGTTTAGTTGCAACGAAGGCTCATCGGAGCCAATCGGACGCAACACAATGCTTTTATCCTCACCACCCGAAGCAAGCCAGGCCGACGAGGGATCGAATACAAGAGTATTTACTTTAGCCCGGTGCTCTTTGTATTCGTGCAACTGATAGTCTTTATCCTGGCCAGACAACAGAACGGTATGCAGCAAAATGAGAAAAGAAGAGGTGATGAAACTTTTCATCTGTGTATAATTTATTTTATTTATCAGATGGAACCGCATGATTTTAAAAATATTGCAATGGATGACGCAATCCTTTTGTGCTTTTCAGATAGGCCTTTACCGACCCTACCAGTATTTTAGATTCTACCAACACAGGTATCCTGTTGGCATCGTCTGTAACCCAGACTAACATATCTTCGCCCCCCTTAAAAATAGTACCTTCCACCAGCATGGCCGAAAACTTGATACAGGAAAATTCTTTTCCATTCCTATCTTTAATCTTCTCGCGCCCCAAAAAGCGTATATAAAGGTTATAAACCGTAGTATCGATAATGGTAATTACAGGCACCTTATCGCCCGGATTTATTTCGCTGAAATCGACATTACGGGCAAAGTAAATAAGCGAGAGCAGATCGAATGTACAATCGGGTAAAGCTATTGTATCGACAGAAAAAGCCTTTTTACTATTTTGTGTATAGGCATAGGCTTCTTTCTTTTTCCAGTTAAATACATACCGGTCGTCGACTTCGTAACCACCTTCGAAGTTTTTACGATGAAAATAAAGCGGCTGAAGGCTTTCTTTATGCAAGCACGAGCGGTAATGATCGCGCACCTTGTAAAGCCAGTCGTAAGAACTATGGCTCGAACCATAGGAATCGAGCAAATAGCACTCGTATTTGTTGAATACAGTATCTTTTACCTGAAATCTGACCCATCCGGCATTGAGCCAGAGAATGCCCCAATTGTAATAGACTTCATATTCGATGGACTCACCGGTTTTAAAGCTTGTATTTCTGAAATCACATTGGCTCTGCCCTGTAAGCGTTAGAAGAAGAAATCCGGATATCAGAATGGCTTTCAGCAAAATGATGGGTGTTGTAGATTAATATGTTTAGTCTCCGGCAATTGATTGGCTCATCAACTACAACCAATCAGTCAAGGAGCTTTTTGTAAATATCGTAATTTTCCTCGTCGAAAGCCACAAATACTAGCTGTTCGATATGAGTAAAAAGGCCGGCAGCTTCTTTTACTGTTTCTATTGCAATGTGTGCTGCCAGTAATTTCGGAAAACCATAAATACCTGTGCTGATATTCGGAAATGCAATGGATTTTAGCTTTAGTTTGTCTGCGAGGCGAAGGCTCTCATAATAACAGCTTTTCAGTAAAGATTCTTCCTGAAAGTCACCTCCACGCCAAACGGGGCCAACGGTATGAATCACAAATTTTGCCAGTAAGTTGTAGCCGCTGGTTATTTTAGCTTCGCCGGTGGCACAGCCACCAAGGGTTTTGCACTCTTCCAGCAAACCATTGCCAGCTTTATGGTGAATGGCACCATCTACACCTCCGCCGCCTAAAAGCGAATGATTGGCCGCGTTAACAAGAACATCGACCTGCAGTGAAGTGATATCTCCCTTCAATAGTTTTATCTGGTACATACTTATTGCATTAACGCAACTCGGCCCCCAATTCAATGCTCATTTTCTCTGCAATCTTCTGCATAATACGTTCAATCTCAGTGTCGGTAAGCGTTTTCTGTTCATCTTGCAGGTAAAAAGTTACACCGTAAGATTTTTTTCCCTGCGGAATATTTTTTCCCTGGTAAAAGTCGAAAAGGTTAACTCTTTTGAGGAGCTTCTTTTCTGTTTGCAGGGCCAGGTTCTTAATTTCGGCGAAACTAATTCTCTCATCGATAAGCAGGGCTAAATCACGTCTTACCTCAGGATAACGGGGCATTTCTTTAAATTGGATGGAATTTCCGGAAAGTTTCAGCAAGGCATCCCAACGGATCTCAGCAAAATGTACTTCCTGATCGATATCGAGCTGGCGTGTGAGCAGGGGTGACACAGTGCCCACTTCGATCAATGTTTTGTTATTGACTGTATAATGCAAACCACCCTGAAACAAATCTTCTTTTTCTTCGAGCGGGCTTACCTGATAGGCAAAGTTCTGGCCAATCATTTTTTCAATAATCTTTTCGCAAATAGCTTTCAGAGTATAAAAACTTGCTTTCTGGTCGGGGGCAAACCACGATGGCTCTGTTTTATTTCCGGTGATATAAATCGCAAGTCGCTGCTCTTCGAAGTATTTTTTGAGGGCATTGGAATTCTCTGTTTTTGCCGATAAGGCATAACAACGCCCAAACTCGAAAAAGCGCAAATTTCCGTTTTGCCTGTTGATGTTGTAGTGAATAGCTTCCAACCCGTGAATCAACAAAGTCTGACGCATAACATCGAGGTCTGAACTCAAGGGGTTTAGAATTTTCACACAACGGTCGGCCGGATAGGTTTTCAAGCTGGCATAGTAACTGCTGCGTGTGAGGGAATTCGACATAATTTCGTTGAAGCCATTGGAGGCCAGAAAATCGGATACACGGTTCACCAAAACTTCGTTATCGGGCTTAACCGAAGGCGATAAACTGGCAGATATTTTTTCCGGGAACTCCACATTGTTGTAGCCATAAATACGTAAAATTTCTTCTATCACATCGGCCTCGCGGGTTACATCTACCCGGTAAGGAGGAAGCGACAACTTGAGTGTATCGCCCTTTTCGTCTAACACTTGTATGTCGAGGCTTGTAAGGATTTTTTTTATAAGGGTGTGATCGAGTTTCTTTCCGATAAGACGATCGATATGACTATAAAGTACCGGTAGTTCGATGGGCCTGACAGGAGATGGATAGATGTCGGTAATGTCAGAGGCAATAGTGCCTCCGGCAATTTCTTGTATTAAAAGTGCCGCACGTTTGAGAGCTTCAAGGGTAATATCAGGGTCTACTCCCCTTTCGAAGCGAAAAGATGAATCGGTATTAAGCAGGTGCCTGCGTGCGGTTTTTCGAACGCTTACTGGATCGAAGTTGGCACTTTCGAGAAAAATATTTTGAGTCGATTCAGTTACTCCAGAATGCAAACCACCAAAAACTCCAGCCATGCAGGCGGGTTTTTCGGCATCGCAAATCATCAGGTCGTTGGCAGAGAGTTTCCGTTCGGTGCTATCGAGGGTTATAAATAACTCACCTTCGCGGGCTTTACGCACCACAATTGATTTGCCGGCCAGCTTGTCAGCATCGAAGGCATGCAGGGGCTGGCCCATTTCGTGTAGCACATAATTGGTGATATCGACAATGTTGTTGATAGGATTGATGCCAATAGCCTTCAGGCGATGCTGCATCCATGCGGGCGAAGGAGCAATTTTTACCTGCCGTATTGTAATTCCTGCATAACGACGGCAGGCTTGAGTATCTTCAACACGCACCTCGATCGCACCTTTTTTCTCTCCGGGTTTGAAACTGTCGGTCTGCGGCTTTTTAAATGCCACATGTTTATTCAGCGATAGGCTGGCTGCCAGGTCGCGGGCAACTCCAACATGCGAAGCTGCATCGATGCGGTTGGGTGTAAGACCTATTTCGAACACCGTATCGGTTTTAATATTGAAATAAGTGGTTGCAGGAGTTCCGGGCACAGCCGAGGCATCGAGCACCATAATACCTTCGTGACTATTGCCAAGGCCCAGTTCATCTTCGGCACAAATCATTCCTTCCGATACTTCTCCCCTTATTTTGCTTTTGCTGATGGTAAAACTCTTATCGCCCATAAAAATCTCGGTACCCACAGTAGCCACAATCACCTTTTGTCCGGCAGCTACATTGGGGGCACCACACACCACGTCGAGCAATGTTTCCTGACCAACATTTACTTTGGTAAGGCTTAGTTTATCGGCGTTCGGATGCTTGCTGCAGTGCATTACTTCGCCCACTACAAAACCTTTTAAACCGCCTTTCACTTCTTCGTATTCATCAAGACCTTCAACCTCAAGGCCAATGCTGGTAAGCAGTTTCGAAAGCTCTTCAGGTTCCAGGTCGGTGGGGAGGGATTCTTTTAACCAGTTGTAAGAAATCTTCATGTCGGCAATTGCTAAGGAGTATTTTTAATCAGGAAGCAACAAAAATAATGTTTTTTAGATTCCAGCTGCACTTTGGGGCACGAAAGAAAAGATGCATGCCTATATGAAGGAAGAAAAGAAACAGCATGAACAAGCTTTTAAGCAGAATAGTTTACCAATCTGCCTTGATGGCTTCGGCGTATAAAGCGTAAAAAAATTATCTTTGCAAGAAAAAAATGGTTGCGGGAAGCAGAAGACTGATTCTGGTCACAAACGACGATGATATAACAGCCAGGGGTATTTCGGCACTGGTAGAAGCTTTAATGGATTTGGGAGATATCATCGTAGTAGCTCCCGAAGAACCTCAGTCGGGCATGTCGCATGCCATCACTGTAAAGCATCCGCTGCGCATACGCACCATCAAAAAATCAGAAGAGCTTAGCATGTATGCGGTAAACGGCACACCGGTAGACTGTGTGAAGCTTGCCATTAATCAAATTCTCACCCGAAAACCCGACCTCTTGGTTTCGGGCATCAACCATGGAAGCAACTCATCGACCAGTATTTTATATTCGGGTACCATGGGAGCAGCCCTGGAAGGTAGCATCAACCATATACCATCGATAGGGTTTTCGCATGCCAACTACAGCCTCGATTCCGACATGGAAGCCGCAATGCAATATGCCAGACAAATTACCGAAAAGGTCCTGGAGAATGGATTGCCGCGTAGTGTCTGCTTAAACGTTAACATTCCGGAGGGCAGATACGACGATATTCTGGGTATTAAAATCTGCAGGCAAACCATGGGGCATTGGAAAGAAGAATTCGACAAGCGTCTGGACCCGATTGGAAAAGAATATTACTGGCTCACGGGCGAATACCATAACCACGAACCCGAAGCCACCGATACCGACGAATGGGCCCTGAAAAACAGGTATGTATCCATTGTGCCCGTGCATAGCGACCTTACCAGTTATGAAACCATTAAACTTATGAATCAATGGGATTTATAGACCGAATACGCCGTTACGATTATTTCTGGCTGGGCATTGCTCTTGGCCTGCTTATTCCTCTTTTGCTTTATCCTATTTTGCGCCCGCTCGACCCTAAGAACCTGGATTATATCGCTGTTGACCAAAAGCAGATTATCCTAAAAATGCTTCCCATGCTGTTAAGCCGGTGTATTTTCCCCAATGCCCTGGTTTTTTTTCTATTTATATGGAACGACCTGAATTTACTGGCCAAAGGGGTGCTTTATTCCACCTTGTTTTTAACCGGAGCTCTCATACTTATTCAATTTATATTTTAATGACTTTTAAGGCTCCTTCTCCACTAAAAACGGAAATTATCCTTTCTGAATGGCAAGAGAGCCGGGGACTTTCAATTTTAGAAACAAACACACAGGGATGAAATATTACATTATAGCCGGCGAAGCTTCAGGCGACTTACATGCAGGTAATCTGATTAGGAGTATTAGACAATTCGATGCCGAGGCCGAGTTTCGTGGTTTTGGCGGCGATAAAATGATGGAAGCAGGTGCCAATATTGTAGTTCATTACAACAAAATGGCCTATATGGGAGCTATTGAGGTATTGATGAACCTCAGGCACATTAAAAAGAATTTTGCCCTTTGTTACAGCGACCTTTTAAGCTGGAAGCCAGATGCGGTAATACTGGTTGATTATGCCGGCTTTAACCTGCGGGTAGCACGTTTTGCCAAAGAGCATGCAATACCCACACTTTTTTACATCTCACCGAAGGTGTGGGCCTGGAAGAAATCGCGTATCGAAAAAATTAAAGCCTGGGTAGACCAATTATACCTCATCCTGCCCTTCGAGACCGAATATTTTTCGAAAAGAGGGTTTAACCGCACTTTTTATGTAGGAAATCCGCTAACCGATTCAATTAGCAATTTCAGGGCCGATAACCAGGTAAACGAATCGGAATTCAGAGACCGTTACCACTTGAATGATAAACCCATTGTTGCACTGCTGGCCGGGAGCCGCAAGCAGGAAGTAAAACTATGCCTGCCAGATATGCTGGCAGCAGCCGATTGCTTTCCCGATTTTAAATTTATTGTGGCAGGAGCACCCTCACTTAGCGAAGACTTTTATGCCCCTTTTTTAAAAGGTCATGAGGCCCGGTTGGTGATGAACCAAACCTATCAGCTTCTTACCATTGCTGAGGCAGCTGTGGTAACCTCCGGAACCGCAACCCTCGAAACAGCCCTTTTCAAAGTACCGCAGGTGGTAGTTTACCGCTTCAACCATTTATCGTATGCCATTTTTAGTCCCTTTGTAAAGTTGCAGGTGAAATATTTTTCGCTGGTGAACCTGATCATGGATAAACCGATTGTAAAAGAAATTCTTCAGTACAGATTAAGAAAAAAAATAAAAACTGAACTTGCACAAATTTTATATGACGAGGACTACCGGGAACAAATGTTAAAAGAATACAATAGCCTCGCGGACCAGGTTGGTGGTCCCGGCACATCGGAGCGCACGGCCAGGCATATGGTAAACTATTTAAAAGGCAGTAAATGAGAATTGTTGTTTCGGTATTGCTTCTCTGCTGGCAATTTACCTTGTTTGCCCAAACCATACAAGTGAGTCTTTTTAACAGCAAAAATGTAACAACCTACACCCTCTCGGTGCGTCAGGGAAACTATTTATTAAGCTGCGAAGACGAAAAACTGGCTGAATACAAGCGTAACAGCATATTTTTTATCAACCTTGTGGGCGATAAAATCGAGCTGCGCGACCAATACGCACAAATCGGAGTTTTTAAAAAAATAAGATTGAGCAGCCAGGACGCTGAGGGAGTAATGCTATTGCGCGGGGTAAGCCCTGCTACCGATGCACGCGAATACAACGATGACTTGATATTTGAAATTTCGGGCAACCAACTTAAGGTTGTAAACCACATCAACCTCGAAAAGTACATTGCCGCAGTAATAGAGGCTGAAAGCGGTATCAACGCAGGCCTGGAGTATTACAAAGCCCAGGGGGTACTGGTGCGCACCTACACCATTAAGAATATTTATAAGCATGCCGAGGAGGGCTTTAACCTCTGCGACGAGGTCCATTGTCAGGCATACCACGGACGGAGTGCCAGAAACCCCGATATTTACCGTGCAACAAGCCTCACCGAAGGACAAGTATTAATCGATAGCGATTCGGTGCTGGCCATGACTCCCTTTCATTCAAGCTGCGGAGGACAAACAAGTGCTGCCGGCATCTATTGGCAAAGCGACCTTCCCTACCTGCAAAGTGTACAGGACCCTTTTTGCCAGAATCATCGCAACGCCAGTTGGCAAAAGCAAATTCCTCTGAGTGAATGGCAAAGTTTCCTAAAATCGAAAGGCATTGACAAAACTGCAGCTTACAGCACTTACAATTTTACAAACCGGCAGAAATACTTTAGCCAAAATCCGGATATTACCATGCGGCAAATCAGGGACCAGTTTAAATTGCGCTCTACCTATTTTTCTTTGGTCACGGTGGGTGAAACGGTTACTTTTAATGGCAGAGGATTCGGCCATGGCATTGGTATGTGCCAGATTGGAGCCATGGAAATGGCACAGGTTGGGTACACCTACCTCGATATTATTCATTTTTATTTTCGCCAGGTGAGCCTTACCAATTACCGCGAGATGGAACTGAGCCGATACTAAACCAACTTGTTTTGCAACAATATTCTTAGGTGTAAAGGGTGGTTTATTGCTTAGAGTCAATGGCTTCAAAAGGTCATTGCGTGATCAGGAAATATTTGAACCATCACATAAGTTAAATTCAAGGCTGATCCCAAATTACGCCTGTATTTTCATAAACTTCCTATTGTCTGAGAACACCTCCTAAGAAAGTGGAAAAATAACTTCAAGGGCCTTTTTGCGATAAGTGAAAATACCTTCGAGCTGGCGGCGTAATAAAAGCCGGTTGGCCACACTCCCAAGAATACCAAGTGGAGGTTTGTACGAAACAATGTCGGTCATTAGAACTCCATTGTCTTGTGGCACAAGTAAATGCTGGTGATGCCAGAAAGAAAACGGACCAACTTGTTGCACGTCTATAAAATATTCCTTGTCTCTTACATGAGTAATCTCGGTAACCCAGGTGGTAGATATTCCAGCCAGAGGTTTAACACGGTATTCGATAATCATGCCGGCCATCATTCTATCGGGTAAATTCTGAGTTACAATCTCAAAACCCATTTGTGGGGGTGCAATGCGTTTCAGATTAGCGGGTGAGGAGATAAAATCCCATACTGCATCGATTGGGGCAGGTATAAACTGTTTTGCGTTCAGCTGGTAAAATCCCATGGTTAATCTATATAGTTAAAATTAAATGGTAACTTAGAATAAACCCACATCTAAATTATTTGTTTAATACCCAATGTCCCTGCCTTGTTTTTAATGAATAAGTGAAACATTAAAATCCAGTAATATGAACGATTACCTTATTATGCTTTGTGTATCCTTAGGAAGCATTCCCGCTGGTGCTTTAATCCTCAGGCTGATTTTTGGTAAATCCATTATGTACAAAATAAGTTTTTACTCCATTGTTTTTACCACTGCTGCTACCTATATTACCTTTGCAATTGGTAAAACAGGAGTTATACATCTTCTATGGGGTATACCTCTAATCTTTGCGATAGGCACGCTCACCTATCTCTTTTTAAACAGAACCATTAAAAAACCACTTGGAAGCTTTATTGCTCAAACCCAGCTACTTTCAGAAGGCAAACTTTCTTTGGCCCGGGATGAGAATAAATATGAGTTTGAGCTGGGAGTATTGAATCAATCTCTTATACAGTTAACAACTGTTCTCAGCCAGGTAGTAACCCATATAAAGGACAATGCCGGTGAATTAATCATTTCGGGCCAGCAGCTTCAAGATTCCTCCGAAACCCTTTCGCAAGGGGCCGGTGAACAAGCTGCTTCGGTAGAAGAGACCAGCTCGACCATGGAGCAGTTTGCTTCCAATATCGAGAACAACAGCGACAATGCGAAAAAGGCCGAAACAATCAGCAGGCAGATATCTCAAAAAATAGAACTGGTAAGCAAGGCCTCGAACGAAAGCTACCAATCGATTCGCGAAATAGCGCAAAAAATCGGAATTATTAACGACATTGCCTTTCAAACCAACATACTGGCCCTGAATGCAGCAGTAGAAGCTGCGCGTGCCGGTGAGTATGGTAAAGGATTTGCGGTGGTAGCCTCCGAAGTACGCAAACTGGCAGAGCGCAGCAAGACTGCTGCTGACGAAATTGTCTCGCTCGCTTCCTCCAGTGTAAGACTTACCGAAGAGTCGGGAAAATTGCTCAGTGAACTGGTGCCTGAAATTAGCAAATCGGGGTCGCTGGTGCAGGAAATTGCCGCTGCCAGCCTCGAACAAAGCCATGGGGTTAACCAGGTGAACATTTCTGTTCAGCAACTCAACAGCATTACCCAGCAGAATGCCCATGCGGCCGAAAGCCTCTCAGGAAATGCACAATCTCTTACCTCTTTGGCCAATGAGCTCAACGATATCATTGCTTTTTTCGAAGTATCGAAAAACGATAATGCAAAACAATTGCAAACAAGCAGCATACTGAGAGCTTCTACCGGTGCCTAATCGGCTTTGGGGGCATAAAAGGTAAAACCAAAAGAAAACTGTTCGAAATAGAATTAAAGGGTTTAACTGAATACTTTAAAAACCCTATTTACAATAAATTATCTATATCTATTTTACCCTTTTAGATTATCGGTAGATACCTTCTTTCATGCTTTGCTTTGGTTATCGAAAACACTAACTTTGAGCAACCAAACACAATCAGCATGAATAAAATTTATCATGTTTTCGTGATGAGCCTTTTTGCCTTTGTACTATGCACAGCTCAAGAGATACCCGAACTCTACACAGCCAAGGCTCTTTGGCAAGAAATAAATAAAACAGAATACCGCAGCATCAAAGAAAAACAGATGAATGGCATTGCACTGGGGCAAAACGAACTCTTGTGGCTGAACCAGTACGAAGAATACCTGAAGAACTATTTCCAGAGCCTTCCGGCCGACGAAAAAAATGTATATTTTGAACAGAAAGCAAACTGGTATACCGAGGCCGGTTTTGCAGAACTTTTAGCCTTCTCGCCCGAAACAAAAGCCTATCGCGACCCAAACCTACTGATTAAGCACATGGCCTATTCGGGAGTTTACGGAGCTGTTTATGGCGGTTTGCTGGTTGGGATATTGGATGTAGAGAACGAAAAATGGAGAAGCGGACTACCCCTTCTGCTGGCAGGCGGTAGCATACTTGTGCCCCTGATAGCACCGGGATATAAAGACATTAATAACCAGTCGCTTTGGTTGAAATCGCATGGCAAATCAATCGGATTGTTGGATGGTTTTTTTCTTGGCGCTGCCCTCTTTGGCGATGATGCCTTTGGTGGCGCAGAAACACCTGCACCAAATGCCGAAAACTTGCAGAAAATTACCCAAAGTCTGGGGCTGGTTACGAGCATTACTCTGGGGCAAATAGGCTTTAACCTGGGCAAAAACAAAGACTGGACCGAAGGCCAGGTAACCCTGTTTCAGTATTTTGGGTATGTAACGCCTGCCACCGCTGCAGCAGTTACCTTTGCTTCGGGTGCCGAAAATGCCCGAACTTATGGCATTACATTGCTGGCATCGGCCCCACTGGGTTATTATACCGCCTATAAACTGGGGCAAAAAGTAGATTATACCCGTGGCGACATTGTTTCGGTAACCAATGCAACTGGTTTAGGTTTTTTATATGGTACCAGCATATTGATAATGCTCGAAACCGATAGCGAAGCAGCCATATTAATCCCCACTACAACCGGACTGCTTGGATCGGGTATGGCACTGCTCAACCACCGCAATTACCATATTACCCGCCAGCAAGGACGCCGGCTAATATGGGCTTCGGCAGGAAGCTACCTTATTGGACTTGGCACAGTAGTGATATTGGAACCCGAAGAAGAAGCCATGAATGTGTTGCTGCCCACCATTTTTGCTACCATCGGCTATTCGGTGCTCAACAGATACTACAAAAAGCATCCGGGTACTGAGCTGGGAAAGAATGGCCGGTTATTCGAAAACAGTCAATTTGCCCTACACCCCGAAAGTTTATTGTGGACACGGCAAAACAAGAATCTGCAATACCTTCCCCCTCTGGTAAGCTTCTCGACGGTTTTTTAGATAGAATGGGAATAAGATTCTCTTTGTTTTATATGGTGCCAACTGATACAATTTTATGTTGAACCCAAATTCAGCAATAGAAAATCAATGTCGTTTAGTTTAGCAATCAATGGGTCAAACAATTTTTCAGGGGTTTTATATTTCAATTTCTTTGCGGCCCTTTGCAATCACGAACTACATAAAGACTCAGCGTTCTTTGCGGTTAATTTTAAACCAGCGTGCACAATACAACAATTTCTTAACGGATACTTATCCGTTCGGTCTATCAGCCTCCAAATAAAAAATCGGGGTGAACCTTTTAATCTTGCGGATGTTACTGTTATAAAAATAAATATATATGAAAAAACTAATTGTCCTTTCAGCCATCATACTATGCTTTACTATCGCATTAAAGGCGCAAAATTCAAGCTTTGTATTTCCGGCATTACCTTACAGCTACGATGCCTTAGAACCATACATTGATAAGGAAACCATGGAAGTTCATTACGACAGGCATTTTAGGGCTTATTACAATAATTTTGTAAAGGCAGCCAATGAGAATAACCTTAATGCACTGAGCTTAGAAGATATTTTTGCAAATATCAGCAAGTATCCGGTTGCTGTAAGAAATAATGGAGGTGGTTATTATAACCACTCATTATTCTGGGAGATTATGGCATCCAATGCAGGTGGCATGCCCGAAGGCAAACTGCTGGAAGCCATAAACAGTTCGTTCGGCTCGTACGATGCATTTACCAAAGAATTTGAGAAGGCATCGGCAACTATCTTTGGCAGCGGTTGGGCCTGGTTAGCGGTTGATACCTCAGGGAGTCTATTCATTACCCAGCTGCCCAACCAGGATAATCCTTTGATGGATATAGCGCCAAAATATGGCACCCCAATCTTAGCCTTAGATGTATGGGAGCATGCGTATTATCTGAAATATCAGAATAAACGGGCAGAGTATATTTCGAACTTCTGGAAGGTAATTAACTGGAAAAATGTGAGCGAGCGATACGAGAAAGCCATTCTATAACGCTGAATTTCTCTTGCATACTGCGCGCGACAGAGGCTAATACATGCCGCAGTAAGTCATTTACACTTCGCAGTAAGTCATTTACTATTTGCAGTAGGCTATTTACTACTTGCAGTGAGTCATTTACAACTTGCAGTAAGCTATTTACAAGTTGCAGGACGTCATTTACAACTTGCAGTAAGCTATTTACAAGTTGCAGGAGGTCATTTACAACCTGCAGTAAGTCATTTACAACTTGCAGTAAGCTATTTACAAGTTGCAGGACGTCATTTACAGCTTGCAGGAGGCTATTTACTAGTTGCAGTACATCATTTACGTATTGCAGATTAAATCGAAAACTCGCCAGTTGATGTGGTTGTGCATAACTAAACAACCACCAAGCGTTTGTGAATTGCGCTACTCGCACTTTAGTCTTATTTTTATGGTGCTCGTGAGCCCTTCGGGGGTCATTTTGATATTTAACGATCTTTGACACAGCCTTCAATCCTGCGTATGTTTAACTGGGTTTGTTGTGAATTGCTTTCATTTTGATATTTAACGATCTTTGACACAGCTTAATATTTAATATGTAATAACTACCCGCCGTTGTGATTTGCTTTCATTTTGATATTTAACGATCTTTGACACAGCACACTCGCCCAGGAACAAACACCGGCCACCGTTGTGATTTGCTTTCATTTTGATATTTAACGATCTTTGACACAGCTTTTTGCTGTTTGTGATACGCCTGCTACCGGTTGTGATTTGCTTTCATTTTGATATTTAACGATCTTTGACACAGCTTGTTTCGATATGTGTTTATGTCGCGGTCCGTTGTGATTTGCTTTCATTTTGATATTTAACGATCTTTGACACAGCGTTGGTGTATGCCTCTATTATGGGTATGCCGTTGTGATTTGCTTTCATTTTGATATTTAACGATCTTTGACACAGCTTACCACCTGTTTCGCCTTGACCTTCGGGTGTTGTGATTTGCTTTCATTTTGATATTTAACGATCTTTGACACAGCAAGCGAGATACTAACAAAAGCAATGCTTGGGTTGTGATTTGCTTTCATTTTGATATTTAACGATCTTTGACACAGCATCTTTCGCTCTATCAACTGTATGCGCTTAGTTGTGATTTGCTTTCATTTTGATATTTAACGATCTTTGACACAGCGAAACCGAAAGGCGCGAAAACGCAAGGTTAGTTGTGATTTGCTTTCATTTTGATATTTAACGATCTTTGACACAGCCTAATCATAGCACCATCGTTAGCCGTCATTGTTGTGATTTGCTTTCATTTTGATATTTAACGATCTTTGACACAGCAAAAACGGGTGTTCAATAAACAGTGTTTTCGTTGTGATTTGCTTTCATTTTGATATTTAACGATCTTTGACACAGCGGACCCCTTTTTAACAAGCAAGCTGTGAGAGATTTAAGGCTGAATTTACAATTAAAAAAAGCTGTGTTATCAAAACCGCCTCCTGCCATACAGGGGCGGTTTTTGTTTTATAAGGTGTAGAGTAGGTAATTTATCTGCAGACAATCTAGTCTTTACGAAAAAACTAAAAAAGCTCGAGTTGTTGAGGGGTGTCGGGTCGTTTAGCTGCCGAAGGCCCGCGGAACATTTCCATCATTCCGAATTGCTTATCGGTGAGGGTAAACACAATAATCTCGCCATAGGGAGGCAAGAAAAGCTTCACCCTTTTCATGTGCACTTCGGCGTTTTCGCTGCTGTTGCAATGGCGTATGTAGATGCTGAATTGCAGCATGGTAAACCCATCTTTTAACAGGCGCTTGCGAAACAACGATGCCTCGCGCCGGTCTTTTTTGGTTTCAGTTGGCAGATCGAAAAAAACAAATACCCACATAACCCGGTATTGGTTTAAACGGCTTAAGGCTTTCTGGTTCATAGCCCTTCTGTTTGCCAGTGAATAATAGAGTGCTGCCGTTTATACGCAAAAACTAGAGCACAGGGTATAAAATTTTTCTGATTACCCCTTCGAAACATTGCATCAGCGAAGCGGTGGTGCGCTGTGCCCCCACCATCAGCGGGCTGTTCTGCCCATCGAGGGTTACATCCATGGCTGGTATAATTAAAAGTTTCTTTTTAATAGAAGGGGTAAGCTCGTCGATGTTCTCTTCTTCGGCCAGCACATCCAAAACCACTTTGTCGGCATAAGGGCGGTAGGGTTCCATCACATCGTCGGCCAGGCAATAGGGGTTGTATTTGTTTTTGTGGTGTATGCCCATAAAGTTTACCATGCCGCTGCCCACCAGCGATCGGGCAATTACCGCCCTTAAAATGGCATAGGCATAATTAAGCAGGTTGTTGGGCGGTTCGCCAAAGCGGTGGCGTCGGAATTTTTGTATGTGTGCAAACAACCTCTCCCAATAAAAGGCTGCTGCCCTTGCCTCGTAATTATCGGGGTCGCCACTTTTAACCTGCGAAGCCCAATACTGCATGTTTTCGGTGGCTATGCCCACACTGGCCAGCAAGGCTGCCTGGTTTTCTATTTTGGCCACCACGGTTTGCTGCCAGAGATTTTTGCGTAGGGGTTCGGAAGCCTCGAGTTGTTGTTTAACCTTTTCGGTAAAGGCATGGTGGTCGGTCATAGGCAGCATAAGCCCTTCGGGCATGTGTTGAGCGTTGGTGCTTAAAATCGCAGCGCTGTGTTCGGTAAGTGCCATCAGCAGGGCATGGCTCAGCGTAATCTGTGGGTGGTCGAGTATCAGCATACCAATATCTTCTATAGGTATGGTTTTTTTCTCACCTTCGCCCACTGGCTCAAATACGAGCTGCATATCTTTTTTCGAGAGGTAACAAGGGTTGCTGAAACAGAGGGTACGTTTTATCATAGTGGCCTGTTATTAGAAACCTGCAAGGGGTTAACTGAAGCATAACCCTGTATTTAGCTCAAATTTTTGCTGATGGCAAAAAATAAAATTTTCTGTGCCCTCGAATAGTTCCAACACTTTTGCTTTGTTTACAAGCGTTTGGCCATTGCCTGCAAGGGCCCGGTAAGATGAATATTTCCAGTCTGTGAAGTATTTTTCGACATGGTGGTGCGAGGGGTTCAGATGAATGTAAATGATGGCGGTGCGCAAATGCTCCTCGTCGTTTATCAATACCCGCTTAAACCTGTTTTTAAAAAGGCTTCCTGATCGGTGGTTTTGCTTGTTGTAAGCCTGGGCATAGCAGTTAAACAGGTGCGAAAACTTTCGCGAGAGGTCAACCCTCCCGGGCTTTGATAAGTCTACGAGGGGTTCGCAACCCTCGGGCTTTGGCAAGTCTACGAGGGGTTCGCAACCCTCGTAGACTTTAACGGGGAAGGGTTCGCAACCCTCTTTGCTGGCTTGGTTTTCACCCTCGCAGGGTTTGCCGCTCTGGGTTTGACCTGCGAGATTTTTAAAACCCTCTAAGGTCTTTTTGTTTAGAGGAGCCAACAAAAAATGAAAATGCGTGGGCATCAGACAATACCCCAGCGTATCGGCAAAGGGTGCAACATACTTCTTGTATTTTTCGAGAAAATAAAGGTAATTGCCCTCGTTTTTAAAAAGCAATTCGCCGCCAACCGATTTGTTAAAGACATGATAGTATTGGCCGGGTATAAGGGGTTGTTGTGGGGTGGACATCGGATGATTTCGCTTATTTTTATGCTTTTGAGATGTTGCCTAACCTGTCCACTTTGATTTTGATACAAACATCTTTTATAACCATATCAGCTTCCATTGTCACGGTAGATTTATTATGCCAATCAATTTCTCCTTTTACTTTTTCTTTAATGTTAGTTGGTATTATCGGGTCGGCTATATTTGCCTTCACACACAATAAATCTTTTTTCGAAAAGCTAACCACTTTGTAAATTCTTTTTACCAAGTATTTACAATTGCTCCAATTAATAGGAACTTTACCTTCCCTTTCATCATTTGTGGGCACATAAACTAAATCACCCGGTGATAAAATAATTGTATTAAAACCTTCTTTATCTTCTACAATAGGTTCTCCTTTTACAATTTTTTCAATGGCTTTGTGGGTGGCAACAGATTCAAAATCTGTTCGCTCTTTTGTGGTTTGATTTTCGTATATAACGAAATACACATTGCTTCCAGCATCAATTTCCACATATTGTTTGCCGAATTTGCTTGACTCATCTTTCTTCTCATAAATAGTTACTTTTGCAATTGGTCGTCCTGCTTTTTTAGCGAGTATTTCTAATCCCTCATTAGAAAAGGCTTTTGCTGGGTCTGTAATTCCCTGCTCATTTTTAGAATCATCAGAATCTAAGTGTTCATGTAATAATTTACCTAAGACTGATTTACCAACTTTGGCATAGGGAATTTTATCAATCTTTTTATGGTCAAAAGATTTATCAAGTGTTACTCTTTTGGCTGCATATTCTTCAAAGATTGCTACTTTAATGCTTTCATATTCTTTTCCTGATAAATCTTTTAACGGATTCTTCTTTAAATGCTTTTTAATTTCAAACAACAATGTTTCTTTTTCTTGGATTGAAATGCCAAATCTTTCAATTAGAAGTTTGATTATTTTACGAGTTTCTTGGTCGTAAACATATGGAGCAGTCTTCATTTTAGGTTTGTTTTGCACAAGCATTCGGTCAATCTGAATTTCTATTGCTTTTGCAATGTTTTTTTCTTCGTATACTTCTTTCAAATAAATAATTCCTTGTGGCTCCTTGAACATTGACCTGCGGACAGCCATCCACTTTGGACTTGTTTTTTGATCCTTAAACTCTTTTTTTGGTTTGCCATTCTCGTTTATTTTAAAATATGCCGTTCTGTTTTTAGGTTGAGAAATAATTTTGTTGTTGGTTTTAAAACTCACAACCAATTCCTCCAATTTTTCTTTAGCGTCTTTGGTAAAATTTTCCCAAGGCTCTTTAAAATCTCTGATTTTCCCTTTTACCAATGATTGCCTGTATTTTTTTATTTCCTCGTCAGAATCTGCAGCACTCAATGTATTCAGGTAACGAATGTGTTCGCGTATAGTTGTCGCAATAATCAATGCATCTAATGCGTGATGGCGGTGGTCGATGCGCTTTATGTCTAATTTCGGATTTTCTTTTACGTTCAAATGAATTACAGGATTTCCATGTTCGTCTTTATTGTGTATAATGTATTCGCCTTCTTTGCCCGTTATTTGTTCCAAACGTTCAAAACGGGGCAGGACGATTTTTTTCCAAATTTTGTTTAACCCCCAGTTATTTTTGAGTTCGGAAGTGATACTGCCACCTGTAAAAATGATTCCGTTTTCTTTTTTGGCAACAGGAGCTAGTAACTCTGCCAATTTTCTGCCTATGTAACGAGTATCATTTAATTGGCGTTCAACAAAATTATCGGGAACTTCAGTTGCCAATAAATTTTTTCGTTTCCCTTTTTGAAATTTAAAAGTATCATTAACTAAATGCTCATAATCATCCTCTCCAAGTATGAAATACTTTTTGCCGTTTATATCGTATTCTTTTCCACCTTTACCACCAAATTCAGAAATGAAATTTCTTGCAAGTAAACTCCCCTTATATGGTTTAGGATTAATTGCTGCTTCAGCTATTACTAAATTACTAAAGCTGTCATTTTTCATTTTAGCACGTGGAATGACATGCTCGATTTGATATTGTGTTTCATCAAACAATTTGCTCAACGGAATTATTTTACCTGTATAAGGCGAACGACAATTTTGGCTTAGCCAGAGTGCGTATTTTTTTATTTGTTGTTCCGTAGGAATTTCTTCGTCTTTCACTTTTTTTGCCCAATCAATTTCCGATTGTTTGGAAAGGCTTCGCCAAATTCTGAACTTATCAATATCCACAAGGCTTTCGGGATTTGGCTTAACCTCAAAGGTTGTCCTTTCCATAGTGTCGTCATCAACATACTGCTCAAAACCATTCATCAATTCGTATAATAAGCCTTTAATTCTTTGCTTTTCTTTGAAATTAGCACCTTGAGTATCAGAGATTTTTTTACGTTCATCGCTGTTGTTCTTCAAATTCCTGCCTAATTCAATATGTATCTCATCTATCACTCCATATTTTTTCCAAACATCGCGTACTAAGAACATAGTTTCTCTTACTATTTGCTCAACAATAGGATTTCGCAAGCTGTTGTTCGGAATTTCTTTTTGTATATACTTGCTCAGTTCTTCGACTGATTTTATTGTGGTTTTATCTTTTTCCGAATGTTTGTCGTAAATCAGGTAGCCAGCCTGATAAGTAGTTAATTCTTTTGTTAAATTTTCCTTCCCGAGAAAACTTTTCAGCACCTGTTTTTGTATATCATCATCGGCTACTTCATTTAACCTTTTAACGCTATTGTTAATCCCATTTAAACGTTCTTTGATTAGCTCTGCACGCTTTTTGGCTATATCTGAAATTTCTTGCTCGTTCCAATATTTCCCGCAACGCATAACTGGCAATAGTTTTTTTATAGCACAAGCAGAATAAGAACCGTATTCTTTTTTTAGTTCTGCAAGTTTGTAAAATGCATCGATGGCCTGCTGCTTATTCTCTGTGTCAGGTAATAATTTAGTAAGAGCCGTTGTAATACCCTTTTTAGATTTTTCTTCGTCTGATGAAGTAATAGAGTAATCAACGTGCCAAAGTCTAAGTAACGTTTCTGTGTCGGCTAAAATATTATCTCCGTAAAACTTTGCTTTTTCAAAAATAGAGCGATAACGCGATACTGTTTCGTTTCCTTTTAGCAAATCTCTTTTTGCAAAAAGGTTTATTTTGTGCGAATGTTCACCATCTTTTTTATCCGAGATTACAATATCATTTTCGGGTTTAAACCCTTTTATCAGCTTTAAAATGTCCTTTTCTGAAATTGATACTTTAGAATGAAATAAATCAAACAGTTTTTCTTTTATATTCCCATCAATGTAAAAGGGTGTGACATCAATGTCCAGTTTAGTTTTTCCATCAACTTTTTCTTCTCTTTTAAGGATTTTGATATTGTGAATGTCTTGCCAGATTCTGAACTCCTGAAACAATGGCGAAGAACGAGGAATACATTTTAATCCATAAATCTCCCCATCAATTCCTTTACGTTTTTCATATCGACATTCGCTGATTGAATTCTTTTGCGATTTCAATTCGCGTTGGTAGTATATAATGTCGTTGCTGATAATATACAATAAATCTTTGCTCTGAAATTCCGCCAGCTTTGACATATTGTTTTTTGCCTGGGTGGGGTATAGAATTTCGGCAAGTTTGGTCAGCATTGCTTTATCCTTGTTTATTTTTTTGAGTCCGGGATTAAACTCGCATTGTTTATTCCAAATAGCTGTTAATTCATCTTTGTAACGCCACCTGTAAACGGGGGATTGGCGGATTTTGTAATTACGGTTGGTTTTATACGCCTTTTGTAATTCATCAAAAAAGTATTCGCCCGGATGTTGATTTTTTTCTTGTATTTTCTCACTCAAAGCAGTTGTGCATAATGCCCAATCATTTTCTGTTGCTGGTTGCGGTTTGTTTTGAGAAAATTTCCCGTTTTTATCTACTTTCTGAACAACTAAAAATGTAAAATCCTTTTTCTCGATTTTTTCTCCCTTATCATTTACTTCTTTAGCCCAGTCAGGCTCCTTCTTGCGCGATTCTTCCCAAGTTAGCATTCGTGGGTCTTCCGCCTTTATCGTGTAAATGTTAGATACAACATTTCCTTTTTTGTCTTTCTTTTCTTCCTTAAATGTTACAGACTCTATTTTTGTAATAGCAACAAATTGCGTTTCAACTCCATTTTCACCAAAATCATTGTTCTCTTTTCTCTTTAAGAATTCCTGATAAGGCAGAACATTGTTATCTTTCAAATCTTTTCGGCTACTCTTAAAACCTCTGCGCTGATTCAGCATGTAAATAATGCGCGCCAATTCAGGAATTGTAACTTGTTTTTGAAGAGCCTTTTTACGTAAGAAATAAACAATCCAATCTTCTGGAACAATACTTTTGCCTTTTTTGCTCTTTTGATTTTCAATTCCTAATTCTATTTCAAATTCTTTTATTGAATCTTCCGAAAATGGCAAATAGTCGCTTATCTTCAATGAATATCCTTTTTCATTGATATCCTGTTTGAATTTTCGAGATTCGTCAAGCGGAAAATTTTCTTTGAGCCAACCTAATGCCTTGAGCATTTTTATTAATCGTGTTCTGCGAAGTTTGTATCTGTGCTTTAACCTACGAGAACCTCGTTTACCCCTTCTGAATGCAGCTTTTGTTTCTGCCTGTGCACCGCTTTCGAACTTTTGCAGATAATCGCCATCCGTTGGAATAATTCTGCTTCCAAGCCATTCGATATTTCCCGTATAGCCGTAATCTTCAATTTTTTCAGGTAAATTAACTAATGCTGCACCGATTGAATTTGTACCGATGTCTAATCCTAGCACTTTTTTTGTTTTCATGTTTTTTTCTTTTAACTTTATATCGAAGCAAATCACAATAAGGATTTTATTCCGTAGTGAGGCTTGCCTCAACTAGTTTTTGCCCTTGTACTTAACAGGGGCTTTTTTTTGTATTAAATTTATTTTAAAACTCACAATAATGGTTTTTTAATAATCCCCCGGGGATAAAACATCTGGTAAGCCTCTCCGCCATATAGTGGGAGGCATTTTTTTTGCTGCTTGCTAATCCCCTACAAAATAGGTTATTATCATCACTTTTCAAAGAGGGGAAGTTCGAGCATCTAAGTTTTACACCACAAAAAAAACCGCCCCCCTTTCGGAGAACGGCTTTCTTATTAAAACCAAACTTAAGAGCTTATTCGAGTACTACAAATTTGTTGGTGCTTACATTGTTGTTGGCCGTTACGCGCACAAAGTAGGTTCCTTTGCTGAGCATAAACTGTTCGAGACCAAAACTGTAGGTGCCGTTGTCGAGCATTCCGTGGTGCACACTGCCTACATTGCGGCCAAGGGCATCGTATAATTCTACGTTCACCTGACTGGCTTGGGTAAGGTTGAGTTCAACCACCGAGTTGCTGTTAAGCGGATTGGGGTATACCGACACGGCAAAGCTTGCTGGTTCGATGCTGATACCTTCTTCTGCTTCGGTAGACTTGAGCGGCGCGGTGTAAGCCACATAGTCTGTCGACAATACATACACGGCATATCCACGTGCGGGAGCTTCGACCCATACGCGACTGTCGCTATACACCTGAGTGGTGGCTCCGGTGTGTGCATTTTTCAGCACTTGGTTCGCCCAATTGCCCATACCCGATACGGTAGTGGTAACCCATACACCCATGGTAGAGCTGCTGTTGTTGATAACAACAATGGCACCCTGCTTGGTTGCATTGCCACCACGGCGGGCTACATACACATTCGAAGTAGCTGATGATGGGTGGGGGTTACCTATTTGAGTAAGCACTCCTAATCCACCTCCCAGATAAGTCTTACGTACAAAAAGTAGTTTGTTGATGTCGTCTTTCAGACTGGTAGGGATAGTAACTGTTTTAGTATTGTCGTGGTCATCGATAAGGGTCACACCAAAATAGTGAGGGTAGAAGATACAGGGGCGGCCTTCGTGGGTAAGGATGTAGGCATATCCCATTTTCCAGTCTTTGGTTACCCATTTATCGTGTTCTTTGCCGGTATCGTGGTTATCGAGCCAGGTTACCACCTGGGTACCGTTGAGGCTGTTGCCTGAGTTGTTACGAACCATTCCAGAGTGGTTGAGCCAGGCCATGTTCCAGCCCGAGTTACCGTTACACATGTCGGTAAGTGAACTTTTCAATGGAAAATCGAAACCATCGGCATCGGCACCCTGAGCCGCCACGGCATTCACCCATTCTTTGATGCGTGAATCGGGTCCCCAGTATTCGCCTACGATAAAACGTTGCTGGTTGTTGAGTTTGGGAAGAAATTTAATCCAGTTGGCAACAAAATCGACCTGGAAACCGCGCACAAAGTCGAGGCGGAAGCCATCGAAACCAATGTTGTTGGCCATCCAGTAACCCCAGTCGTTCAGGCGGGTTTGTACGGTGGTGCTGTAGGTGTTAAAATCGTTACCAAAACCTTTGGTATTGGGTATAATAGCAGAGTTGCCACCATTCCAGTCCCAACCGGTTAAAAAGTCGTTGTTATCTACCGGGTGGAAATCGGTATAGGTCCACGAGTAGTTTTTCTCGCCTGCACCGGTGTGATTAGGATAGGTTAAGTAGGTGTTGGTGCGTGCCTGAAGGGTAGTGTTGGCAAGGTTGGTGCCGTTGTACCATATTTCTACAGGGTAATAACCGTTTACCTGATCGGCCCATTCCCAGTTTCCGTTAGGCTGACGACGTGCAGTAAGTTTGATTACAATGTTTTTGGTGCTGGTAAGGGATATTTTATACTCGTCGATATCGCTGGATGATCCGGCAAAACCACGCTTGGTGCTGCCTGAAGTTCCAAAAGCATTGGTTTGTCCGTTTCCGTTATTGGGTTCAGCTTCCCAGGTGTAGTTGGTATTCCAACCCGATCCGGTATAATCGATCTGGCAGTCATAGGCTCTTTCGGTATAGCTGGCTCCCCAGTTGAGGTAGTAGCCTTTTATTTTAATGTAATAATCGCCTGCAGCGGCATTGGGAATAACCCATTTAATTTCGTTGGTTGGATAGGGTACGTACTGCACACCATTGCGGTAAGCCTGGTCGAATACGTATTTTTTAACGGCAGGGTTGGCTTCCTCGTTGCTGTCGTCGGAATACACATGGTTGAGCACCGCGTCGGCATAAACAGCCATATAGGGTTTTCCGTTGGCGGTACTGTGCATGGAATTAATCATATTCACGAGTTCGGTGCGCGAACCAAAGCGTGTTTCGGTTGTACCTTTCTGGTAGTAGTTACCGAGGTCGTAGTGGTCGTAAATACCATAACCCATGTCAACAATACCCCAGTTACCTTTCGAAGGGGCGGGAATCCAGATTCCGGTGATTCCTGCATTCTTTAGTTCGCTGGTTTTGGCGGTTAAGTTATCCCACCAGGTACCGTTCTTGTTAGCTTCGTCCACCGGCACATTCCAGTAAAAAGCCTGCATCATGGCATCGTTTTGTGCGTGTGCCATTCCGAAGAGCGCAAACAACAGCAGTGAAGCAGCTGTGAGTCTCATTGTTTTGTAGAAATTCTTCATCGAGTTTTCAATTAGTTAGTTAAATTTAGTTGGATTAAACATGAAAAGGCCTTTCAAAAAATCCGTTGGAAATATCGAATGAAATAAAGCGATAAACGACTGATTTTTAAAAATAGGGCAAACAGGTTGGTAGGGTTGTGGGATGATTTTGAAATTTAGGACTATATAGTATATTGTTTTATAGTCACTTACCTATCTGTCGAGTTTAAAGTATTCGCGAGGCGAGGTATTGGTAAATTTTTTAAAAGCAAGGTTAAAAGTCGATTTTGAATTAAATCCCACATCAAAAGCAATGGCCAGATAGGTGTAATTTTTGTTTTCGTCGACATTTACTTGTCTTATAAACTCGTTCACCCGGTATTGGTTAATATAGTCCCTGAAATTCTTCTGGTACCTTTCGTTAATAAGCCTTGAGAGGATATGAGCCTTGGTTTCCATAAGATCCGACAACTCGGCGATGTTCAGTTCGGGGTTTAAATAGGGTCTTTTTGTTTTCATTACTTCCTCCAACAGCAGAATGAGCTTCTCGTCTTCAGCCGATAGTAACTGAACAGGCTTATCTTTGAGTATATCGGGATATTTCCAGAGGTAATAAAACAAGGCCAGAATAATAAGGGAAAGGCTAATCAACACTACCTCGAAATTGGCCAGGCCCCCGAGTTTTACTTCGAATAAAAGTAAAAAATAGTCGATGGCCAGAATAAGTACCGATGCTGCACTAATGAGGTACACTGCATTGACCAGGCGCTGCTCAAATTCGAAGCGGGTGTTTTCTATTCCCTTTAACAACACAAAGCGCCAGGCCATAGCATGATAGGTAACTACCACTATAAAACCAAACCAAATCACGATGGAGCTCCCCCATGTAAGGTAGGGATTAATGTCGGAGGCAAGAAAAGCAAGGGGTTCGAAATTAAGCAAGCGTAGCAAAGATAATAGCACGACTATGCCAAAGGGTATAAAATGCCCCCAAAGCCTTACCGGAAATAGTTGGGTACCAAGAGCCTTTAGCGACACAAACAACATGGGGCCCCAGGCAAAAAGCATGAGGTGGGCCAGCATGCCAAGGTAAGATCGCCAGATTGGGTTAAGCTGGTTGTATAAAACGCCTCCGAGCAATACAAAAATCACTGGCAGACACAAGACTAAAAAAGCCGTAAATTTGTGCCGGTTGCGCTTTTTTATACGAAAAGCAATGTATAACAAGGCCAATCCGTAAAAGGCTGCTGCAAACAGGAAGAACACCAGGTATTCGAAACGCTGAATTCCACCAATATCCTGCCAGTTCTGAATCTTCACCGATACCAACCCGCCCTGTTCAATCGAATAAATCCGGTTAGGCAGGTATTCATTCATTTCGTTGGTTTCGATCTTGAGCCAGCTTCCGCGAGAAAATTTATATTCGAACCAGGTAGTGTCAAGCTGAAGACTGATAGCATATTTACCGTCGAGCTGGCGATGAAGAGCATAATTCTCATCCTGAACGTTCCAATCGTTAAAGCTACCGCAAATATACAGGGTGTCCTTCACAGGGGTAGTGCGCGGCAAAGCCTCCACCACAATGGTCACTTCGTTTTGGGCAGATACCAAAGCGGGCAATAACAACACAATAACACTTAACCACTTTCTTAATTGCATAGCTCTAAAGATTTTCAGGAAGGTGCATCACCCTCACATGCCGGTTCGAAAGTCAGGCCGGATAATCAGTTACCTCAAACCAATTTTTTGCGTTGACATTTTAAAACAATTGGAAAGGCCGGTTAAAAATAAGAAAAAAATGCCTGCCCACCAATCAATTCGCATGCAGTGCACAATTTCGAATTCTATTGTGGCTTAAAACGCTATCTGGAAAAACGTAAACTCCAGAGCATAGCTGTTTTGATCGAGTAAATGTGAGTAGCGAATCCCCATCAATAAGGGTACAGGCAAACGCAGGAAATGGAATTCGAAATTCAGGTCGAAACCTACCGAGTGATTCATTTGTTCCCAACTCTCATACGAATAAAGACCCCAGTCGTAGAAACCATCGGCAAAGATGCGTTTAAGGTAAAAAACAGAACCCAGTCTGCTATCGGGATAAAAAAGCGGAAGGGCATAGAGCAGGGTACCTCGCAAGGCAGTTTGGTAGATTGACTGCTCGAAGCCTCGCACGGGTTCGGCATTTTGGTCGATAATAAACATGCCTGAGTGATAATCACCTTCAAAATGATCGTAAACAAACCTGGCTTGCAACGAATGGTTGGGGCCAATACCCGGCAAATAGAAACGGTTACGGTTTGTAAACTGCGACCCATCGGTTGTGCTTTCGCCTGCATCGACAATATAATTCACCGACCATTCGGCTCCCAGTCGGGGATAGATATTGCGGGGAGCCATCAGCTTGCGCGAACTAAACTCAAATCCTGCATGCAGGGCAGAAATACTCATGTTGTAAGCATTCGGTACAATGCTGTCCTGGTATTGCTGAGAACCAAAATAATAACCTGATTCGACCATTAACCGGTTAAGCCATGTGCTGCGGGAAAAATTAAAAGGCAGAGCTACACTTAAATCAACAATTTTTTCTTTCATCAAAGACGGCTCGTATAAATCGGTGTTGTACCTGTTTCCATAGCTAAACTCCACGGAAAAAACCGGAAAATAACGGGCGTATACCAACCTTGCAAATTCGCGGTGGGCAAAAATGTTGGGGTAATAGTCGATCCCTGCCTGCAGGGAAGTAGTATTTAAAATATCGTTCGAAAAAACCTGAAAGCCCAGACTTTGATAGCCAATGCGTGGGCTCCAGCTATGGATATGCAGTGATTTTAACAAGGGAGAGTAGGCTTTCTCCTGAAAACTGGTATCGCCAATGATTTGGGAGCCCGAAAACAGATTGGAATCGAAAGGAGCCGATTGGTTCAGGTAATTCTCCTCCGCCAGGTTGTTGGCATTAACCTTTATCCAGGCTGCCCGATCGATGGTGCGCACCTCCGCACGGGTGCCGTTGTGAGTGTATTTCTGGTAAACAAGCTTGTTGCCTTGCGCTAGCTGAGCATTGTATACGCCATACTCCGAGGCAAAAAGCAAATATCGCTGGCCGCTGAGGGTATCGAGGGCATGCACCTCATCGAAACCGGAAACCGGACTGTTAAAAATTAGGTATTGCTCGTGAAATACAGGGTTAGTAAGGTTTTCGCTAGTCCATGGTGTGTGAAATGACAAGCTTTCATTGGTAAGGGAAAACACCGCCAAAGCCTTTAATTGATTGCGCGAGGCAGACAGTACAATTTTTTGCTGGTCGGCCGACCAGGAAGGCATCCTGAAAAAAGTATTCTCCGCAAGCCGGAACCTGTTACGTTCGCTACCCGAAACGGCATCGACAATAACCAGGTAGCACCGGGCTTCTTCGGCAAACTCTATGGCTGCAACCAGATTGCCGTCGGGCGATAGGGCCGGTGCAAAAAGTTTCCGTTTCACCGTAAGACGCTTCAGGGTTTGTGCATAGATATCGTAAATTTTTATGTCCGACCAATTGCGTTCTTCCCAACGCATGTCGGGGTAAGATTCGCACCACACCACCTGATGACCGTTGGAATGGATCCGGTCTGAAGGATTAATTTCGCACAACTCCTTTTCACTGCCATTCTGAAATAAAACCAGGGTAGATATATCGTTCAGACCATATTTAAGGGCAAGTACATCGCCTTTGTAAGTGATAAAAGGATAGGTAATTTCGGTGTAGCAGGAAAAGGATTGACCCGGCAAGATACTACTGTCGTTATGAAAAGCTTTTCGCTCGAGCAACTCTGTTTGCCAAAGCTGGTGGTAATAATCCATGGCAGCCTGGTAGCTGTTGTCGAGGTTTTTGCCGGTACTTTTTTTTAGGGCCCCTGAAAAGATCAAGGGCCAGAAAGAATATTTCGACGAGTGATTTAGCACCGGCAACCATGATTCAGGGCCTTGCTGCTGGCTGTAGTGCGAGGTGAGCAGATATCCAAGATGATAATGATTAGGGACAAAATGCTTGTATGAACCCAGGTAAGCCTTGTCGTAGCTAAACCTCTGCAGGTTGAGTTCGTTGGCCATGGTTCCGCGGAAAAAAGCAGGTTGCCTGCCCCGCCCGCCGGTCGAGAGCGAAGTCTCTGAATATATGGCATCGCCTTCGAAAAACCATCGTGGTGTGGAGATGTTCATGAACACAGCCTTTCCAAAATCGCCAAATACATCGCCCATGATATCGGTAAAGCCGCTTTCGAGTTTCGAAAACTGAGCCACATGCCTGTATTCGTGCAGGGCCAGAAGCTGAATCCAATCCGACCCATCGAGTGCAACCGACACATCTTGAAAAGGTGTGGTATAAAAACACATATAGCGTGGTGCCAGGGTAACAAATCCATTCGATACAACCGACTGGTTATTCAGAATCAGTGTAATGGGTTTAGGATTGGTTTGAAGTGAAGCCTTGACCGGTTCATACGATCTTTCAAGCACCGAGGCAGCTTCGGCACCTTTCTGCTGCATGCCCTCGGGGTACACAATTTTAAAATGCGGAGTTTTTATCTCCTTCCACTTCAGCACAGAAGGATACTGATTCTGCCCTTTAACCTGTGAAAAGAGACAAAGCAGCATAAACAAAATTGAAAGGCGCATTGACCTGTTGTTCAACTTAAACACCAAAAGAAATACCGAGAGAAAGGATAATCCCACCCGGAGACATCATTTCCAAAATAGCTTCACTATCTTCCGAGAGAGTTACACCTGGTGTGACAATATCGTAGGCATCCACCGTAATTGGAAGCGAATAACCACCTTCGAAGTGAAAACGGATGTTGCTTTTACCAAGAGGCCATGCACCACCGAGGGTAAAATTTAAGGTATTAAACCGGTGCAAGTCCATTTCTACTGTCTGGGTGCCCGAAGTGGTTTCAAGATCCATTTCATAGCCCTGAATTCCGCTGTGCGTTGAAAAACTGGCCGAATAAACAAAACCTTTGGGGAAGTGCTTGTAACCCCTGAAGCCGCCGGACAGCTTGGAACCCCAACCACCAATGCCCACCCCGGCAATAAGAGATGCCTTGGGTGCCAGATTAAACTCGGCATTGGCGCCAAACATTCCGTTAAAATTATTTATTCCTGTACTGATACCCAGGTAAACTTTCGAGGGTGGCGGCTGAATACGTTCCTGCTCCTGTGTTTGAGCATACATATTGTCGGTTTGTGCAAACAGGTTGTTTGTAAACAAGAAGCCAATTAGCAGGAGGCCAATAAGAAAAGAATTTTTCATAAACGATTGGTTTAGGGTTATATGAGTGGATAAATATAAATGTATAAAACCTAATTACAAAATTTTAGGGCTGCTGTGAAAAGAATGCCATAGCTAAGTCGTTTGTTTATGACAAAAAGAAAGCTGAACTTTTGTATATTTAACTTTGTTACACCGAAAAAAAAAATAACGATGACTATAATTGCAATTTTGCTTGTGTTGGCTGCCTTCCTCTTTATGGAATTTGTTGCCTGGTTTACACACAAATACGTAATGCACGGTTTCTTGTGGGTGCTACATCAAGACCATCATGCCCCCAAAAAACATACATTGCAACGCAACGACCTGTTTGCCTTTATTTTTGCTGTGCCCAGCTTTTTATTCATTTACCTTGGCGCCCTGCACGGCTTGTTTGTAATTTTTTGGCTGGGCATTGGCATTGCTGCCTACGGACTGGCTTATTTTCTTTATCACGATGTGCTTTATCATCAGCGAATTTCCCTTTTTGGCAACCCCACCCACTGGTACTTTAAGGCAATAATAAAAGCACATTTCGACCATCACCGTGGCAAGAAGAACTATGGCTTTCTATTCATGGTTCCCTTTCGGTATATAAAAGAAGGTTTTACCCAACGTAAGGCTGGCTAAGCCAATGAGAATAACCAAACTGCAATTTTGGATTATCACTCTGTTGTTTTTACTCCTCCCCTTTTCGGTACATTGGAGACTGATAATTTTTGGCGAGGTAACCCACGGCGAGGTGGTAGGCTATATACAAGGAAAATTTTTCACGCAAAGGCAGCAGAAAGAAGCAGATTTTGCTGCAGTAGTGTGTTTTAGTGCCCAAGGCCAAAGTATTGAGTTTGAAGCACCCGAGAACATTGACTATGCTTTAGGGGAAAAACTAAAAGTTTTATACAATCCCTCCAAACCCGAACAACATGTATTGTATAGTTTTGCAGGATTGTTTCTTTCGAACCGCATGATAATACCCGGCGTAATGCTGATTCTATGGTTTGCCTTGTCCCTCTCACTCAGCCAAACAGGAGCTTTAAAAAGAAAAAAATACTTTAAAAAGTATAACCGAATGCAGTTCCTCACCGGCTTTCAAAAAAAGTTTCGCGTTTAATCGGCCGGTAAAGCGCGCCCTGTAGAGGACTGGGCATCAACTATCAACTCGGGGGTCCCCTTGTAATAGATGTTTCCGGAGTTGTAAATTTCTACAGCCAATCGATTGCGAACATTGACCTTCATATCGATAATCGAGAAATTGAGCACACGGGCACTCTGGCATTCGAGTTCCGACATATCGAACAAACCGGTATTGAAGTTCATCAGAAAGGCTTTCTGAGTTTTTCCGCGGAAGTTATAACGACCCCCTGAAGACTTGTGAATATAAAAATAAACTTCGGTGTTACTGAACAGAAGGTCAGCTTCTGCAACCTTGGTTCCAATAGTTAATTTAAAATTATCGCGCAGGGTATCGGGCGAATAAAGGTAACTCGACTCATCGATATGAAGGGCCTGCAGGTCGGAGAAATGTATTTGCAGGTGGGGCCTGGTTCGGTCGCTACGCCAAAAGCAACCGGTGTAGTGATAGCAGGTGAGAGTATCGTTAAGAAGTTCGAAATCTACACCCTTCACCACCTGCTCCGGACCAGATGCAACAATGTAAAAACTGGTATCCTGCACCAGTTCGATGTCGAAAACACCCTTTACCACAATCAAATTCAGCTTGCTAAAAGATGTTGTTTGCAAAGTATCTCTTCCTGCCGGTTTAAAGCAGTTATCGTTTTCGCATGCCACCAGGGCAAATGCCGCAATCAGGTAAAAAAGTATATGCTGTATTTGTTTCATCCGCTTTAAAATTAATTCGAAATGAACCGATAAAATATGTTTTTCGAAAATAGTATTGCATTGGTGCTTTTCGTCGTCGAAGTGCATTAAATTCCTTTGGTATTAAAACGGTATCCTATTCCCCATTCGATAAAATCGGCTATGGTGGAGTGAGCCTTCAAAGTCAGGTTAAGCATTATCTGGTCGGTAAGGGCATAGCGCATACCAAGCCTACTGTAAACATAGCCATTGCGCACATAATCGGCATGAATGTACTTTCCAGCATTGATCGACATAAACAATCGACCATACCTCACCCTAAACCCTACATGTGCACCATATTGGTAATTGATAGAGTTATCGCGTGGTGTAACCCCATCGAAAAACTCCTGATGTTGCGCTATGGAACCATCGTAAAAAAAATCGACTCCTGCGCCAAAGGCATAACGTGGCGAAAAGGCATAATAATAATCGCCTATCAGGGAGCTTACAAGGTAAGTCTCTTCCTTCATATTGTCGTCGCGTTTGTAGCCGACATTGGCCAGGAGTTCAAAAAAATTCTTGCGGTATCCTTCTGGCACAAACATACGGGTAACAGGCCTTTCGGGGCTAATGCTATAGAGCCAGGCAACCGAAAGCGTAATGCTGTTCATACCCATATTGGGCGATCGTGTTTTACCGTTGGAACAATGTGTCAGTTCAAGGCCTGCCTTTATTTCCTGATTTCTGCCCAACTTATACCGGCCAGTAAAATCAAGCCCTATGTATACATTATAGGGCGAACTTACTACCATGTTTAATGGATTTTCGTAAGGTTCAAAAGTTTTCGAGAAATAACCCACCCCTATATCGACCTGATAATTCAACGAAAAATTGCCCTCAGACCTATAGAAAGGTATATCGACATACCCAAACAGGGCATGGAGGTTGCCCAGGATTTCTGGATTTCCGAGTTGCAGAAAACTGTATGCCACACCATAGCGTGGATAGCGATAGAGCTGCTCCCACATATGCCGTCCTGTCGACTGGGTGGAGAGGTTTATTTCGAAACCCTGGATATTGCTGCCAAGCACATACTCCACGCTAGAGTGATGCGGGTATACAGCACCATATTGGTATTTAAGCTCCAGGCGGCATCCGTTAAAAACACTATCTGGTTGAGCCAAAATATGGGTTCCCTCAATTGTCAGCAACAACCAAACAACCAAAAGCCGGGAACTTACAATAAACAAACGCTGCATGAAAATCTTGTGCTTAATAATTCTGTTTCGTGGGGCGTGCAAAAATAATGTATTTTTACGGCCGTTAAAATAAAATGTTATGCTGGCACTCTTACAAAAAGAAATAGCAGGTTTCTTCAGCTCACTCACCGGTTATGTAGCTATTGTGGTTTTTTTATTGGTTTGCGGGTTGTTTTTATGGGTTTTTCCGGGTAACCTGAATATTCCCGATTCGGGAATTGCCAGTTTGGCTCCGCTTTTTAACATTGCACCATGGATTTTTCTCTTTCTTGTACCTGCCATTACCATGCGTAGTATTGCCGAAGAAAAAAGGGCCGGCACCATGGACCTATTATTAACCCGCCCCCTTAGCATTCTTCAGATAGTGCTTATGAAATACACTGCTGCAGTGGTGCTGATTTTGCTTTCACTCCTGCCTGTGCTGGTTTATTATTTTTCGGTAGCTGCACTGGGCGATCCTCAGGGAAACATCGACCATGGTGCTTTTTGGGGTTCATTTATTGGGCTCCTGCTGCTGGCTTGCTGCTATGCCTCTACCGGCATTCTGGCTTCGGCACTCACCGAAAATACCATTGTGGCCTTTCTTCTGGCTGTTTTTCTATCCTTTATACTTTATGCCGGTTTTGGCTACCTGGCCATGCTTTTACCCTTAGGTGGTGCCGGAAGTTTTATCCAGAGTATGGGTATCGACGCCCACTACCAGTCAATCAGCAGGGGTGTTATCGACAGCCGCGTCCTGCTCTATTTCTTTTCGGTAATTGCTGTCTTTATTCTGTTTGCCGAAACAAAACTAACTTATCAATACAGGTAATAACAAGCACAATAGTATGACAAAGAAAATCAGGACGAGTGCCTTCATAAGAATTCTTTTTGCCCTGGCTGTAATTATTCTGATCAATATAATAGGAAGTGGCTTGCATTACAGGTTAGACCTCACCAAAGAAAAACGCTATACCCTTAGCGATCAGACAAAGACTATTCTTAAAAACCTCGATCAGATGGTTTTTATAAGGGTGTACCTCGAGGGGGAAATGAATATTCAGCTCTCGGCCTTTCAGAAAAGTATACGCGACCAACTTGACGAATTCAGGGTTTATGCCAATGATAATTTGCAATACGAATTCAGCAATCCATTCGACGATAGCAGCCCTGAAACACGCAATGCGGTGATAGAAGAACTTTACAACAAAGGATTGCGACCTGTTAACATCCATCACCGGAAAAAAGATGGCAGCCTTACCGAAAAGCTCATTATTCCGGGGGCTACAGTGAATTACAACGGAATGGAGATTCCGCTTAATCTATTGCTCAACGATCCTACACGCTCCGGCGATGAGAACCTTAACAATTCGGTCGAAGCTCTTGAATATACCTTTATCAGCACCATAAAAACCATTACTTCCGAAGAAATCGAAAAAATTGCCTTTATCGAGGGACAGGGCGAATGGCCCGACGAACTGATTACTGACCTGATGCAGGAACTAGCCAAATCGTACCAGGTCGACCGTGGCACCCTGAATGCCCAGCCAGGTATTCTCGACCCCTATTCCTGTGTAGTTATTGCCGGACCGGCAAACCGGTTTTCGGAACCTGACAAATATGTGCTGGATCAATATATTATGAAGGGAGGAAGGGTATTGTGGTTGCTGGATGCTGTAAATGTTAATTTCGACAGCCTGGCTATTGGGTATACTCTTGGACTGCCCAACCAGCTTAACCTCGAAGACATGCTTTTTCGCTATGGCGTGCGGATAAACCCCATGCTGGTGCGTGATATTCAGTGCAGCATGCTGCCAGTAAACCATGCAATTGCAGGCAATAATCCCGACTTCCAGCTAACACCCTGGGTATATTATCCGGTAGTAAGTCCTTCAGGCACCCATCCGGTTGTGAGAAACATCAACCCTGTGTGGTTGCGCTTTGCCTCGGCCATTGATACCCTGCAAGGACGCTCCGAAATAAAAAAAACACCACTGCTGCAAAGTTCTGCCATGAGCGGATTGTTGCAAACACCCGCCATCATAACCCTTCACGAGGTGAACATACCACTGAAGCCTGCTGACCTGGCAAATCCTAACCAGATTCTTGCCGTTTTGCTCGAAGGCGAATTCGAATCGGTATTTAAAAACCGGATGCTCGATGAATACTTTGCAACTCTTCCCGAACAAAACCTGCAAAAAAGTAAGCCTACCAAAATGATTGTGGTAGCCGATGCCGACATGGTGCGCAACGAACTAGTGCAAACAGAAAAAGGCTTTTCGGTTTTGCCCCTCGGATACGACCGGGCTACGAAACAAACCTTTGGCAACAAAGAATTTCTGATAAACAGCGTACAATACCTCACCGACGACTCTAACCTGCTTGAACTGCGTGGTAGAGAATTTCAGCTGCGGCTTCTTAACAAATCGAAAATGGCTAGCGAAAGGCTAAAATGGCAGCTCATCAACCTACTCCTTCCTGTATTGCTTGTAATTGCAGGTGGAGTGGTTTACACCGCTTTTCGTAACTACTTATACACACGCTCCTAATGCCACTTCACACCAAAAAATATCTGCCCTGGTTGTTGCTGGTTTTACTTGCTGCAGCTGCCTTTGGTTTGAAGCAAAAAAACAGCACATTAAAACGGAGTGAATCAATCCGTTTTGAAAAGGTCAATACACCTGTCGACCTCATTGAAATTGAAGGTCAGGGTAGAAAAGTCAATCTTTTTCTTACCAACCAGGTCTGGATGGCCGATATGGAAACCCAAGCTCAGCAGACTAAAATAAACCAACTGCTCGATGCCCTCGAAAACCTTCAGTTGCAATCGGCATCGGAAATCACTGATAAAGATTCACTGGCCGAAGCAATGCTTACGCTGCGTTTATATTCTAATGGCAGAAAAATCTATCAATTGAATTTCGCCACTCTCAACCATAGAAATATTATAAAAGCCCGGAAGGGTCATACTTATTTTGCACAGGTAGCAGGAAAGCCCGATCTGCTCCTAACCGATCTTGTTAGCACCAATGCAGCAGATTGGTACAATCAGTTGCTCATCAACTTTAAACCAGAAGCGATACAACGCATACGGCTGGAATATCCGCTCAAAGCAGAGGCTGGTTTTTCAATTGATTTAAGTGATGGAATGAAGCTTTTGTCAACCACAGGAACCCCATTGCAGGAACCACTGGATAGCCAGAACTTGCAAGATTATCTTCACTTTTTTAGCGGTCTGCAGTATTCTCCGCTCGATACCAGTCTTTTTCTGCCCGATCCGTCCAACGAGATTTTTCGACTGGCAATTGAAGACTACCAAAAAAAGGCTGTTTACCTGAATGGTTTTAACCTTATCGACCAGCAGACAGGCCAGAATTCGTCGAAATATTTTGCTGCGGTAGTGAATAACCGACTGCTGGTAAAACTCAATTTTGCCGATTACGACCCCCTGCTGGTAGAACGCGACTATTTTCTAAAAAAGTAAACAGGCTGTCATAGTATCAATCAGAATTTTTGTAATATTGGTAGCTGTTTTTTTTAGCAACAAGTACTTTTTTTTCGAATCATAAAAACCTGACTATAAATGAAATTCGTTGTTTCAAGCGTTGATTTATTACACCACCTGCAAAATGTTAGCAGGGTAATAAGCAGTAAAAACACATTACCCATATTAGACAATGTTCAATTCAAGCTCGAAGGCAAAAAGCTGGAGCTTACGGCCTCTGATCTGGAATCGACCTTTATTACCAGCATGGAAATTGAAAATGCGTCCGAGCCAGGAAGTATTGCCATACCGGCCAAATTGTTGCTCGACACGCTCAAGGAGTTTCCCGACCAGCCTCTCACCTTCACCATCAATCCCGATACCTTGAAGGTAGTGATGAGCTCAGAGAACGGACAATACGATTTACCCGGCCAGAATAGCGATGATTTCCCGCAACTGCCTGTAATTAAAGGCACCAACAAGGCCAGCTTTCAGATGGGAGCAGCGATGTTGCTCAATGGCATCAACAGCACCTTGTTTGCTACTGCCGACGATGAACTTCGACCCGTAATGAACGGAATCTTTTTTGAACTATCGTCGAAAGAAATCACCTTTGTTGCATCCGATGCCCATAAACTGGTAAGGTACAAACGAACTGATGTGGAATCGGACAGCGATGCTTCCTTTATTCTACCGAAGAAACCAGCCTCGCTGCTTAAAAATATACTTCCGAAAGAAGAAGGCCGTGTAATGGTGGAATTCGACAACAAAAACGCTGCCTTTACTCTGGCTAATTACAAATTGGTATGCCGCCTGGCCGAAGGCAATTACCCTAGCTACAACTCTGTAATCCCTACCGATAACCCCAATAAAGTAATTATTGATCGGTTAAAGCTTTTCAATGCTCTAAAAAGGGTGTCGGTATTCTCCAATCAGGCCAGCAACCTTGTTAAACTTCAGCTCAGTGGCAACCAGGTAACCGTATCGGCTCAGGATATTGACTTTTCCATTTCAGCTTTCGAACGCATTCCATGCCAATACGAAGGCGATGAAATTGAAATAGGCTTTAAATCGGTTTTCCTGATAGAGATAATGCAAAACCTTGGCTCGGCCGATGTGGTTATCGAACTCTCAGATCCATCGAGAGCAGGTATTCTGTTGCCACTCGAAAAAGAAAGCGACAACGAAGATGTACTCATGTTGCTGATGCCGATGATGATTAATAATTAATGAAATCTTACATTCGATACAAAGAGAGTTCCATTACCGGAACTCTCTTTCATTTTCTACCCTCATGAAACTAAACCTAAAGAACCCCATTGTTTTCTTTGATCTGGAAACTACTGGCATCAACGTGGCCAGTGATCGAATTGTGGAGATTTCGTACCTGAAGGTATTCCCCGATGGACATGAAGAATCGAAAACTTACCTGGTTAACCCCACCATCCCTATTCCGAAAGAAGCCAGCGACATACACGGCATTAAAGACGAAGATGTAAAAGACAGGCCCCCTTTTGCTGAAATCGCTAAAAGCATTGCCAAAGTAATGGAAGGTAGCGACCTGGCTGGCTATAATTCGAATAAATTCGACATTCCGCTGCTGGCAGAAGAAATGATACGTGCCGATGTGGATGTGGATTTTAAGAAACGAAAGTTTATCGACGTGCAGGTGATCTTTCTGAAAAAAGAACCCCGTACCTTAAGTGCTGCCTATCGCTTTTTCTGCGACAAAGAGCTGGAAGGTGCCCACAGCGCCGAAGCCGATACCCGTGCCACGTATGAAATATTAAAGGCCCAGCTCGATCGCTATACCGACCTTGAAAACGATGTCGATAAATTGTCGGAGTTCTCGAGCCATAACAACAATGCCGATTTTGCAGGTAGAATTATCTTCAACGATAAAGGGGAAGAGTGCTTTAACTTCGGAAAATACAAAGGCATGCGGGTAGTGGACGTTTTCGAAAAAGATCCGGGATACTATGGTTGGATGATTGGTAACGATTTCCCGTTGTACACAAAAAATATCTTAACAAAAATTAAACTTAGAAGTGCATTCCCCGGGAATAAGTAATGCTCTTATGTAATTTTTAAAACTTTCCGGGGTTTTCACCTTATCAAGCCAAGCTCATGAAAATAATATGCATAGGTCGGAATTATTCAGAACATGCCAAGGAGCTCAACAACCCGCTACCAAAAGAGCCTGTGTTTTTTATGAAACCAGACAGCTCCCTACTGATGAACAACAAACCGTTTTTTATTCCTGAATTTTCAAAAGAGGTACATTACGAAGTAGAATTGGTGGTGAAGATTCACAGGCTTGGCAAACACATCGAAAAAGAGTTTGCAGCGCGCTATTACAACGAAATTGGACTGGGCATAGACTTTACTGCCCGCGACATCCAGAAGCAATGCAAAGAACAGGGCTTACCCTGGGAAAAAGCCAAAGCTTTCGACAACTCGGCGGTACTGGGTAGTTTCAGAAAAATGGAGAAATTCCCGAATCCCGATTCGATCTGTTTCGAATTGTACAAGAATAACCAGTTGGTGCAAAAAGGAAGTTCGAATGAAATGATTTTTAGCATCGACGAAATTATTGCTCATGTATCGCAATACCTCACCCTAAAAATTGGCGACCTTATTTATACCGGCACACCTGCCGGAGTGGGTCCGGTGCAGATCGGCGACCGCCTTACCGGCAAACTCGAAGGAGAAACCATGTTCGACTTCGAAGTGAAATAGTAAGGTTTGAAAAGAATTAATTCTGAAAATTATTGGCAATCGGCAGGAGCCTGATAGGGAAGCACAAAAAAGAATTCCGAACCTTTGCCCGGCTCAGAAAGCAAGCCTATTTTTCCGCACATCAGGTTAATAATTCCTTTTGAAATGGCAAGCCCCAAACCCGTGCCTGTTACTTTTGCCTGGCTATCGACATCGCCCTGTCTGAAACGCTCAAATACAGCTTTTTGAAGAGGATGCGGGATTCCTACACCTGTATCTTTTACATAGAAACGTATGAAGGCATCCTTTTCGATTAATTGGAAACCAAACTCTATTTTTCCTGTTTTGGTAAACTTAAGGGCATTCGACAGCAGGTTAATCATCACCTGGCGCAGCCTCACTTCATCGGTAAAAAGATTTAATTCTCTTTCGCGAAATACCATTTTAAGGCGAATGTCATGCTTTTCCAAGCGGTCTTTCTCTACCCGAATGGTTTCATGTGTTTCGTGCATGAGCTTCACCACATCCACCGGGGTCTTGAAAATACTAAGCTGACCGGCCTCTATTTTCGAAATATCAATAATATCGCTAATAAGTGTAAGCAATTGCTTTGAACAGGAAATGATATAGCCAGCATACTGGTCTTTCTTTTCCGCAGGAAGCAAGGGGTTCGAAAGCATGGTGGAAAATCCGATGATTCCGTTAAGCGGGGTGCGAATCTCATGGCTCATATTGGCCAGGAAAGCCGATTTGAGCCGGTCGCTTTCTTCTGCCTTTTTCTTGGCGAGACGGAGGGCTTCTTCGTATTTCAATCTTTCGGTTATGTCGCGGCAAACGCCATTGTAACCCTGTAAAACATCCAGTTCGTTGTAAATTCCGGTAATTTGCACTTCGTACCAGTTAAGTTTGCCATACTTGCCCGATAGCTGAATGGTAAACCGCTGAGGTTCGGCTATGTTTGGCCTGAGTGCCAGCACGGTATCGAGATTTTTTTTGAGGGTATTGCCCGACCATTGTGGAATAAGCATATCGAAACCCTTACCAATCAATTCGTTGTATTTATACTGGAGCGAACGGTCGATAGAAGGAGCAATAAAAGTAAACCGCAACTTCTTATCAAGAATAAAAAAGATATCGGAAATACTGTTTGCTATAAGCTGGTATTGATTGACAGGAGCAGGTTCTTTTTTTCGCTCCACTAACTGCGCAGGTTTCGTTTTTAGACTGATATCCTCGAGAAAAGCTACCAGGTAAGCGGTATTTTGTAAAGTGTATTTACTCAGGAACACATCCACCACCCGAAGGTTAATCGGATTGATCAGGCTTGTTTTATGCGGTTTCCCAGTCTTCCATACCTCTTCGGCCTCGGAAATAAGCGAAGGACTGTTTATAAACTGAAGAATTTCCAGTAAGCCTTGCCCGGTAATTTTTACCTTTCCCAAAAAGGGCTTATTCTGATATACTGCCTTAAAAGAATGATTGAACACAAGCACCAGACCCGGGTAGCACGAAAAAGCACTAAAATTCTCATCATTGGTTTCACCAGAAGTTACCTGTTCAACCGGCAGGTTTGTGATAAAATTATCTGCTAGCTGAGCAGTTAACAGCTCAAGCATACTTTCATCCACACCCATTTCAGCAAGCTTAGTGCAAAGCTGACCTAAATCAAATTGTTGTTCTATTCGTGTGTGAATCTGCATTTAAAGAATAAAAAACTCTATTTTAACAAGGGAATCAAATCACTGGAAAAAATTACAACTACGTATACTTCCAGAGGCCGAGATAGGTTACATTTCAACCCGGTTCAATAAAACTTTTTCAATTCCTCTGCCAAAAGACTGAAGGTTTTATTCAAAATAAATGAATCAGGGCTTTTAAAAGTGCTGCTATCCAGTAAATCAACCTTATTCGCAACCTGTTGTTGCAAAAATGAAAAGTCTTGTTCGTCCATTTCTTTTAAAAGCATGCAGGCCAAGTGGTAACGAGCTTTATGGTGTGCTAAAAGCGCTGGCAGTGGGCCAAACATGAGGCTTAAAAACGCAAAACGGCTTTCTAAATTCTGAAGTATTGCTGACTTAAGCTGGTTATTTTCTATCCCTCGCAGACAATAGATTTCGAGGTAACGAATCAATCCTACTGCTCCAAAAGCATCGAGGTCGTCGGCCACAGTAAGGATTGAATAAATGGATGGTATAACCGGACCACCAGCCTTAACCAGTGCATAATCCTTCTCATCATGACGCACAATGGCATCCATCATTTCGTTCTGATACCGATTGATCATTTTCGGGTATTTTGCCAAAAAGTCTTTTGCCATTGCAGCACTTTCATGGCCATGTTTAACAGATAGGGTTCGTGTTAGTCCTGTGTCGTGAAAATAAACAGCCACCATCAGTGCCTCGACAAAATCATGGCTAAAAGTGGCCCCCTTGTAGAGGTAGGCCAATAGAATTTCTTTTACGAAGCTCCATACCCGGTCGTGATGAAAGCGATTGTGCGAGGGGAGCCAAACCTCGCTGAAAATAAGGTCGAGGTGATTTGTAAGCAGAACTTTGTTTTTCCGCTCAATCTGCGCAATCATACTTTCTGCAGGATGCATAAGGCATTTGATTATTTCGAAAGTAAAAGTGCAATAATTTTCATTACTTTCGCCCTTCTTAAAGGAATTTGAGTCCGACCGGCAATTTCCTTCGGGTCATTCTATTGAACAAGCTTGATGAAAGATTTAACCCAGGGTAGCGAAAGTAAAGCCATAGTGATGTTTGCAGCCCCCATGCTAGTGGGCAGCTTGTTTCAGCAGACTTATACCATATTCGACAGCATTATTGTAGGTCGCCTTCTGGGTGACGCGGCACTTGCTGCTGTGGGTGCTTCTTTTCCAATCATTTTTACCCTCATCTCCTTTGTTATTGGCATCGCAACGGCCGGCACCATTATCATATCGCAATATTACGGAGCGAAAGATTTAGACAAGGTGCGTGCTGCCATCGACACCATTTTTGTATTTACATTCATTGCCTCGCTAATAATTACCCTCGTTGGAATGGTATTCGGAAGAAAGGTATTCGAAATTACCATGCTTCCGGCCGAAGTGATACCCCAGGCCACTATTTATCTGCGTACCTTTTTAGCAGGCACCATTCTGCTATTTGGTTTCAATGCCATAAGCGCCGTATTGCGTGGGGTTGGCGACTCCAAAACACCCTTGTATTTTCAGATTTTTGCAGCCGTGCTTAATATCGTACTCGACATTGTTTTTATAAAGTATTTTCACATGGGTATCAGGGGTGCAGCTCTTGCCACGGTATTTGCCCATGGAATAACCTTTTTTGGAGCCGCCCTTTACCTGAATAAAACCCATAAGCTTGTGCGGGTTAGTCTGTTTAAGCTACGCTTCGATCCTGAAATATTCCGTCACAGTGTGCGCATTGGTTTACCTTCCGGATTTCAACAAACATTTGTAGCCCTTGGCATGTTGGCACTCTACCGGATAGTGAACAACTTTGGCACCCAGGTAGTGGCAGCCTATTCAGTTGCAGGTCGCATCGATGGCCTTGCCATGGTTCCTTCCATGATTCTGGGTCAGGCACTCAGCTCATTTGTGGGGCAAAATCTTGGGGCCGGAAAAACCGAACGCGTAAAACGCGGGCTGCAGGCAACCTTGGTTTTATCGGTTTTAATAAGCCTTTCTGTTACCCTGGTTGTAATTCTTTTTAAACGACAACTCATGGGCCTGTTTACCGAAACCGAGACAGTAATCGAAGTAGGATCGCAATACCTGGTGGTAGTGAGCAGTTGCTACATTATCTTTTCGGTGATGTTTGCCCTTAACGGAGTAATGCGCGGCGCCGGCGATACACTGATACCGATGTTTATCACACTTTTCTCCTTGTGGATTATTAGGGTGCCATTTGCTGCGGTGTTATCAAAAAATTTGGGTGAAATAGGCATATGGCTGGCTGTGCCTCTTGCCTGGTCTGTTGGCACCATCTTTTCGTACATTTATTACCGCAGCGGAAACTGGAAAAAAAAGGTTATCGTGAAACCACCGGTTAACTGATTTTTATATCTGGTCTCTTTTTATTACTTTAACTTTTTTAAAGCCTGGCAGGGAGTAAATCCTTGCAGCTCTTAAGAAAGAAAGAGGCAAAGAAGAGATGAATTTAATACTGAGAATATGCTGAAATCGATGACAGGGTTTGGGAAAGCAACATGCGAATTGGGCGACAGGGTGATAGCCATCGAGATAAAATCGCTCAACAGCAAGCAGCTCGATATTTTTACGCGTGTACCGCAGAGCTACCGCGAAAAAGACATTGAAATCAGAAACATGCTCTCGAACCGCCTCGAAAGAGGAAAAGTAGAATTAAACCTCACCGTAGAAGTTACTGATGCAAAAAATGCAGCCAGCATTAACCTGCCTGTGGCCCGTAAATATTACGAACAGTTAAAGCAGCTGGCGGCAGAGCTGGGCTCCGAAACTGCCGAGCCTCTACTGGCCACCATCATGCGACTGCCGGAAACCCTTAAAATTGACCGCGACGAACTGAATGAAGACAATTGGAACAGCATTCTGAAGGCACTCGAAAAAGCCCTCGATGCAGTGGATAGCTTCCGGCTCCAGGAAGGAAAGGCATTGAAAAAAGACATGCTGATGCGCTTAGATAGCATAGAAAAACGGATGCCACTCATAGAACCATACGAAAAAGAGAGAGTGCAGGCGATTCGCGAAAAGATGCTGGCCGGGCTGAAAGAATACATCGAACCAGATAAGATCGACTCCAATCGATTCGAACAAGAGTTAATCTATTATTTCGAAAAGCTCGACATCTCGGAAGAAAAAGTGCGTTTGCAAAATCATTGTCGCTATTTCCGCGAAGTAATTGAAAGTCCGGAAGGCATAGGAAAAAAACTGGGATTTATTGCTCAGGAAATGGGCCGTGAAATTAACACCCTGGGCTCAAAAGCCAGTCATCATGAGATACAAAAATTGGTGGTAGAGATGAAGGATGAATTGGAGAAGATAAAAGAACAAGTATTAAACATACTTTAAATTTAAAGGCATGGCAGGTAAATTAGTAATACTCTCCGGCCCTTCAGGAGCTGGAAAATCGACCATAGTGAAAAAACTTCGTGAGCAAACCGATTTTTTGCTTGAGTTTTCTGTATCGGCTACCAGCAGGCCAAAACGCCAGGGCGAAACCGATGGTAAGGATTATTATTTTTTGTCGATCGATGAATTTAAAACCCGGATCGATGAAAACGACTTTGTAGAATGGGAGGAAGTTTACCCGGGACAGTATTATGGCACGTTAAAATCAGAAATCGATCGAATCCGTCAGCTAGGTAAAAATGTTATTTTCGATGTTGATGTGGTAGGCGGAAGCAATATCAAACAAATGCACAGAGACAAAGCCATTTCGATATTTATAAAACCTCCGAGCATGGAAACGCTGGCCGAAAGGCTCGAACAACGCAAAACCGAAACCGAGGAAAGCATTCAGAAACGTCTGAAAAAAGCCAAACTCGAAATGACATATGCCCGGCGATTCGACCACTCGGTAATAAACGAAAATCTGGAGACAGCTATCGAAGAAACCGCCAGTCTGGTGCGTCAGTTTTTAAACACTTAAGGGAGAAGAACCTGGAAAAATTGCTTGCACCATGAAAATCGGGCTTTATTTCGGTTCGTTTAATCCTATTCACATTGGTCATTTGGCCATTGCTAATTATTTTGTCGAATTTACCGACCTCGATCAGGTTTGGTTTATAGTGAGTCCACACAATCCGCTCAAAGAAAAGAAAAGCCTGCTCAACGATTTTATCAGACTCGACCTTGTAAAAGAGGCTATAGCAGACGACCTGCGTTTTAAAGCCAGCGACATCGAGTTTCGTATGCCTCAGCCCTCTTACACCATCGATACTCTGGCCTATCTGAAAGAAAAACACCAGGATGTGGAATTTGTGATTATCATGGGCTCCGATGGCTTGGCCAGCTTTCATAAATGGAAAAATGCGGAGCAAATTATTCAAAATTATACCCGTTATATCTATCCACGCCAGCCCTTTAATGAAAATGATCTTAGTGTACACAAAAATATACATCTGGTAAAAGCACCTCAAATCGAAATATCTTCGACCTTTATTAGGCAAGCAATGGCTGAAAAGAAAGACCTACGACACTTTTTACCAACAGCAGTGTTCCATGCCATAGATAAATTTGGATATTATAAATAGAACAAGGAGCTTTTTAAGTAGATAAAAAAACCAGAGAGTTTGTATGACTGAAAAGTCAGAAATTTTCGATAAATTTAGTACATCTACCAAGTAAGCCAATCGATGATACTCACTATCACACTCAACCCGGCACTCGACAAAATCATTATCCTGAACAACTTCGCTACCCACAGGCTGCATCGTTTGGGCGAAGACGAAATTAGCATGCAAAGCCCGGGAGGAAAAGGTGTAAACATTGCCCACACCCTAAAGATGCTCGGCAACGAAGTGATTGCATCGGGCTTTGCTGCCGGGCATGCCGGACACATGTTGTGCGACGAAATCAGGCAAGCAGGAATCACCACTAATTTTATTTTTTCCGAAGGGCTTACCCGCACCAACATCTCCATTCTCGACTTGCAGAATGAAACGCTAACCGAGATAAATGATTCTGGATATGAAGTATCGGCCAACGACATAGACTTTTTTATAGAGAACTTCGAACGACTCCTGAAACGGGTAAAAATGGTGGTTATAGCTGGCTCACTGCCAAAAGGAGGGCAAATAGAGGTTTACAAGCGTATGATAGTGAGCGCTCAAAGCCAGAAAATAAAACTGGTAGTGCATACCTCGCCAGAATACACCGAAGAGCTGATCACCGTTTCGCCCTTTCTTATCTGCCCCGACATGCGAAGTAAACACGAGCTTTTTGGCAAACCCATAGACGGCATTGCAGATTTTTTGGAAGCCGGCAGGCAAATTCTTACCCAAAGCAGTGATACCGAATTTGTTTTGTTCATACACCGCATAGAGAATGTGGTGGCAATAACACGAGAAAAATCGTACATCGTAAGACCTGAAAACCTAAAAATTGCCAATATGTTGGGTTACGGCGATGCCTACCTGGCCGGTTTTATACATTCCTACTTGCAAAACCTGCCAATTACTGAAACCCTGAAATTTGCCTCAGCAGCCGGATTAACCGATGTAGAAGATTTATACAAAGAAATTCGAGATGTGACCCAAATAAAGAAAAACTTGTCAAGAATTAGCCTAGAGGAAATAGAATAATCCGTTCTTTAATCACAAATCAATTGGCCTTTTATCCTTATTCAATGCTATGAAACGAGTAAAAGATTATGTACTGCGCGACATTTCTTCCGTCAACGAAAAATCGAACTTGCACAGGGTAATCCGTACCATGAGATTTCAACGGCACAACGTTCTTCCTGTGGTAAATGCTCTGGGCGAATATATTGGCTGCATAACCGAGCAAAAAATTCTCGATGCAGCCATTCCCGATTACATCAAATCAATCTACAACACCTCCTTTATGGCCGATCTCGACCAAATAAGCACACAACTCCATGAATTATTGGATGAGAAGGCTACCCTCTATATCGATTCGAAATATCCAACCGTAGCACCCGGCGACTCAATGTCGTATGCTGCCGACCTCTTATACCGCACAAAGGGATCCATACTCCCTGTGGTAGAAGGCAAAACCTTAATTGGGCTCATTTCAGGCATTGAAATTTTATGCGTGGCACTAGACACCTAACTATCGCCTATGCTAATTGAATTTATAACATCCATTCAAGGAAATGAGGCCATAATGGCTTTGGCAATTTTCGTATTGAGTTTCTTCTTCATTACCACCGAGAAACTTCCTGTTGCCATTACTGCCATTGTTGGAGCATTTTTGCTGTTAGTCTTGAGAATTCTGAGTCAGGAAGAAGCTGTGAGCTACGTTGATTTCGACACCATGGGATTGTTATGTGGCATGATGATTACCATAGCAGTAATGCGTAAATCAGGTATATTTGAACTTATTGCCGTAAAAGGTGTGAAGCTTACAGGCGGCGATCCCTGGAGAATTCTTATGGTCTTGTCAATAGTCACTGGTATTTTATCGGCCCTTTTAGACAATGTAACTACCGTGCTAATAATTGCACCTCTCACCTTTGCAATTGCCAATACCATTAAAATAAACCCAACTCCTATTCTTATCGGCGAAATTTTATTTTCGAATATTGGTGGTACTGGCACCTTAATTGGCGATCCGCCCAACATTATGATTGGCGGAGCCACCCACCTCGGATTTATGGATTTTATTTATGTGAATATGCCTGTGGTGCTAGTTGTATCTGTGGTAACCATCCTTTTTTTACGTCTGGTATACTATAAAAAACTAAAATCGGTAGTTGTCGATACCAGTAAAATTATGGCCTTTGACGAGGCAAAAACAATTCGCGATAAACCCTTATTCGTAAAAAGCCTTTTCGTTTTTTCATTGATCATTCTGGCTTTTGTTACCCATCATTTTCATAAGTTGAGCCTGGCTACCATCGCACTCGGTGGCGGTTTTATACTTCTGCTGGTAAACAAGAAAGACCCAGAAGAGATATTGAAGGAAGTAGAATGGCCTACACTGTTCTTTTTCCTGGGTTTGTTTGTACTTGTAGGTGGGCTTGAAAAAACAGGTATTATTGACATTATTGCCGCCAAAATGCTGGGGCTTACTGAGGGAAATATGGCACAAACTACTCAATTAATATTATGGGTATCTTCTCTTTCCACCACCTTCATTAACAGTATTCCCTTTACCGCCACCATGATTTCGGTGATTGAAAGTTTTGGCCATCAACTGCAAACCAACATCGACCCATTTTGGTGGGCATTATCGCTCGGAGCTTGTTTTGGGGGCAATGCTACCCTGATTGGGGCCGCAGCCAATATTGTAGTGGCCGGCTTTACCCAAAAAACACCTTACCCCCTGCGTTTTAAAGAATACATGAAGGTGGGAATACCCGTGATGTTTATTTCTACCATTTGTGCCTCTGCCTATTTGTACATCCGGTTTTTTGCGTTTAATTAAAAAGAACTTCTATGCACATACACCTGCACGACCATAATTTTCTGCTTCGGCATGCCACCTGCGATGATATTCTTAATCTTCTGGGCTATTTAAATTCTCTGAGCCCCGAAAGCCGTAAGCGCTTTGAACCCCACCCGTTTGAAACGGATAGCCTTTACCAATTAATTCACAACCCAGAATACATTCTTCTCCTGGCATTTGATGAAAACACCCTCTTTATTGAAGCATATACTATTTTAAAATCGGGCTGGCTTGATTTTGAAGCAGAACGTTTCAAAGGCTATGACCTTAAGCCACAAGCAGGCGATTATACTTTTGCCCCCTCTGTGGCCGATTACTGGCAGGGAAAAGGTTTAGGAAGCCGGCTTTTTGAATTTACTCTGCGTCAGCTCCCTGAAGAAAACGCACCAAAACGTATTTTCCTTTGGGGTGGAGTGCAGGCGAGCAATAGGCATGCCATTCACTTCTACACCAAACTTGGCTTTAAAGAACTCGGACAGTTCGAAAACCACGGTACCAATATCGACATGATGCTAAGCCTCTGATAAATATTTCATGTTTCTCCCTAAAAACAGTATCAGGTAAGCTTATTTTTTATATATTAAAGTTCAGTTTAATTTAATATTTCCTTCATACTAATCTTCCCGGAAAAACCGGTTTAAAACATGTCCCGATGAAAATATTATTTTCGATTCATTATTTTACTAATCCCGGACAACAGATTTATCTCTGCGGTTCGCCGGAGATTATGGGGAAATGGAATAGTGCCCATGCCCTTCCTATGAATTACCTTCACCATGGTTTGTGGCAAGCAGAAGTTAATATCGGGGAGTCGGCAGGAGATCCCGAATACAAATACCTTTTGAAAGATGAGTTTGGTTTCGAAATGTGGGAAGATGGGCCTAACAGGTCGATTAAGCAAATTGAATTAAACAAATCTGTTTGTTATGCCAACGAAACCTGGCGACTACCTTCAGTAGAAGAAAAAGTGCTTTATACCTCGGCCTTTTCAAAGGTGTTGATGAGACTATTGCCTGAGGCAAAACCTATCGGCCTTGCTACCGCAAAAAAAACACTTCAATTTAAAATACAGGTTCCGCGTATTGGCAATAAATACAGGGTTTGTGTTTTGGGTAACACACCACAGTTGGGCGATTGGGATATTAAAAACCCCTTAGTGCTGGGTTGTGGTGAAGACTTTCCACTTTGGACAGGTAGTATAGATGTTTCGGGTATAAAAAAACCTTTGCACTACAAATATGGCATTTACAACATAGAGAAACAAATGGCCGTAACCCTCGAAGAAGGCCATGACAGGGAATTAAACACTGTGCCCCTGAAAGAGAAGGAATATCATTGCATACAGTCCGACGAAAGGTTCCGGTATCCGCTTGGCAACTGGAAAGCTGCCGGCGTGGCTGTACCTGTTTTTTCGTTGCGCACCGACAAGGCATTTGGGGCTGGCGACTTCAGAGACCTTATCGACTTTATCGATTGGGCCAAACAGGCCAAACTTAAGATGATACAATTGTTGCCTGTAAACGAAACCATCGCCACCCACAGTTGGCTCGACTCTTATCCCTATAAGTCCATCTCGGTATTTGCACTTCACCCCATTTACCTGAACCTTGAAAAACTGGGAACCCCAAAAGACAAAAAAATCGTAGCCGAATACAACGAGCACCGTGTACGCCTCAATAAAGAAACAGATGTAAATTACCCCGAGGTACTGGATCTGAAATCGCGCTACTACAAAATAATATTTGACCAGGTAAAAGACGTATTTTTTCAATCCTCCGAATACAAAGTGTTCTTCGACCACAACAAAGATTGGCTGGTACCTTATGCCGCCTTTGCTTTCCTGCGCGACAAGAACAATACTGCCGATTTTAGAAAATGGGCCGAGCATAGCACCTACAAGAAAAAAGATATTGAAAAACTTTGCAGCGCCGACTCAGCAGATTGGGACGACATCAGCATCCATTATTTTCTGCAATTCCATCTCGATAAGCAACTTAGCGAAGCCACCGAATATGCCCATGAGAAAGGTGTTGTGTTAAAAGGCGATATTCCCATTGGTATTAGTCCAAACAGTGTTGAAGCATGGACCGAACCCCATCTTTTTAACCTCGATGCTCAGGCAGGAGCTCCGCCAGACGATTTTTCAGCCAAGGGCCAGAACTGGGGCTTTCCGACATACAACTGGGCGGCAATGCAAAAAGAAGGCTATAGCTGGTGGAGAAAAAGACTCCACAAAATGGAAGAGTATTTTGATGCCTACCGGATCGATCACATACTTGGTTTTTTTAGAATCTGGGAAATTCCTCTTCACGCAGTAGAAGGTCTGCTGGGCTATTTCAACCCATCGATACCCATGAGCGCAAAGGAAATAGAGCAGTATGGCATACATTTCGACTACAACCGCCTGGTAATGCCCTACATCTATGAACATATTCTACATCCTATTTTTGGGGAATGGGTAAAAGAGGTAAAAAAGAAATTTCTCGACAGCAGTGGCCATGGTGGATTTACCCTGAAAGAAGCCTTTAACACCCAACAAAAAGTGAATCAGTATTTCTTAAAGGATATTGAAGAAGAAGAACTGACCGACAAAGACAGGCTCATCCGCAACGGGCTGTTTGACCTTATTGCCAATGTGCTCTTTGTTCAAACAGGCGAAAATGAATGGCATCCGCGCATTGCTTTCCATTTTACTTCGTCTTATGCCGACTTAGATGGCTATACAAAAGAAAGATTAAACCAGATTTATACCCACTATTACTACAAACGTCACGACGATTTCTGGTATCACAAGGGGATGGAAAAACTTCCGGCCATTATTTCAGCAAGTAAAATGCTCGTTTGTGGCGAAGACCTTGGTATGGTGCCCGAATGTGTGCCACCGGTAATGAAGCAACTTGGAATCCTGAGTCTCGAGATTCAGCGGATGTCGAAAAATCCAAAGAAAATTTATGCGCATCCGTCCGATGCACCCTATATGTCGGTTTGCACCACCTCAACCCACGACATGCCAAGCATTAGGGGATGGTGGGAAGGTAACCGCGATGCCATTCAACAGTTTTACAACAGAGAACTGGGCAACTTCGGCGAAGCACCCTATTTTGCCGAGCCTTGGCTGTGCCAGCAGATGATTACCCAGCATCTTTATTCACCCGCCATGTGGACTACCTTTCCGATACAGGACCTGCTGGCTATGGATGGCGACTTGCGCTGGAAAGAAACACACCGCGAGCAGATCAATCAACCCAGCAACGTGCGCCATCACTGGAAATACCGCATGCATCAGAGTATTGATGAACTAAAGTCGTCGGAAAGCTTTAACAAACTGCTTCAAACACTCATCGAACAATCGGGTCGTAATACCGACTATTAGATTATAATCAGATTATGGCGCAAGCCTGAGTCATCTTAATGCTGCGAGAACTATTCTCGAAACATTAAGATGACTCTTTTTTTTGGTTAATAACAATATTTGTATGATTATAAGGGTTTTGTAATTTTAAATCGATCATTCTCTCATAAATTTCAGAACTTGAAAGTAATAAACTCAACTACTTACAACCGCTTTCATAAAAGAAGATTCATTGCCCTGTTATGTTTCTTATTCTGCCTCATTCCTTCCACCAAGCTGCGCAGCCAAACAGACATTAGACAATTTACACTACAGATAATCGACACAACGGCCTCGCAGACTGAACAGGCTAAATCTATTTTCAACTGGGTTGCTGGCCAAATACGCTACGATGTAAAGGCTTTGGGAGAAATTGATCAAGCACCGAGCTCACCCTTTCAAACGATAAAAAGCAGGAAAGGGGTGTGTGGCGATTTTGCAAGCCTGTACAGTGCCATGTGTAATTCGGCAGGCATCGAAACTTATGTAATAGCTGGCTACACCAAAGGTTTTGGCTACAATAAGCAAAAACCATTTTTAAGGTCGAATCATGTCTGGAATGTAAGTTATATCGATTCGGCCTGGATCCATACCGATGCTACCTGGGGAAGTGGCGGACTTGGCAAGCGCCCACCGGCATTCAGAAAAGCACTCTATCGCATTGCCCGAATAGCCTTCTCCAACAACAAGGTTTATTTTATCGCCTCTGTCGATTCTTCTTATTTCAATATACCCTTGGATACGCTGGTAAAAACCCATTACCCTATCGACCCGAAATGGCTCTTCAGCCCTGCTCCTATTGCCTTTAACCAATTTGTAGAGGATAGCTTTCGAATACCCCTGGCTTATCCCGATTACATTTTGGAAATAGAGAAAGTAAGGCATAAAAGCGATTTTTTTCTGATGATGGAAGATGGCAGCAATGCAACAAATGTTAACCCCTTAAATCACTTCGACAAGGCTTATGCCTATTACATGAATTCGCTGAGTTACGATATAGAGAGAGAAATTACCGCCTCGAACAAATGGCAATTCGAAAATTACTACCGCGATTATGGCATCATGAAGCAGGCGACCGAAAAACACCGTATAGTAAACGACTCTGTTTACCGCGCCAGATCGACAGACCTTAAAACACTGGAAAGGGACCAGAAAAGACTCACTAGCCGAATAAAGTCTAAAACCAGCAAAGCCAAGAAAAGCCAGCGTTCTGGCGAAAAGCAGATAGTAGGAAAGGCTTCCTCGTACACAAAAAAAATAAACGCCTATCAGATTAATATTGGCAAGGCAGAAATCCGAAAAATTTTACCTTACGACAGCACGAAGGCCAACAAGAACCCAGTCGAAATCGATTCTGCAGAAATAATTTCAGCTTCGAAGGAGATAAGTCAATTACAAGAAAATCAAACATCGATAAGTCTTAAGCTTGATTCTCTCTTTCAGATACTTGATAATTACGCCCTGGCAGATGCCCGCATTGACGACAGCATTTCCAAAGCCAATAAAAAGTTTAAATTCAATGTAGTCAAATTAACAAATATCGTGCTTTCGGGCGATGAACCTGCAATATTCGAATATGTCGATACGCTTAAGACTATTTATGCAAACATCGAAGAATTTATTGGGAACAAGAAAGAAGCCAAATCGGATTTACAAAATACCGCACGTGAATACTACATGCAGGCAGGCCTGATTGAAAAGAGTTTAAAAGACCAGGCGGCTTTGTATTCAAAATTAAATAAACTAAGGCCAAAGGATGCTGGCATTATTCAAATTCACAACGCCACTATCGATACCTTAATTGCTGCCTGCAAGCAGTCGATAGTGTTCACCAGAAAGCTGGCCAACCACAACAACATGCAAAGCGAAATAAGGCAACAAAACCTTAAAGCCCTCAAAGAGCAGAAAAAAAGCATTCAAAACGAAAACAAGTTCTTCACCTCATGGTACGAGAATCATATACACCGTGAGAAGGAGCTTTACGAAAATGAAAAAATTCTGGTTAAAACCATGCTTACCCATGCTGTAAAGAATCAGAAAACCGTAGAGTTGAAACTCAAGAAACTATCGGATTAAAAGGCAAAGAAATGTTCAAATATTTTTTTACCTTTAAATGAACATTTCGCCTTTACATGCCTCTTATTCCACTCGATAAATGGCTTTTTGCAGCCATCCTATTTTTCCTTATTCATCCGGAGGGAAAAAATCAATCGCTTTTTAATGACGTAACCCTAAAAGAGGTTACCAATTTGCAGGGACTACCCAGCAACATTACTTTTGCCACAGTGCAGGATCAGGCTGGGTTTATCTGGTTTGCTACAGACGATGGATTAGTGCGTTTCGACGGCTATTCGACCCGGGTTTTTTATCGTGGCACAGGCGCACACGACATTGGCGACAACTTTATTTACGAGGTATTTGTCGATTCGAAGGGCCGATTGTGGGTAGGAACCAACAACAGCGGGTTATACGAATATGATGCTGTTCACGAGCGGTTTATTTCACATCCCATACTTTTAAACGGTCCAATACAAAAAACACTCACCAGGGTGCGGAAAATTAAAGAAGCGCCCGATGGCACACTCTGGATTATTAACCAACTTGAGGGAGTTGTATCGTATCATCCGGAAACCAAAAAGGTTCAACATTTTTTTCATCAGCCTGGGAATAAAAACAGCCTACCAAGCAACAGAACCCTCAATTTGTGTTTCGATGCAGAAAAGAATATATGGATTACAAGCGAGGATGTGGGTGTAATGGTAATTAGCACAACTGGCAATCTTATCGCACACTACACCAATTTACCTTCTAAACCCGGCAGTCTGCCCGGCAATACCGTGCATGCTGTAATTCAATCGTCCAATGGCTCCATTTACATTGGCACCAACAAAGGATTATGCCAATACGAACCCAGCAATGAAACATTTAAAATTATTCATCCTGCAGAAACATTTGCAATACATGAAAAAAAATCGGGAGAGCTTTTAACTGGCACTTATGGTGGAATGGTTGTATTGGAAAACAACAAGCAAATAAGTTTCGTTCCAACTACCAAAGGATTTTACGATAACCACATTCGCGACATCTATGAAGACAGTGCAGGAGTAATCTGGCTAAGTACCCGTTCGGGAGGCATAAACTATTTTTATCCACAACTAAAACAAATAAAAACTTTTAGGGGTAACAATAACGAGAAAAACTCATCCACACGCAAGGTAATCAGAGGTTTTTCGGAAGATAGCGAAGGCAACCTCTGGGTAGCCACTGTTTATGACGGTATCGAAATTTATAATCCCTCAGAAAATAGATTTTACAATATAAACTCAGGCCAGTACAAAGGAATTAAGCTAAAAAACCAATCCATTACCGTCCTCTTGCAAGACCGTGAAAATAACATGTGGGTTGGCACCTGGGGTTTTGGGATTTTTAAACTCAATAAAGGATCGACACAATTCGAAAATATTTACAAAAACAAGCAGGGAGAATTTATTTTTCAGAGCAATATTATTCTCGACATGTTTGAAGACTCGCAGGGTAACATCTGGGTAGGAACCGACCTGGGGCTTGATGTTCTTAACCCGAAAAACATGAAAGTGAGGCGGTTTTCTTACTCCGATAGCCTAAAAAACTCCATTACCCCATATGGAATTCAGAGCGGAAGCATTGTGGAAGATATCGATGGAAATTTCTGGGTTGGAACATATGGTGGCCTCAATTACCTGGTGCGCAAATATACCAGCCAGAATATATTCGAAGATGAATTTGAAATTACCAATTTCTATATGAACTCAGGCACAAACATAAATTTGCCTGATAACCGAATCATAAGCCTTCATTACAATCCAAAAATTTATCCAGACAAGATTATGGGTGGCACTTATGGGGGCGGACTTTTTATGATTTATTTTAAAAACAATGCAGCCCAAGAAATACGAAGCTACACCACCAGAGAAGGCCTGTCGAATAACGTCGTATTTGGCATACTTTCCGATGATTCGGGCAACCTGTGGTTAAGTACACATAATGGCTTAACCATGTTTGATAAAGAAAACAATAGTTTTAAACAATATGGTCCAAACGATGGCTTACAGGGCTTTCAGTTTTATTGGGGTGCTTTTTATAAAGACTCAAAAGGCTATATGTATTTTGGGGGTACCGAAGGATACAGCAAGCTTCACCCCGACAGTTTAACAGACAACTCCTATATACCTCCTGTTGTTTTAACCGATTTCAGAGTTTTTAACAACTCTGTTTTAGCAGGCGATACAGTTAACGGCAAGGTTTTGCTTACGAAATCGGTCAATTATATCGAACAAATCAGGCTTGGCGCGAAAGAAAATATGTTTAGCATCGAATTTTCAGCGCTGCACTATGCCTTTCCAGAAGACAACGCCTATGAATACATGCTTGAAGGCTTCGATAAAAAATACATTCGTGTTCGACCTAACCAGCGCACCGCCACCTATACCAACCTCGATGCTGGAACTTATACCTTTAGGGTGCGTGGCTCTAATTATGACCAGGTCTGGAACCCTATTGAAAAAACCATGCAGATAAAAGTTATCCCTCCTTTCAGAAAAACGCTGGCATTTAAACTGATAGCAATTCTGCTCACCATGTTGGTTACCGGAGCATGGTTTTACTTCAGGCTAAAGCAGATGAAAATCATGCGCACAATGTTACAAGAAAAAGTACAGGAGCGCACTTATGAACTAAACAGGAGCAATAAACTTTTGCAAATACAAACCAAAGAGCTGATACAAGCCAACGAAACCCTTCAGAAACAAAAAACAAGCCTTAACGAGATTAACGAGCAAATGCTGGCCCGCACCATGCAGCTAAACGACATGAATGCCCAACTCGAAGAACGCCAGCAAAAAGTAGAAGAGCAATCGGAAGAGGTGCGCGCACAGACCGAAACCCTGATTAATACCAATATTGAACTGGAAAAGTCGAATGCCGCCAAGGATAAATTCTTTTCCATTTTATCACACGACCTCAAAACACCTTTTAACTATATTTTAGGATCGGCTGAAGTGCTATACAGACGTTTCAGTCAGCTTGATGAGACAAAAAGACTTAAATACACCCAGCGCATTTACCAATCGGCCGAAACTACTTATAACCTGCTCGAAAACCTGTTAACCTGGTCACGGGCTCAAAGCAACCGTATCTTACCCAACCCCATTCATCTGAAAGCATTTGATATTATTGGGCAATGCCTTCAGGTTCTGGAAGGAAAAATTCAAAGTAAAGAACTGAATATTGTAACCAACATTAGTCCTGAACTTACCGTATTTGTCGATAACAACATGGCCCATACCGTATTTTTGAATGTGCTGACCAATGCCATCAAATTTTCGCACCGCCAGGGGACTATCCAGATAATAGCAAGCCAAGAGGCTAATATGGTTAAAATTCTTTTCGAAGACCACGGAACAGGCATCCCTGAGTCGAAACTTAAAGGCTTGTTTCGAATTGACAAATCGGTTTCTACCATCGGCACAGAAGGTGAGCCGGGGACAGGACTCGGGTTGATACTCTGCAAAGAGTTTATTACACTCAGCTGTGGAAAAATCAGCATCGAAAGCCAAGAAAATCAAGGCACACAGGTAATCATTCTTTTACCCGGAAAATAATATCCCAAACGCCAGGCACTATACTTAATAAATCCTTCCCTCGCGGCGGCGACGCTTACTGGCAATAAATACCAGCGTAGCAATGCCAATAAATACCGCTAGTAACAAGATTTTTGCGCCAACAATCAACTGCAGTTTGGTGCGTAACAGTTCCTGCTCGGCAGGCAATTGCGCCTGTGCCAGTTCTTGCCTAAGTTCGGCATTGTTAATCTGCCTAATGATCGAACCATTGTCGAGTGGCCAGCCATTTCCGCTAAAGAGCGAAGAAAAAGCTTGGTTCCAGTCGTTCTGAAAAGGTGTGATAAGAGCAGCCAAAAAAACTCCGATAAGCATAACCGGAGTCACATATTTGAGCAGATATTTAAACACGATCGAAATCTTAATATCGGCACCGCGCCTTATTTCGGCCCATCCCTTTTCCATGCCAAAAACCCAGGAGAAAAGAATAACCTCCATCATAGCAAACACAAAAAGTGACACGGTTCCAGTCCAGTAATCGTATTGATCAAACACCCCATAGTTGAAGAAAAACACCGTTGGAAGCCCCAACAAAAGAATTAACAGACCAAAGCCCCAGGCGGCTTTCTTTTCGCTCCACTTAAATTCGTCTTCCATAAAACTGACACAAGGTTTGCCCATGGCCAACGAAGAAGTTATGCCTGCGAAAAACAGCAGCATAAACCACATGATTCCTGCCGCCACCGATAAGAAGGGCCCCCATTGGCTGAACAAATAGGGTATTACTTTAAAACCGAGTGCCAAGCCCCCAAGCCCAACAAGTTCCTTCACTTTGTCGATTCCGAAATATCCCACCGAAATGGGAATTATGATGGCAGCACCAATTACAACCTCCACAAACTCATTCATCCAGCCGGCAGACATGGAATTAAGCGCAATGTCGTCGCGTTTATTGATAAAAGAGGAATAACACTGAATAGAACCCATACCTACCGAAAGCGTGAAAAAAATCTGCCCGGCGGCCGCAAGCCAAACTTTGGGGTTCCAGATCGAACTATAGGATGGAGTCCAAAGAAAATTTAAACCGGTAGTACCGCTGTGAATAGCCCCATTATGGCCTGCTTTGAGCGTAACAGCCTTAATAGCCAAAACAACACCAAAACCTATAAGGAGGGGCATACCAATTTTCGCCACCTTTTCAATTCCTTTTATCCCACGCGAGAGAATGTAAACATTGAGCAACAGGCAGAGGATATAAAACACAATGGCTTCGTATGGAATGAGAGTAGTTTTATTTAAGCTGATATAATCGTTAAAAACCATTTCTACCTGCCCTTGCGAAAGACCCTTGAAAGTGCCGATGGCCGAATGAAAGACATAGGCAAGTGTCCACGATTCCATAAAGCAATAATAAGCTGCAATGCCTATGTTGCTAAAGATACCAAACACACCAATGTACTTCCAGATTCGTTGCCTGCTCAAACTGTTAAGCATAAAAGGGGTGGAGTGGTTGCCATATTGACCGCCATATCGTCCTATCGACCATTCGACGAGCAAGAGGGGTATCCCCATAAGCAAAAAGCAAGCAAGGTAAGGAATGATAAAGGCTCCTCCTCCGTTTTGAACGGCCTGAACAGGAAAACGCAGAAAATTACCAAAACCCACTGCATTTCCGGCCATAGCCAATACAAGACCTATACGCGACCATGTTTGAACACCTTCTGATTTAGTAGTGGATTTCGAAAAGAGTACCTTAAAGAAATAATAAATAGTGATAAACGAAACGGCACCTATAGTCACCAACATCAGGATCTGGGCAGAGTGGTTCATGCAGAAAGGTTTAGAGGTTTACTTGATTTGGCTGCTAAAATAAAACTTCTCACAGATTAACCCTTCTTCAAGTTAAATTTATTTTCCTTTATCTGACAAATATTCAGGTTACTTCCATAATCGCATAAGCATTGAAATATTCTTTTTACCAATCAGTGTCCACTATAGGTAATCAACCTTTCCGGGTTTACCTTTTAGGAAAGGAGCTACGGCGCGATTAAAAATGCCTTGCACATAAGCAATGGCCATGCCGTAATTGGTCACAGGTATCTGATACTCAATGGCTGCCTTTAAACGGTTTTGTAACTGTTTTTGTGTAATCATGCAACCGCCGCATTGAATTACCAGCGAATAATCTTCGATAGGCCTTGAGAGGGCATCCAATCCGGCTACTGTATCGAATTCAATTCTCTTTCCTGTAAAATTACTAATCCACCTGGGAATCTTCACCCTGCCAATATCGTCGCACGAAACATGGTGGGTGCACGATTCGAGCACCAGCACACGGTCGTTGTCTTTTAGCTTGTCGATAAATGGAGTTCCCTCGATGTACTTGTAAAAATCGCCCTTTTGCCTGGCCAGTAAAATACTGAAACTGGTTAGAGGAACGTCTTTAGGTATCGAGGCATCGGCTTTTAAAAATACCTGGCTGTCAGTAACTACCAGGGCTGGTTTTATTCCTGTGTTGCGCAAGAAAGCATCTACTTCGCGTTCTTTTACCACAATGGCCGTGCAATCGTTATCCAGCACGTCGCGTATGGCTTGTACCTGAGGTAAAATCAATCTGCCTTCAGGAGCCTCAATGTCTATGGGGGTAATGAGCAGCACAATGTCGCCATACTGCAACAAATCGCCCAATAATGATGGCTTTCTCCAGGCAGTTGCCGGAGTGTTGGTCCTTAGCTCTTCGAGCAAAACGCGAATTACTTCTGCATCGGGTTGAAGGGTACTCAGCGAAAGCGGCATTTTTCCGGTGTGCTTTTGGATGTCAGCAGAAATTTGAGCTTGCAGCAGTTCAATATCCGATTTGTTATGCACCACAAGGTAGGGAATGCGGTAATAATTAAACTTGTCGATTAGGTTTTTTTCCACCGCATCGAAAAGGTTATGGCAAACGACCAGAATGGCTAAATCAATTTGCTCGAGCGATTTTAGGGTTTTCGATACACGCATCCCTCCCAGCTCGCCATGGTCGTCTATGCCCGCAGTATCGATAAGCACCACCGGGCCTATTCCCTGAATTTCAATGGACTTTTTTACAGGATCGGTTGTGGTGCCCGCCACCTGAGAAACAATGGCCACATCCTGTCCTGCGAGCAGGTTAATAAGCGAACTTTTTCCATTGTTTCGTCGACCAAAAATGCCAATATGCGGTTTGTTATCCCTTCCCTTTTTCATGGTGTTTTATTCTTCAGAAAAGCCCAAATCGTGAATAGAAAATCCTTCTTTTAAAAGATTCTCAGGGCTAAGTATATCCTGCAAGCGTTTTGGATCAATAAATGCCAACTCGAGATTAAGGTCGAAAATATTTTTTTGTGTAGATTTCATTCTCTGTGCGATTTCGGCGGCCTTGTTGTAACCCAGATAAGGGACCAGGGCAGTTGTAATCGAAGCGCTCCGGTAAAGACTTTCGCTGGCTGCCTTGCCTTGAATTGTAAGTCCCATAAACAAGTTTTGGTTCAGGGTATCGGCTGTGGCTATTAGCAATTTAAGACTCTCGATGGCTGCATGGCCTATTGCCGGCAGATAGGCATTGAGCTCGAGGCAACCCTGCGCCGATAGTGTACCGATTAGTACATCGTTGGCATAAACCCGGTGCGAAGCACTGATTGCAAATTCCGGAATCACAGGGTTAACTTTCCCCGGCATAATGGAGCTTCCTACCTGTTTCTGAGGAATCATCAGCTCAGCAGGTTGGTGCAGGTCAGAAGCAAGCAGACGAATGTCCGATACCATTTTTTCGAAATTTACAGCCAGAGCCTTTAAAATACCGTGTACCTCTACTATAGAGTCGAGGTTGCTGGTGGCATCGTAAAGGTTTTCGCTTCGTGTAAGAGGCTGACGACTTATTAGCTGTAGGGTATGCACCACCTCCATCAGAAAATAGCGCGGAAGGGTAATTCCCGAACCTATTGCACTGCCACCAAGATTTACCACTTTAATTCGCTCTATGCATCGCGAAATACGCCACCAATCGCGCGAAAGAGCTTCGCTGTAAGTGCTGAACAAGCGACCGAAAGAAGAAGGCACAGCCTCTTGCATTTGAGTATAGGCTTTACGAAGCTGATGCTGCCCCTGGCGTTCAAGCAATTCAACCTGTTGCCTTAAGCTGTTAAGTGAGTTTTCAAGTTCGCCAAGCAGTTTTATCAGTGCAAGCTTTAAGGAAGTAGGAATTACATCGTTGGTCGATTGAAATATGTTTGCATGCTCAATGGGATCGATTATGGAATACTGCCCGGGCTTTGCTCCCATAAGTTGGAGTGCCCTGTTGGCTATTATTTCATTCATGTTAAGATTGATGCTGGTTCCTGCTCCACCCTGAATTGCCGGCACAATGAAGTGATTGAAATGTTCTCCTTGCTCGATTTCATCGGCTGCCTGAATCATACTCTCAAGAACCAGAGCTGGTATTTGTTTGATCTGGGTTTTTTCCAGGTTCAGTTTTTTACCCGCCTGAATGTAGAAATCGGTGGCAGTAATGTAACAAGCCTTTTTAACTGTAGCCAGGGCCTGGTACCACTGGAGATGAAACCTGGTTGTATCTGGAAAATTGGACTTTGCCCTTAATGAATGGATGCCATAAAGCGAATCATCGTCTAGTTGGAGTGAGCCAAGAAAATCGGTTTCGGTACGTTTACCCATGCTGCAAAAATAGTTAAAAATCGTCATGCGAGCAGTGTAAAATCATCTTGTAGAATAACCCACATGCACGATTGGAAATTTTTTAGTTTGCTATTCAGAAAGCCACTTAGAATCTGGCATCGGAATGTTTGCTGTAGGATGAAATAATCTCATTTTTTTAAATTCTCTTTCTGCAGCGAAAAAAAATAAATCGTATCTTTGCGCCGATTATAAATGGCTATAACCTAATTTATCATGAAAAAACTCATCAAAACCACCCTATTCCTTTTTTTAGCAACCACTCTGCTTTTTTCCTGCAAACAATCTGGCAAAGATCAATCGGTTGTGGCAACTGAAGAGCAACTGAGCGAACAGGAAGTGAAAGAAGGCATTGAAGAAATGGTGTTCCCTTTACCCGAGCCAATGGAAGTATACCAATTGCTCGAAAATATTGGAGCCAAATACAATAAAACCATTCTTAACCCGGTAGCTTCTATCGAAAAGTATTTCAGCAGCAATGTAAAAGCTGTTAATCTTGGAATTTATGCTGCCGATCTTTCCTACGCCACCGTGTTCGATAAAAAAGACGATATCGACAATTACTCAAAAGTGCTCAAAATACTAATGGACGACCTGGGCATTAAAATCGATTATAAAGCGCTTACAAGTGAAGAGACCCGCCAAAAAGCTTCCGATGTCGATTCGCTTGTAAAAATTACTACAGAAGTTTTCTACGACACTTATAAATTTCTTTATGCCGAAAGTGATCCTGCCCTTGCAGTGCTAATGGCCAATGGCTTTTACATCGAGGGTTTGTATGTTGCTACCCATATCTCAAAAGATACTTACAACAACACCGAGATGGTTAAGATAATATACAACCAGAGCAAACCTCTTGAAAAACTCATCGAATTAAACGGTCGTTTTTCCAGCAACCAATACATTCAAACCTTGCAATCTACCCTCATCAAGTTAAAAGCCCTTTACGACGAAACCGATGGCAGCCTTACCCAGGAACAACTTACTGCTCTTACCAGTAATATAAAAACCATTCGTAGTACGATGGTTGAATAGGTGCCAGATTGCGGTAAGTTTAAAACAAAATAAAACATTAGAAAGCAGATGATTCGATAGAAAGAATCATCTGCTTTTTTTCTATAAACAAGAGCTGCCTGCATGAACATAGGCAAGAAGAATAGGAAAGTTTCTTTGAAGGCAGTTCAAAAATTCCTAAATTCGATCTACAAAAAACACCCCTTTTCATGAACGAGTCGATTCTTCAGGCACTAATGAGACTTTTTGCGCTTGTAGCTTACGTCAACGAAAAGGGCGAACCTACCATTAAACGCGATGTGGTGCAGGAATATCTGCAACGGCAATTTGCCGCCTCTTTGGTAGAAAAGTACCTTTATGCTTTTGATAAATACCTGAAAGAATACCACCCTGACTTAAGCTTTGCCAGTGAAGACGAGCTGATGGAACAGGGTATTATTAAAACCAAGGCTGTTACCGAGCTCTGTAACCAGCTAAACGAAGAACTAGAGAGCGACCAGAAAACATTTATTCTTATTTATCTTCTCGATTTTATCGGCAGCGGAGGACAGCATTCAGCTTATCAGTTTCAGTTCATCGAAAGGGTAGCGAGAAACCTGCATATTTCGGAGCAAGCCTACCTCGATGCCAGACATTTTACCTTCGACGACCTCGACAGAATTTCCAATGCCGAAAACCTACTTTTTATTAATTCGGCAGCGCCCCCTAAAAATAAAAAAGTAAAACACCTTTACATCGACAAAATGCGTGGGCATATTGTAGTGATGCTAATACCTTCCACCAACACCTTGGTATTCAGGTATACAGGCGATGAGGTGCTCTTGCTCAATGGACACAACCTTAAGGCAAAACGTTCTTACATCTGGGCACCCGGATCGGTAATTAAAAACCCTCGGTTTGGAGCCATCTATTACATTTGGGTTGCCGGAAAATTCATCAAAAAGTCAGAAGAAACCCAATTCGTTTTTACGGCCAATGAAATAGAGTTTTCTTATGGCAACAGCCCCAACGGCATTAAACGATTTAACCTCAACGAAGAATCGGGCCGGTTTATTGGCATTATTGGCGGAAGCGGAAGTGGTAAATCGACCCTGTTAAAGTTGCTGGCCGGCATCATTAAACCGCACCACGGATCGATAAAAATAAACGGATACGATATACATAAAGATGCAGAAGAACTTAGAGGCATTATTGGTTATGTTCCCCAAGACGACTTTCTGATTAAAGAACTAACCGTGTATGAGAACTTATTTTTTGCAGCCAGATTCTCTTTCAGCACCACTCCTGCCCTGCAAATAAACCAAATAATTTCAAAGGCTCTTGTCGACTTCGACCTAGTCGAAGCCCGCGACCTTAGGGTAGGAGATTCGATGAATACTTTTCTGAGTGGTGGTCAGCGAAAACGCCTCAACATTGCCATCGAACTTTTACGCGAACCGGCTGTGCTCTTTGTCGACGAACCTACTTCAGGCCTATCCTCGATGGACTCCGAAAAGGTTATCAACCTGTTAAAACGACAAACCTTTAAAGGCAGACTGGTGTTTGCCAACATCCACCAACCCTCGTCTGACATTTTCAAACTACTCGATAAGCTTCTGGTAGTGGATCAGGGAGGCAGGGTAATCTGGTACGGAAACCCGCTCGATGCCATCAGCTACCTCAAACATGCCAACCAATATGTCGATGCCGATAACAGCGAATGCCTTACCTGTGGTAACATCAACTCAGAACAAATTCTTCGCAACGTAGAGGGCCGAATGGTCGATGTAAACGGTCGCTTAACCCGTAACCGAAAAACCACTCCCCAGGAATGGTACGAGCTTTACATGAACCGCATCGACCCCATTATCCGAAACATCAAACGAGAACACCCCGATAAACCACCTAAAACTAACTTTAGTACCCCTAAACGCTGGCAGCAGATTAAGCTCTATTTTAAACGCGACCTGCTTGCAAAGCTTAAAAACCAGCAGTACCTGTTAATTACGCTAACCGAAGCTCCTGTTCTGGCTTTTTTGCTCACCATTTACACACGCAGCTCCCGCGATTATGCGGGCACGATTACCGATTATTCTTATGGGCTCAACCAGAATATTCCGGCATTTATCTTTATGTCGGTAATTGTAGCCCTCTTTCTGGGCCTCATTATTAGCGCAGAAGAAATTTACCGCGACAAAAAACTGCTTGAACGAGAGCGATTTCTTAACCTTAGCCGGTGGAGTTATTTGTTCTCAAAAACGATGGTGCTCTTTCTCATTTCGGCTCTGCAAATGTTAGTTTTTGTTCTGATAAGCAGTTATGTGCTGGAAATAAGGGATATGAACTGGCGCTATTTCGCTGTCTTATTTTCAGCAGCGTGTTGGGCCAACATGGTTGGCATGAACATATCATCGGGTTTTAAATCGGTTGTAACTATTTATATTCTCGTACCCTTAATTTTAGTGCCACAATTACTCTTTAGCGGGGTTGTGGTCGATTTCAACAACCTAAACAGAAGCATCCAGTCCTACAAATATGTTCCAGCCGTAGGCGATGCCATGACTTCGCGCTGGGCATACGAAGCTCTTGTGGTAAGTCAGTACCGCGACAATAAATTTCAAAAATACTTTTTCGACAGCGAAATGCAGATGAGTTCCTCCCTGTTTATCAAGGCTTATCTTATACCCTTCTTAAAAGACCACCTCGACTCGGTAAATACCCATATAAACAACCGGCAACATTATGCGCAAGTGCAATCAGACCTTACCTTGCTTCGGAACGAAATTGCCAAACTCACAATTCTTGACCAAAACACCATTAAAGATTTAGAATCCCAGCTGACCATCGAAAATTTTTCTGAGCTGACTTATCACGAAATCAATGGTCTTTTCGACAACCTATGGCAACATTACCATAACGAGTACCGTACCGCTATGAGCCAGCACGACCGTAGGTTCATGGAGCTGAACAACACTATAGACCCAAGTGAGGGAATTAATAGCTTTAAAAACCTGTATGCCAATGCTCAACTATCGCGAATTGTGCGCAACGAAAAAGAACTACAACAGTTTTTTGTTTATAACAACCATGTAATAAAACAGAAAGACCCCATTTTTACTTTGCCATTCTCTACCAACGGAAGGGCGCAATTTTATGCACCAAAAAAACGAATTTTAAATACCTATATCGATACATTCTGGTTTAATATTGTTATAATCTGGCTTACAACCCTGGCATGGTTTGCCCTCTTGTATTTCGATATTCTGTACAAAGTAATCCGGTATTTCGAAAACTCTCGCTTGCGGCGCTTTAATAACCGTATTGTAGCCATATTACAAAAACAAGCTCTACAAGCCGCCACCCGCAACCGTAAATAAGATGCAGAAAAAGCACCCATGAGTGTTTCTATATGTTTGTTTTTATTGGCTGAACCAATCTGTTTTACTAAAAAAGCAAAGCGATGAACCAAAATAAAATGCTTATAGCTGCCCTGGTATATATCTTAATCACTCCAATGCTTTCTGCACAAGAAGATGTTGAGAAAACTATTTGGCAACTCGAAGAACTTGAGAGAATGTCCTAATGACGATGGGACTAATGCCCCCCGAATTATAACCAGAAGGTTTACCAATGCGTGGCAGCAGGAACCTGAGGGGTGGAAACTCATTGCCCGACGGGCTTCAATTATAGCAATAGAAGAATTATTGAGGAAATAAAATCAGAAAGTTAAGCAACTAAAACCATTGCCTTTTCCGAAACAATAATACACCACCTACAGAAAGCATAAGCGATCCGCCTATTATAGCAGGCAAAGCCCATAAACTTGCTTCCATATAGTTTGGTACATTCATTCCAAATATGCTGGCTATAAGTGTAGGTATCATTAAAATTATCGAAATCAGGGTTAGCTGTTTCATCACCACGTTTAAATTATTGGAAATTACAGAAGCAAATGCATCCATCATGCCACTTTGAATATCGGAATAAATCTGTGCCATTTCCAATGCCTGTTTGTTTTCGATAATTGCATCTTCCAGCAAATCTTCGTTGATTTCGGTTACAATCTTTTTTGAATTCCGAAGCCTTGCCAGCACAATCTCATTGGCTTTTATCGATGTAATAAAATACACAAGGCATTTTTCCATCTTTAACAACTTGTTCAATTCTTTGTTTTTAATCGATCTTTCAAGGTCTTGTTCAATAAGATATGTCATCTGATTTATCTGTTTGAGGTATTTCAAATACAGACTGCCAGAGCGCAGAAACAAGCGCAGAATAAAATTAATATTATCACTAATATGCCGATACTGTTCGCGTAATATTGGGGGTTGCCCTATGGGTAAAACCTCATTATGCTGCAAGCATAAGGTAAGAGTAAAACTATCGGTAAAGAAAATACCAAGAGGAATAGTAGAAAAAGGTACTCCGTTATCTTTTACTTCAATCGGGATCCTTAAAATAACCAGAGTATACTCGTCCTCGAATTCTATCCGCGATCTTTCATCCACATCCACAATATCGTTGATAGAATCGCTTGGTAAATTAAAATCTTCAGAAATAATTCTTAGTTCTTCCGGTGTTGGATCGATGACATTAATCCAGCATCCTTTTTCCAATGCAGCTATTTCGACATAGCCGCCAAATGTTTTAAAGATTTTTATCACAGACTTGCCTCCTTACATTTAATGCTGTAAGGGACAACATAACCTTACAGGGAGATTAATACTTTTGTTTCTTCTGATACGGGCCTTCGTCCATATGAAAATGTTTTATTGTGGCGCAAATGTAGCACTATTTTTTTTGAAAATACCCTTTAAAAAAAGGGAATAAACTTTTATAAGACATGAATTATAAATCAGGCCAAAATACCTTTAGCATGGTTTTTTATGCACAGAATAATGCTTTACTAATTCACCAACACAAGGGCAGCGCGGGCAGGCACCGATATTTTTAGCTTATCGGCATGTCCAGAGAAAATCATTTCGGATTGAAACACATTCTTATACGCCTTGCTCGTGCGCACAGGCAATTCAACCATTTGCTCCTGAAACGAGAGGTTGAACACACAAATGGTTTCCTGATCGTTCAGTTTACGCGAATAAGCCACGAGCATGGCATTGTCATCGGCAATTAAAAAGCTGATGTCGCCGCTCCTCAATTCCTTACGATTTAATCGCAGGTGGATAACATTATTATAAAATGTACGAAGTTCCATGTCTACTTCCACGGCATCGCTTTTTGCCGTGTTGCCCAACAGGGGATGAATATTTTCAGCTTCATAAACAAGGTCTTCCCATACCAATGGTTTTCGGTTACTGGGGTCATCTTCGCCCCACATACCCGACTCATCGCCCGCCCATATCTGAGGAGCTCCTAAATAGGTATATTGATGCATTAAAAGCATCTTTTGTATCTGCAGAGTGGCTGCATCAGGCTTATTAATTTTATAATCCTTGTTGTCGCTTATTTTAACCTTGTCTTTATACTTTCCCTGGTTGTATAGCGAAGTAGACAGGCGTTCTGAATCGTGACTGGAAGACATATTCATCATAGCCTTCTGATTTTCCTCGCCGATACCCTGGTTCAGAAATTTGAGCTGATCGACAAACTGGGTGGGTGAAAGCGCATCGGCCTGTTGACCAAAAAAACCTCGCGCCGCCCTGTACCACCTATAGTTCATCACTGCATCAAAGGCAATGTTTAACCAGGGAGTGGGGTCCAGCAAACGGTCCGGCCATTGTTCCCACCATATTTCGCCAATAAGAATGGCTTCGGGGTTAATGCTTTTCACCACTTTTCGGTATTCCATCCAGAAGCCCACAGGCACTTCACCGGCCACATCAAGCCTAAAACCATCGATACCATCCGAAGGGTCGCCATCGCCATTTGGGTCGAGCCAGCGGCGTGAAACATCGAAAATATGCTGTTTCAAACTTTTAGAATCGAAATTACCTTCCAAATACCCCACAGAATATTTAGGAGGCTCACTGGTTATGGTTCTCTTAAACTCCGGTAGCTCACGCACATGGCTCCATCCTGTATACCGAAATTCATTTTCGCTGGTAGCCGGGTTGTCAAAACTTTCTATTTCATACCAATCGGCATAGGCCGACTTGGCTCCTTTTTCCATTACATCGCGAAATGCCCAGAAATTCATCCCAGTATGATTCCACGAATAATCTAAAACCACCCGAATGCTCCTCTGATGGCAGGCATCAATTAATTGCAGAAATAAACTGTCGGCAGTAGTCCATTTCCAGGTCGAAGGATCACCGGGGTTTTCTGCTTTCATAAGGGCTGCATCAAGTGCAGGATTTGGACCAAAATGACGGTCGATATGATGATAGCTTGCTGCATCGTACTTATGCATACTGGGGGCATCGTTAAGCGGATTAAAATAGATGGCAGTGATACCCAGTTGAGCCAGGTAGTCGAGTTTTTCAAACACACCCGCAAGGTCACCTCCATAGCGCCGGGCCGAAACACAATTGTAAAAACTGCTGTCGGACAAATTGCCGAACCAGGGATCAGGTTTGTACCATTGTTGCGTCCAGGGGGTTAATTTCCAGGAGGCAATTTCTTCATGGGGGTATGTGCCTTTCAGGCTCTCAGCATTGGGGTCGTTGGAGGTATCGCCATTTCTGAAACGTTCTACCATAATTTGGTACCAAATAGCATCTTCTGACCAGGTGGGTGGATTGTTCTGTGACTGAATTGCTGTTGTTCCCTGCTTACATTGAGTAAGAAAAAGGATGAATACAACTGAACCCACATAACTGATTATTCTTTTCATTTATCGAATGGTTTAAAACTCTAAGTTGAAAAAAAACTGGCACCTCAGAAAATAATATGAATGAAATACAAGGTTCAACCCACGAAATGACGATAGATTTATGGCGTTAAAATGTTATCTAACAAGTGGTTGATTGAATATAAATGAGGAATGATTCATTGGGATAAAAAAGTGAAAATCAAAACCCTTTCATGAAGAAATAGAGTTTCTCATGTAAATTCTATTAATTTCATGCTAACTTTTCGAGCTAAAAATTACGAAAGATATGGAACAGGAAAACAAACAATACATAGCACCAATCTATGTAGCTTCCGGGGGGAAAGGAATCGCGGGCCATGCCATGGTGCACTCGCTCATTATTCAATACCCCGACAACAAAATACCGGTGAAGGTTATTCCGAACGTACAAAGCGAAGAAAAAATTATAGAGCTAGTGCAGCAGGTTAAAAACGAAGGTGGGTTGCTCACCCATACAATGGTAAATACTAACTTGCGGCGCATGCTTATTGAGGAATGTGAAAAGCAGGGAGTACGGCAGATTGATTTTATGGGTCCACTTGCCAATTACCTCGAAGAAGAACATGGCTTGCAGTCAATCAGCGTTCCCGGCCTGTACCGACGTATTAATTACCAGTATTTTGACCGGGTTGATGCAATCGATTTTACACTTACACAGGACGATGGACTAAATCCTCAACGTTTGAAACAGGCAGAGATCATCCTCACCGGAGTGTCGCGCTGTGGTAAAACACCCCTGAGTGTGTACATGTCGATGTTTGGATGGAAGGTAGCCAATGTGCCTATTGTAAACGGTATCAACCCTCCTGATGAACTCTTCGAAGTGGACCCCCGAAGGGTATTTGGGTTACGCATCGGACTGAGCCACTTGATTTCCATCCGGCACAAAAGGTTGTTGCAAATGGGCGACATTCGCAATGCCAACTACATCGACCAGAAAAATGTACGCGACGAACTCAGGTATGCCGGACTTCTTTTCGAAAAAGGAGGGTTTACCACTATCAATGTTACCAACAAACCCATTGAATCGACAGCCAACGAAATTATTGGCATGATATCCGACCGCTTTGGTTACGCCGACCGGAAGCAAAAGACACAGGAAGAGGATGAAAGACCATAGCAGATAGACTTTTTGTCTAACCAACCCAATGCGTTTTGAGTTTTGAATCGGTGCGTTTTCGGTTTGGATGGTTGATGTTTTCTTTGGCCAGGCCCAATTGAAAAAATCCAAGGCATTTATCACTTGCTTCAAGCTGAAGGTATGCTGCCATTTGTGGCGTATAGCAAACTTCTCCGGTGCTCAGGTAGCCCGAAACCCCAAAGACCTGCAGCGACAAATAAATGTTCTGAAGGGCACAGGCGGTTGCTACCACCTCTTCAATTTCCGGAATCTTATTTCCAACATCATGTTGGGCAATAACCGCAACAACATGCGATACCTGCCCTGCTTTTTCTGAATACTTATCCAACTTGCCTTGACTTACCTTTTCGGCGGGTGTGATAGCCTTGTATATTTCTGCCTGTTTTTCGAAAAACAACCTTACCCCATCGTTTCGGAATACGATAAAATGCCATGGTTGTGTAAGTTTATGAGTCGGAGCCCACACGGCCAGCGAAAGAATCTCTTCGATGGTTTCGTCGGGAATCTTTACTCCGGGCAGAAAATCTTTCGGGTAAACCGATCGTCGGTTCAGTAGCAGGGACTTGCAAGAGTGGATTGATTCCAATTTTTGAGGTTTTAGTAAAATTGTTTCATTCTGGCGGCAGGTTAATTTCTTTTATTTTGCCCCGGGTTTAAACCCCGGGGCAAAATAAAAATTAAGAAGATTTAGACTAAGCGCGTTATATACTGCCAGAGTTTAGCACAAATTTAAAAACTTCTCGCAAAACCCATTAAAAAGGAAGAAATTAATCCTGCCGCCAAAAACTGTGAGAGGAGTATGATTTTTATCCAGCTTGATAAATGTTAGCATTTTTAATGGTGGTCTTATCTAAATTGGTCCCTTAGGCATCAATTTTTGTACATGATAAATTCTGCGCTTATAAATCCTTCGAGCATTGCCATTGTGGGGGCATCGAACAATCTCAGCAAACCTGGTGGCGGGCTTGTGAATAACCTTGTGCAGGGCGGTTTCAAAGGCCACGTGTACCCTGTGAATGTGAATGAAACTGAGATACAGGGTTTAAAAGCATACCAGAGCGTAGAGGACCTGCCTCCAACTGATCTTGCCATATTGGCTATTCCTGCCGGCATGTGTGTGCAGACCGTAAAGAGCATGGCCGAAAAAAAAGCTACAAGGGCTTTTATAATCATCTCTGCTGGTTTTGCAGAAATGGGCGATGAAGGAAAAGCTTTAGAGAATGCACTAAAAGATCTGGCCACTCAGCATAAACTTTCTATTATTGGCCCCAATTGCATTGGCGTAATGAACAGCCAGTATAAAGCTGTTTTCGTTTCGCCACCGCCTCCGATTAAACCCAAAGGTGTCGATTTTGTATCGGCATCGGGAGCTCTGGCAGTATTTCTGTTCGAAAATGCAGCAAAGCAAGGTTTGGTTTTTAGCAATGTATTTACGGTAGGAAATTCAACAGTTGTTGGTGTCGAAGAAGTCTTGGCACATTGGGACCATGAATATGACCCCCTCACCAGTTCAAGTCTTAAAATGGTATATGTTGAACAAATCCGTAAACCAGAACTTTTCTATCAACACATCCATTCGTTACGCAGCAAGGGTTGTGATGTAATAGTCACTAAACCTGGCGATTCGGAGGCCGGAGCAAGAGCGGCACTTTCGCATACAGGTGCACTGGCTGGAGACAGCGCCGCCTTTAAACTTTTAATTAAAAAAGCAGGTGCAATATCTTGCTACAGCCGGCAGGATCTGATAAATACTGCCTGCATTCTTTCGCAAAAAAAACCAAAAGGCAAAAACCTTGCTATCATAACCCATGCCGGTGGTCCGGCTGTATTACTCACCGACCGTCTTCAAAAAGCTGGTTTTCAAGTTCCTGAAATTGATTCAGCAAGCCAAAAAAATATTCTTTCCATCCTGCACCGGGGTGCTTCAGCCAGCAACCCGGTCGATCTTTTAGCAACTGCCAACAAGGAGCAACTTACTGCTACCATCGAAATACTCGATTCGTTGCCGTACATCGATGCCCTCGTTGTGATTTATGGAAAAACAGGCATGGAAGATTTGTTTCAGACTTATACAGCGCTATCCACTGCCATCGATCGGGCCATAAAGCCGGTGTATGCTGTTTTACCCTCGGTTAATTCAGGAGAAGAAGAAATTAACCATTTTCTCAAAACAGAAAAGACTGCCTTTATCGATGAATATGCCTTCGCTGAAGCTTTCGACGAGGTTCTGAATGCCCCAAAGATTTATCCGGCTAACCTATACCTTCCGGCCAAAGCAGAGCAAGGAATAAATCACAACTCCCGGGCATTGTCAGAAGAAGAAACCTTCGAGCGCCTCAAATGGGCAGGTATTCCCCTTGTAGTTACAGAATTGATACACTGCGAAGATGAGCTGGTTAAATGCCGGAAAATGGAATTTCCATTGGTAGCCAAGGTAATGGGGGTTTTGCATAAAACTGAAGTAAACGGGGTGATACTTAATATCACAAGCGAACAACAACTCAAAGAAACTTTTGAGAAACTCCTAACCATTCCGGGCTCAACAGGTATTTTGGTGCAGGAGATGCTTCGGGGCACAGAACTTTATTTGGGTGCAAAAAGGCACGATGGTGTAGGTTATTCGGTACATGCCGGAAGCGGAGGTATTTTTCTCGAACTTTTGCGCGATGTAGTTTCCACCTTGGCTCCTGTTAGCCCCAACGAAGCTTTTGATTTGTTGGACAATTTAAAATCTTTCAAACTATTCGAAGGATTCAGGAACATGCCACCTGTGAGCCGTGAAGCCTTTGCACAGGTAATATCGGCTTTTTCAGAAATGTTTAAAAAATACCCCGACATAAAAGAAATAGATCTTAACCCGCTGATAGCAAACGGAGAACAGATTGTTGCTGTAGATGCACGAATAATTATTTAATTTTCTAAGAATGACACAAGAAAACCTGCCCATTTCTGCCCGGTTAGTCGAAGAAGCCCTGGAGAGTATGGGTATCAGAGAACTTGCATCTGCCTCCATTCGCGAAGTGGTTGCTGTGATCAAGTACCTCGAAAACAAAACAGGCATCATCATGGTTCGTATGGACATGGGCATTCCTGGCTTACCAACCCCTACCATAGGAATAGAAAGTGAAATAGAAGCGCTCAGGCAAGGTAAATGTTCGCAATATGGACAAATCGATGGCATTCCGGAATTAAAAAAAGAAATAGCCCTGTTTGTCAAGAACTTTCTCGATGTTGAAGTAAGCGAACGCTCATGCATTGTTACAGCAGGGTCTATGATGGGCTCGATGATCACTTTTATGGTAGCAGCCAAACGCGAAAAAAGCAGGCAAGGCGTACTATTTATCGACCCTGGATTTCCTGTTCAAAAAAAACAGGCCAATGTCATGAACCTTCCTGTTTTCAGTTTTGACATTTACCATTACAGAGGCGAAAAGCTTTATGAAAAATTGGAAGACATTTGTGCCAAAAACGGCATTTCGGTAATTATTTATTCCAATCCAAACAATCCAACCTGGGTTTGCCTCACAGAAGATGAGCTAAAAACTATTGGTGAAATTGCCAACCGCCACGATATTGTTGTTGCCGAAGACCTGGCTTATTTCGGCATGGACTTCAGGCACGATTACAGTCGGCCGGGCAAACCACCTTACCAGCCCACCATTGCAAAATATACCGACAACTATATTCTTCTCATTTCCAGTTCCAAAGTTCTCAGTTTTGCAGGTCAACGGGTTGGCATGCTGGTGGTATCTGATGCCCTTTACAACCGCGAATACACAAACCTGCTCAGCATTGGCGATAACAACAAGTTGGGCACCTCGTTGGTTATGGATGGGGTTTATGTAATCTCTGCAGGAACAAGCCATACAGCGCAGTATGGTTTGGCAGGCATGCTAAGGGCAGTAAACAATGGCAGCTATAACTTTATCGAACCCCTCAAAGAGTATGCTTTCCGTGCCCATGAAATGAAAAAGCTCTTTATTCAAAATGGGTTTGAAATACTTTACGACAAAGATGGGATGGAAGACATTGCCGATGGTTTCTATTTCACAGTAACCTATCCGGGTCTCGACGAAAACGAACTCATTACACGCCTTATCCGTTGCGGACTGGGAACCATCTCGCTCAGAATAACAGGCAGCAAAGGGAAAGCTGGTGTGCGAATCAGCGTATCGATGGTCGATAAAGAGAAGTTTACTACACTTAACCAGCGATTATCTATGTTCGAAAGCTTGTAACTTGTAACCTAAACTTATGGATTTCTATAGTAAATTTGATAATATTGATTTCTTAAAATATACCCTAACGATTGGTTATTGATTTTAAGTATCTGGCTTAAAAATCAATAATATTAAAACACTCTACAAGGAATGGCAAAACTAAAAGGCACAGTGGTGGTGGAAGTAGAAAGATGCAAAGGCTGTGAGCTGTGCATTGTAACCTGCCCCCAACAAGTACTGGCAAATAAAGAAGCCCAGGTAAACGGCAAAGGATATCATTATGTGTACATGGAAAAACCAGAAGATTGTACCGGGTGTACCAATTGTGCTGTAGTCTGTCCCGACGGAGTGCTCACTGTATATCGGGTAAAAGTTTAATCACACTAAAACACACCCTTCCACATGGGAGAATTAAAATTAATGAAAGGCAATGAAGCTGTTGCAGAAGCTGCCATTCGGGCCGGAGCCGATGCTTATTTCGGTTATCCTATCACCCCCCAGTCCGAAGTAATGGAATATCTGGCTCTTCAACAACCCCATAAACGAACTGGCATGGTATTGCTTCAGGCCGAAAGTGAAATTGCAGCCATTAACATGGTATACGGCGCTGCCAGCACCGGCAAAAGAGCATTTACCTCCTCGTCGAGCCCGGGTATAAGTTTGAAACAGGAAGGTATTTCCTATTTGGCTGGAGCCGAATTGCCCTGTTTGATTTTAAATGTAGTTCGAGGCGGCCCTGGCCTTGGCACTATCCAACCTTCGCAAGCCGACTATTTCCAGTCGACAAAAGGTGGCGGACATGGCGATTACCATCTGATTGTGCTGGCTCCTGCCTCGGTGCAGGAAATGTCGGATTTCGTGAAACTTGGGTTTGAATTGGCGGAAAAATACCGCAACCCGGCCATGATATTGTCCGATGGTGTAATTGGCCAGATGATGGAAAAAGTGGAACTATTCGAACAGCAACCCCGAAAAACTACTTTCAACGAACCATGGATAGTAACCGGTAAAAACAACAACAGAGAAAAAAGAGTTGTTACTTCGCTCGACCTCGATCCGGTAAAAATGGAAAAACATAACTACGACCTGATTGAGAAATACAAAACGATTCGCGAAAAGGAAGTACGCTTTGAAGAAATTCAATGCGACGATGCTGAATACATACTGGTGGCCTATGGTTCCTCAGCACGTATTTGCCAAAAATCTGTTGAGTTGGCCCGAGAAGAAGGAATCAAGATTGGCTTACTTCGACCCATTACCCTTTATCCTTTCCCGGAAAAAGCTATTGCTAAGCTTGCGCAAAGGGTGAAAGGATTTTTATCGGTAGAGCTAAGTGCCGGGCAGATGGTTGAAGACGTAAGACTGGCAGTAAACGGAAAAGTTCCTGTATCGCATTATGGTAGATTAGGAGGAATGATTCACTCACCCGAACAGGTTCTATGCGCTATTCACGAAATATTACTACGGTAGACAATGGACATAAATTCTATAATAAAAGCCGAAAATCTCGTGTACAAACGTACAGAGTGCCTCACCGACCGCACCCTTAGCTATTGCCCTGGCTGCGGACATGGCGTAATACATCGTCTTGTCATGGAGGTGGTGGAAGAGTTAGGAATTCAGCAGGATACCATCGGAGTTGCTTCGGTGGGTTGTTCGGTACTGGCCTACGACTTTATGAATATCGACATGACCCAGTCGCCGCATGGCAGAGCAACCGCGGTGGCAACAGGAATAAAACGCTGCTGGCCCGATAAATTTGTATTCACCTATCAGGGCGATGGTGACCTTGCAGCCATTGGTACTGCTGAAACTATTCATACCTGCAACAGAGGTGAGAACATAACCATCATCTTTGTGAACAATGGTATTTATGGAATGACTGGCGGGCAGATGGCCCCCACTACCCTGCCCGGAATGAAATCTTCCACAAGTCCTTATGGCCGCGATGTTGAGTTGATGGGTAATCCCATTAAAATGACCGAGCTTGTGGCTCAATTACCCGGCACTTATTACGCTACCCGTCAGGCGGTTCACAAACCTGCCAACGTGCGTAAAGCGAAAATAGCTATTAAAAAGGCATTCGAAAACCAAAAACTCCAAAAGGGAACCTCCATTGTCGAAATTGTGTCGAATTGCAATTCGGGTTGGAAAATGACACCAGCCGAATCGAATATATGGATGGAAGAAAACATGTTTCCTTTTTACCCACTTGGCGATATCAAAGTAGAGGGTCAGTTGGTAACCAAACAATAGAATTTACCATGAACGAAGAAATAATCATAGCCGGTTTTGGCGGACAAGGGGTGCTGTCGATGGGTAAAATTATGGCCTACTCGGGCATTATGCAAAATCTCGAAGTAGCCTGGATGCCCTCTTATGGACCTGAAATGCGCGGCGGAACAGCCAACGTAACTGTAATTCTGAGCGAATCGCGCATCAGCTCGCCTATTCTCAATGCCTTCGATACTGCCATCATCCTCAACCAGCAATCGCTCGATAAATTCGAAAAGAAAGTTAAACCGGGTGGTCTGTTGCTTTACGATACCAATGGCATTACCCGCCACCCCGAACGCACCGACATTAAAATTTACAAGATTGAAGCAGCCGCGGAAGCTGCCCGAATGGCCAACCTAAAGGTTTTTAACATGATTGTGCTTGGCGCCTACCTGAAAATTACCAACTTCCTGTCATTCGACCATGTGGTGGAAGGCCTCAAACAATCATTGCCCAAACGATACCATAACACCATTCCTGCCAATACCAAAGCTATAAAACGCGGAATGGAGATTGTGGAACCCTATCAGGTGTAGCCTTTTCCTAATACAAAAGTCCGGACTGCAAAATTTCCTGCAGCCCGGACTTATTGTTCACACCAACTAATGCATCACGAATTTTTAGGAGGCAAAAGCAGATCGTTCAGTACAATTTCGGTAATGGTGCGTTTTTGTCCCTGTTTGTCCTCGTAACTGCGATACACCAGTCTGCCCTCAAGGGTTATATAAGCACCTTTCGAAAGAAATTTCTCCACCAGCTCGGCATCCTTGCCCCAGGCTATCACGTTATGCCACTGCGTGTCTTCCACCTTTTCTCCCTTCTGGTCGTAATACACCTGATTTGTTGCCAAACTGAACTTGGCCATTTTTTTTCCATTTTCCAATTGTTTGATCTCTGGATCTCCGCCTAAATGGCCGATTAATTGTACTTTGTTTTTCAAGTCTTTCATAATACTTAAGATTAAATGAGTTTGTTGTTTTGTAGTCCTTATCCTTGCAGATAATTTCTGAAGCAAACCTACATTCCCCTCCTAATTATACCCGGTTGATAAACATTTATAGTCGTTTGATATTCGTTTATAGTCGTTTGTTGTCGGTTTAACCTCTGTAAATAAGATTTTTAGTCCATAATAAACTATTTTATTTTCTAGTTAGCGCAAATTAAAAAATTGGTTGTACTTTAGTGAAACATATTGTATCTTTGTCAAATGGAATCAAAACGAAAATATAGAACAGCGATTTTCTACAAAGATTATTTTGAAAAGTTTTTCATTGAGCAGTCAGAAAAAGTAAAAGCGAAAATCATTTGGACTATCGAATTGATTGAAGAATTAGAAAGGATTCCGGAAGTATATCTTAAGCACTTAGAATCAACCGACGGATTATATGAAATTCGGGTAAAACTTGGTAGTGATATATTCAGAATCTTTTGTTTTTTCGACCATGGTAAACTGATAATCTTAGCAAACGGATTTCAAAAGAAAACGCAAAAGACTCCAAAAAAAGAAATAGAGCGAGCACTTAAAATTAGGGAGGAATACGATAATGAAAACAAATAACAAAATGACCCTTGACGAATTCAAGGACAAACATTATGGAATAAAAGGCACCAAATCAAGAGATGAGCTTGAAAATGGTTATGAAAGCTTTAAATTAGGAACTCTACTTTATGAAGCGCGACTTGAGAAAGGAATGACCCAAGCTGAATTAGCTGAAAAAGTTGGTACCACTAAATCTTACATTTCTAAGATTGAGAATAATATTAAAGAGGTTAGGATATCTACTTTACAAAAGATTGTACAACTGGGATTGGGAGGAAAACTTGATCTTTTGATTAGATTATAACTTTAACTTGCGCTAACATGTGTTATAAAAAATTGCCGGCCTTTCAGGTGTGCAAAGGTTATACCTCTCTCCTGCCCTTTTAACGGGCGACAAGTGAGCAAGCGAAATCCGGCAACTTTTCATACCGCCATCCTTTGTTTCAGAATAAAAAACCGGATAGAAAAAATAGCAAGTCTTTTCAATTAACAAAAAGTGAGATTACTTTTAAGCAGCACTTAACCATTACACCATGCGAACATTTAGCTTTCTATTGATAAGCCTTATAGCAATAAGTCTTCTGGGCCAGGAAGACGATGACCGTGGCTACCTGGTTAGCACAGGCCAGCTGGCACCGGATTTTGAAATGCAACTCACTACCGGCGAAATCCTTAAGCTATCTGATTTGAGAGGAAAAATTGTCATGTTGCAATTTACAGCCAGCTGGTGCAGTGTGTGCCGAAAAGAAATGCCCTTTATCGAAAGCGAAATATGGCAGCCCCTGAAGTCGAACCAGCAGTTTGCTTTGTATGGTATCGACCGCGACGAACCGCTTGAAAAAGTAACCTGGTTTGCCGAAAAAACAGGCATTACTTACCCCCTCGCACTCGATCCGGGGGCCGAGATTTTTCAGCTCTATGCCGAAAAAGAAGCCGGAGTTACACGCAATGTCATTGTCGGTGCCGATGGTAGGATCTTGTACCTCACCCGCCTTTTTACACAGGAAGAATTCGATGCGATGAAAGAAGTAATTTTTAAGGAAGTAGCGGCATTGAAGGGAGAATAAGCTAAAACGCTTCTATCTCGAACTGTTTCTAAGTAAAAATTGGTGATAAAGCAAAATCTTGCTCTGGCTACAATTCGAAAACTATATTCGAAAGCGAGCCATGGTTCAACAGTTAAAAAAGCCTACCATAATGAACCGATCTGAACCAAACCTAATTTCGCAACATTTCCAGGGCTACCTCTTCTTAACACTTCAGTCTATTTTGCCATGGCCATTGCTTTGAGCTCTGCCGGCATTTTCTCGATGGCATACCTCAGTGCTGTTCGGGGCATAACGGACTTATTCTTTATCACAAAATCAAAAATAGCTTGCTGGTGCACCTGACTTGCCACCTTCAGCATCCAGCCATATCCTTTCTGCACCAGATCGTCTTCATCGGGCAGTAAGCTATTGGCAATTTCAATTATCTCGATTAAAAACATACCCTTTCTGGCCGGAACAATCAGCGAAACGGCCGCTGCCCGTCGCATCCATCTGTTACCCGAATGGGTAAACTCTTTGAGAGACGAAAGACTTGAAGGGTATCTTACAATGAACTCACCAAAGGTGTGGTTACAAAAAGTATCGCAGGAAGCCCAGTTCGATACGTAAGAATCGATCCAGTTCTTGAAAATTTCGAAATCGGCAGGTTCAAATTGCTTTTTCAAGGCATACGACCAATTGCAGGCTATAAACGATTCTTCCATGTAGTTCGATTTCCACAACTCTTCGCAAAGAGAAAACACCTCCTGTTTTGGCAGATGCTTGATCTCATTAAAATACTTTTTACCCAAAGCGGTTACTGTAGCTGTTTTAACCCCATACAGCTTTACGTCTTCCTTAAAAAAACGTTCTCCTGATATTCTGGTTGTTTCGCTTGAAAGGCTTTTTAGTTCCTGACGCAAAGCATAAAGAGTTTGATTCATAAGAAAAAGTATTATAGTTATTGGGGTCTATCCATTGCCTGGCTATCGAAAAGCATTGCTATCCCTCAGCTATAAAGGTCTGTATTACAAACTAAGTTGGTATAAAAAAACGTTTCTAAAAATTAATCGAATAGTTTGCGCAACCTTTTTTTGGTTTGCCCATCTTAGATGCTGAATACAAACAAAACCTATTTACAAATTTAAAACAAGGAATATGAAAATTAAAATGGTTCGAATCGGCTTTCTGGTCACTCTAATGGCACTGGCATCTGTTTCCTGTAAAAAAGAAACAGGTAGCGATACGCCACAAAGCCCAGAGGTGAAAAATTATCTCGAAATGAAAACCAAGATGTCTGCCATACAAGCCACATCTGGTCAGATGAACAATTTTATGAATGTTATTGCTGCCAGCCAGCTAAATAGCAATGCTCTTAGTCTCGAGTCGAATACGGGCGATTCGGTAGTAAAAGACAGCCTGCCTGTTGATTCTATCGATTATTGGAATTACTGGACCTGTGCTACCGTAACAGAAATTAACAATGGCGATGGCACTGTAACCACTATCTACGATTATGGCGATGGATGCGAAGAATATGGCTCAATGATGCGTGGAAAAATTACCTATATCTGGAGTAATACAGAAAACACTTATTACTCGAAAGTTATTTATGATGGCTATTATTGCTATGGGATGGAGATGAATGGCTATTCGGAATATTCCTTTACCTCGAGCGGTGATTCTTACTTCGAATATACCACCGACGATGCCAACAGTGATTCTGTTGTTTCTCCCGGCATTGTGTTCAATTGGTCCGGTACTTCAACCGGTAACGAGAATATTACAGTTACTCTGGATAATGGCGAAAGTTATTCTTATACCTCACTTTATAACAACGAATGGGATAACTCAAGCTATACTTTACTGGAAGGGGAATATACGTACATCAGCCAATCGTCAGGTTATGAGTATACTTACTATATCTCTAGTCCATTGGTATACAATTACGAATGCTCGGATACATGGGTGCCGGTTTCGGGAATCGAAGAGATTCATTATGTAAATGGAACCGAGATTTATGACTTTGTTACCAATTACGGTAGCGGTTCATGCGACAACCTGGCCGAAGTTACTGAAAACGGTGTAACCACTGTGGTCGATTTTGGTGAATTATATACCATTTATGCCGAAGGGGATGCAGACGGAACAGTTTCTAACCGCAATTAGTCTGTGGTTTGAATAACACTTAGTGAAAATAAAAAATCCCACTTAGATTCTTTCAAGTGGGATTTTTATTTTAAAAAAAAGTTTCTCCTATTTTTTAAGCAGATCGCGGATTTCAGTTAGCAGAATTTCTTCTTTCGAAGGAGCGGCTGGGGCCGATGGGGCAGCTTCTTCTTTTTTCTTGGCAGAATTCATTGCCTTAATGACCATAAAAATGGCAAAAGCTACAATCAGAAAATCAAAAGTAACCTGAAGAAAGTTACCATAGGTAAGACTCACAGCCGGATTTCCATCAACAGCTTCTTTCATTACAAATTGTAAATCTTTAAAATCGACACCACCAATTACCAAACCCAGCGGAGGCATGATGATATCACTAACAAGTGAACTTACAATTTTTCCAAAGGCAGCACCGATAATGATACCCACAGCCATGTCAATTACATTTCCCTTCATGGCAAAGGCTTTGAATTCGCTAATTATTTTCATAGGTTAGATGTTTTGGTTGCTTAAAGGTATAATTTTTTGAGTGTTTAACTAATGCTTACTTCAAATACGAGTAAGAGCTTAAATATTATTTTGGTTAAAACCACCTTCGTTTTTTAAGGTAGAAAACCATTGCCGTAAACATTGAAACAATTAATACCCAAACCGAAAGATAACCATACTTCCATTTCAATTCCGGCATATTGGAAAAATTCATCCCATAGACACCTACAATAAAAGTCAATGGTATAAAGATGGTTGATACAATGGTTAAGGTGCGGATTACCTGGTTCATTCGATGACCCTGAACCGAGAAGAACAGGTTAGTGCTGCTTTCCAGAGAAGCCTGAATCATATCGCAACTATCCAACAAGGTTAAGCACATGTCGTTGATTTCTAAAAAGTACTTGATGTGTTTTTTTTCGATAAACTGTTTTTCTTCCCGTTCGATTTGCAGTGAGAACTCTTTAATCGGAAGAATGGATTTTTTAATGAAGTGCACAAATTTCTTTTGATTTTCAATCAGCTTCAAGGCATCTGGCGAAGGTTCTTTCTTTGTATCAGTGAAGTTAAAACTCTCGATTTCAATGTCTATCTGGTTGAGCGTTTTAAAATAATTATCGAGTATGGATTCCAACATTGTAAAAAGCAAATAATCAGCACCACTTTCCCTTAGAATACCTGTATCATTTCTAAGCCTGTACCTTAAATGTTCGAAAAAATCAGCTTTCCGTTCCTGAAAGGATATTAAAAACTTATTGCCAAGAATAAAGCTGATTTGTTCTGTAATAATTTCATCTTCAGATGGAACGATGGATTTTATCGATAAAAATGAAAAACCATCAAATTCCTGAAATTTTGGTCTTTGGTTGAGGTCTAATATGTCTTGTATGACAAGGTTGTGAATATCATGTTTCCTGCAAATAGAGACAATTAAATCGGGTTCGCTTAATCCATGAATATTCAACCAATAGCAATGCTCGTTGAGATTAAATTTTTCTAAGTCTGCTAAAGCCAGGTTTTGCCTTTCGGTGCAAACCTCTTTATTGTATTCAAATAGCTGAATATCTGTTTTTTCAGGCCTTTTGGTTCCGGTAAAAATAAATACACCCGGGTCTGTTTTCTTCCTGTAAAGCGGTTGAAAGTTTTTAAATGGTCTAACAGTATTCATTATAAAATTATTAGGTAATTGTTGTTGTCAAAATCTCAAGTCACCTCAAAAAACAAAAGAAAATAGTTAGTAGCTGAAAACTGCAATATGTAAATATAGAGGCAAAACTAAATTAATCTGACGAACGAAGTACTTTTCTTATTCCTGATTAGTGCTGTTGTATCGAATAGGTTTTTCTTATTAAAAACAGCTTATTGTCTGTAGCAAGAGATTATTTTTACAACAACAAAGGCGGCTGGTATAAATTTTTTAATACAAATTTTACTGACTTTTTTGATTGTGTAGCTGCGAATACCTTGCTCGAAAAATCCACGCTGGCCAGATTTAACAGGCAATATCAGAATGGGAGGAAGGATACTTTTACCTAAGGAGAATTATTCATTTAAACTTTTAAACGAATCACAGAAATACAGCCTATAAGCAAAAAGTGTTTTGGGCTATCCAAACAAGATTAATTTTTAATCCTACTTAGCGCTTCAGTTTCATTCCACCATTGTTATAAAACCTCGACGACAGCGATTTCATGTAAAGGTTGCCATGGTTATCCTGGTCATTTTCGAACGAGGCCTGTGAGCGTTCACCTTGGCCGAATAAAAGGGCAATTACACCACAATTGGCAAATTTAGCCAGGGTGTAGGCCGAGTTATCGCCCAGGAAGTATTCCACGCGGTTATCTTTGTAACCTTGTTGCGGTCCGCCGTTATTTGGTACATTCAGGTGGAATTCATTTCCGAGGGCAATTTGCCAGAGTATCCACCTTTTTTCTGACTTCACATTCCAAAGCCTAAGCCATTCGGCATAGCGGTTAAAACTTGCTGAATAAATACTCGCATTAGTGTCTGGATCCCACCACTTGTTTTCCCCATGCACTACCTGATAATAATCAGCATCACGGTCGGATGGATCGCCTACCAGAAAATCAAACTCTAATCCTGTCTGGTTAGGTATAAGGCCTAAGGGAGCTAGAAAGTTATAAGTCTTTTCTACTTCGGGCTCAAGTTCTACCTCGGTCGAGGTGTAAGAGATTTCCTTTTCAGTAGCCCATGCTGATACATGGATACCAAGGCTCACTTTATCGACACCCATTCTTTTTTTAAGTTCAAGAAATGCCATTCCCCAACCAGCCAGGGTATTGGGCAAACCTGATAATTCGGGTATGCCTGTTGCTGCCACCGCTGAATAGGCATAGGGGTTTTCATTGGTTTGCCTTTGCAGCTGAGCAAAACCATCTGCTTCCACAAGAATAATTACAGGTTTGTCAAATTCCTTGATGCGCGACAAAAGCAACATGTATTGTTCAAAATAGCGCTTCATAAGATTAGCGTCGGTTGTATTTTCATATTCGCGATGATCACCTCCGTCACCTATACGCGATAAAAGATAAAACTCAAATATCGGCACAGCCCCAATGCGGTCCCATTCCAACATGTAATCATAAGCAATATTGCCATTAAAATCATCAGAGCCCCAGTTGTCGGCCCACCCGTTAGACAGGTAGATATAGCCACAATTCCATGGAACCCCGCTGTTCACCATCCATTGTTTCGCACTGTTTTCGTAAAGTCCAATGTGCATTACACTTTCGAGACCGAGTGGTATTTTGCCCTTTGCTTTAGTGCCATAGATAGTATTGCTATTGTCTGGGCTTGGACGTTGAGCATCATTATCGCACGAAAGCAGGAGGGAAAGTGAAAGGCAAGTCAATGCCAGTGTCCTAAAACGAAGAAGATTCATGATAATAGTAGTTTTGATGATAAATTCGGGGTGGTTAGTATACATCTCAGCTTAGTTTGTCAAATTCTAACTTTTATTTAAAGATAAACGCAAGTTTAATCGGAATGTTTGGTTTGGGATAAGATTCATTCTAACATTTTAAAAAATCGTGAGGTGCCCAGCTTTAAAATGTATTGCCAGTTCTTCGATAAATTCTATTTTTGATGCCTGGATTTGACGATTTTGGTGCTTCTCAATAGTTTCGATCTCGCCAAGCCATTAAAAGTTTAGCGAAACATAAATGGCTTCAAGGAAGATGATTGCAATTTTATTAAAAAAAAAAATTCAACACAAAGATTAAAACAGGTTAAGAATATACGTTTTTAAAAGGTTTTTACCAAAAGCATTAAAATGAGTACTGAGAAAAAAGTAGAAAACTGGTATAACAATTTTGCCAGCCAGCAAATACAAACAGGTATTACAATCAGGCATTATAAAATTTTAGAGTATTTGCGCCTTGCAGGACTAAGAAAAAATAGCCGTGTATTGGAAATTGGTTGTGGAGTAGGTACCCTCACCGAATTACTTTCTCAGTACATCACCAAGGGAAGTCTGGTAGCAGTAGATATAAGCTCCGAATCGGTTGAAATTGCCCGAAAACGTTTATCAAAAGCCAAAAACCTTGAGTTTGTTGTCTCGGATATTTATGAATTCAACTACCCCGAAAAGTTTGATTTTATTGTGCTGCCCGATGTATTGGAGCATGTTCCGGTTGAACAGCATCGTAGGGTATTTCAGATTCTTTCGGCCCATATGCACGATCAATCGGTATTGTTTATTCATATTCCTCATCCAAAAGCGCTGGATTACATCCGTTTGCATACTCCTGAAAAGCTGCAGATTATCGATCAGTCATTGGATGCCAGCACGCTTATCGAGAATGCGCATGCCAATAAGCTGGTGTTAGTAAATTATACTCCCACTAAATTGCATCATACTGTGGCAGATTATGTGTATATGGTTTTTAGAAAAGACTACCAGGTAAATTTAATTACTTTGTCAAAGCTAAAAATTATCAAGGCTAAAACCATCTCGCGGATAAAGTTTACTCTTTCGAAATGGATAGGCCAGTAGAAATGAAGCCGACAATTCTCTATATTTACCCAACTTTTTCGACGTTTATAAAGCGCGACATTGATTTTCTTTCGGAAAAATTCCAAGTAATTACACCACAACATCACTGGGGAAATAAGCAATTTGCGGCATGGAATTTTATTAGGCAGTTATTTTTCCTTCTTCGAAATATTCGCACCAGCAAAGCCATCTTTGTAATGTTTGGAGGATACTGGTCATTTTTACCCTCGCTTTTGGGCCGCCTGGCTGGCAAGCCTGTTTACATTATTCTGGGTGGTGCCGATTGTGTGTCGTTTCCCACCATTGGGTACGGCAGTTTACGAAAACCCCTGCTCAGAACCTTTATCAAATGGTCGTATCAGCTTTGCAGGATGCTGGTGCCTGTCGACGAATCGCTAGTTCTTTGCAAATATCAGTATTTTGAGCCGCAGCACTATCAGTTTCAGGGTTATAAACACCATTTGCCCAAGATTTCGACGCCCTATAAGGTTATTTACAATGGTTTCGATCCGGATTTTTTTTCAATGCAAGAATTGCATAAAAAGCCAGACTCTTTTATTGCTGTGGCATCCATTCCGGATAATATGAGGTTAAAACTCAAGGGCATTGACCTTCTGATAGAACTGGCTAAAACAAATGCCCAATGCAGTTTTACAATTGTTGGTGTTTCGGACCAGATGATTGAGCGTTTAGGGGAATTATCAGATAACATAACACTTATCTCGTTCCTTCCTCAGGATAAAATGAAAGAATACTTGCTGAGCAGTCAATATGTGGTGCAATTATCTATTTCCGAAGGATTTCCGAATGCCATTTGCGAGGCCATGTTGTGTGGGTGCATACCAATCGGATCTGCTGTGGGCGCTATGCCGCACATTATATCCGATACAGGCTATATCATGGAACATTCTGAGCTAAAGTACCTTCAAACTCGTTTCGCTGAAATTCTTAACGAAGATGCACCAAAAAGAAAAATGCTAGCCCAAAAAGCCCGTTCGAGAATTATCGAGAATTTCCACATCGAGCAGAGAAAGGAAGCATTTTACCAGTTAATTGGTTATTAACAAGCTTTTTTTTTATAGCGTTACGCAAATAAAAACCTCAGTTTTCCATAGACCGATCTTACATTAGGATTTTTTATTTTCATAGGTTGAGAAAAAAATGGAGTGGATAGCTTTGTATTGAATTAAATCAACAAACGAATCATCTTTGGGGGAATCGATAATAAAGTAGTTTAACCAATATGTGGAAAAGTATTTTGAGTGAATTATTCAAAACTAGAATCGCTATCCGGATATTTAATTGCAAAGGCTGTTTGCCTGCTTGCTTTATAAAACTCCTCCTCAGTATCATGTTTATCCTTGTGCCTAAATGGGATGCAATGGCGCAGATAACATACAGCGGCAAGTTGGAAGTCGGCTATTTAAATTTCCAGCACACCATTGTGGATATCGATCCGGGACCCGGATGGAAAGGTTACAACCTCGACAACAACCAAAATGGAAAAGAATTAAACTTTGCTAATGGAATATCGTTCTGGGAAACTAAAGGATTTGCAGGTTTAGGTTTTGGGTACCAGAATTTTGAGGGAATAGACGGCATAGCTTGTTACAGCGAATTTCAATACAAACCGCTAAACAGAAAGCTATCGCCACTGTTCAACCTTATGCTTGGATATGATCATATCTGGAACCAATATGAAAACGGAACCGGCAGTATCTTGTTCGAGCCAACAATTGGAGTAGATTTTAAGGTTACAAAGAAAATTTCCATTTTTCTCCGTTCAGGATTACTTGTCACACAACAATCGTCATTCTTGCCTTTTATAATAGGTATCGGATTTTAAAGATTGAATACCTATAAGAATCTGGGGAATGTATTTTAATAATGGTCGGTGCAAAAGATTTAATTGAAGATATTATTTGCCGTAAATCTTAAGTTCTGCTAAATCTTTATTTCCAATTGGTCTAATATTTCTTTATACATTTCTGTAATTGACTTTCTTGTTGGTGTTGAGCTAAAAATGTCAGCACCTTTAAAAATCAACAAGTTAAATATTCTTTGTAAATCTTCGATTGTTTCTTTGGCAAGTGGCCTGTTCTTATTTGTCCATCTGTAATCAGCATCCATACATAATCGCATAAGGGCTGTGTTACCATAACTGTCAGTTGAGTTAACATCGGCACCTTTATCAACCATAATTTGCAGAAGCGAAAACGTTTTATCAAAATTGTCTTTTAAGCCTTTTAATTCATATAAGTCTTTTTTCTCTTTATTCGGTAGTATAAAAAAGATTGTGTAAACACTTTATAATAATAGGTAGTTAGTGCTGCCCTGCGAAATGAAGCGCAGGCGTAGCCGAAGCGAAATGTAGCAGGGCAGCACTAACTTTGTAATAACTTAAAATTATTATTATGAGTGCAAAAGACACAATCCCAAAAGATTTTTTCAAGCAATTCAAAAGCAAGGAAGACTTTCATTCATTTTTTAATGACCTTTTTAAACAAGGGGTTGAAGAGATGTTGAAAGCTGAATTAGAAGCTCATTTAGGTTACGAAAAATACAGCAAAGAAGGTCATGGAAGTGGTAATAGCCGAAATGGTTCCTTCAGTAAGAAAATCAAAACTGACAACCTTGGGGACATGGTTCTGAACATCCCCAGAGACAGAAATGGAGAGTTTGAGCCACAGCTCATCCCAAAAGGACAACGCATGAGCGACAAGCTTGAGGAATCCATTACAGGCATGTATAGCCGAGGAATGACCACCTCCGATATTTGCGAACAGGTAAAAGTAATTTATGGAGTAGATGTCAGCGAAGGCACTATATCAAATGTTACAAACCGCATCATAGAACATGTCAAAGAATGGCAGAACCGACCATTAGAATCCGTTTATTTTACCGTTTGGATGGATGGTATCGTGCTAAAAGTAAGGCAGAACGGAAAGTATATCAATAAGTGTATATTTATTGTTATTGGCCTTAAAAATGATGGTTTAAAGGAAGTGCTGGGTATGTGGATAGCTGAAAACGAATCTGCGTCATTCTGGCTTACTGTACTTACCGACCTTAAAGCCCGTGGCGTAGAAGATATACTTATTGCCTGTACCGATAACCTTACAGGTTTTACCCAGGCTATAAAAGGGGTATTCCCAAATACGGTAACACAGCTCTGCATTGTCCATCAAATAAGAAACAGTTGTAAATAC